>BNUG01000006.1 GCA_025997195.1 Clostridia bacterium | reverse complement strand
ACCCCGGAGACAGACTCATTCTGTTCACGGACGGCATTGTAGAAGAATTCGATGTGTCAAAAGGCGGTACCTTCGGGTCCGAAGGCGTACGCGTCATGGCCGGGAAGTGCAAGGATTATGACGGCAGGGAAAAACAGGTAATGGCCTCGAAAATCGATGCAATCAGTATATTATTGGAAAAATTCCCAATATCATCCTGGATTCTCTTGGAATCCGGAGAAATCCTCTATATGAACCGCGAAATGCGCGCCTTATTTGGCAATCACGCGGGCAAAGCGTCGTCTATTATTTACGATGCCGGGCAGGCGGATTCGTTCGCATCGGCCGAGGGGACGTTCAAAACCATCCTGATCGCCGATATGCCGTTTCGGATGATCGGGACAGAGGTAGATCTTGCGGAAGAGGGCCGTGTCCGCGTTGATTTTTTTGAAGACGTCTCCGAGCAGAAACAAGAGAATGACTCGATGCGGCAGACCTTGCGCAAAATACACCAAGAGACGCAGATCGCCAAAAGTATTCAAAATAGGATTCTGCCGGCAAACGCGATCTATTTTGACACGATTGCGGTCAATTCGTTTTATCAGCCGGCCGATGACCTTGGAGGCGATTTCTTCGACATCGTGCGCGTGAGCGAAGATGAATTTCTGCTCTATATCGCGGATGTGGCGGGACACGGAATCCAGGCCGCATTGCTAACGGTGTATATGCGGGAACGCGTTCGCGCCAACATAGAAAAGGCCAAAGACGGCCCCGCATGCCTGCTCGGAAAACTTGTAAGTGATTTCAATTCTCTCGAGGCCGACACTGCGCTATATATCACCATGGCGCTCTGTTTATACGACCGGCGGCGGCATGAACTCTCGATCGCAAATGCCGGACATGGTTGCTATCCCATCATTGTTCGCGAAAATGGCCGTGTAGAAACGATTCCCATCAAGGGTCTCCCCGTATGTACGATCGCGGACGAGGACTCTTATGAAGACGAGATTATCGGCATGAACCCCGGAGACAGACTCATTCTGTTCACGGACGGCATTGTAGAAGAATTCGATGTGTCAAAAGGCGGTACCTTCGGGTCCGAAGGCGTACGCGTCATGGCCGGGAAGTGCAAGGATTATGACGGCGGATACGCCGCGCACGCGATCGCGGAAGAGGCGGCAAAATACGGTCTGCTAAACGCGAAAGACGACCGCACCATCATGATCGCCGATATTTTGGCGTAGGTTGAATCGGTATGGGAACCGGATATCTCGATATTTTCACGGACGGTGCTTGCCCGGGCAATCAATTTGACGAAAACACAGGCGGCTGGGGTGTGGTTCTCGAATTTGCCGGCCGGCAAAAAGAACTGCACGGCGGCGAGCGCAATACCACGAACAACCGCATGGAGATTCTCGCCCTGATCGAGGCTCTGTCCGCGATCACCAAACCGGACTACCCTGTGCGCGTCTTCACGGATAGCGCGTACGTGGCCGATTGCCTGAGAAAGCGCTGGTATGAACGCTGGCGAATCAACGGCTGGAAGACCGCGAACAAACAACTCGTGGAAAACAAGGATCTTTGGGAGCGCCTGCTCGCGTTTGTGCCCGCCTTGGATTTTCGCGTTTATATCGTCAAAGGCCATATGGTTCCCACCGCGCGGCAAGAGACAATGGAAAAGGCCTTTGCCAAGTTCCGGGAAAAGAACGGGGATACGTTCACATTCGAAGAGTTCCTTCATATTGTAGAACAAAACAATCGCGCCGACGCCCTCGCGGCTCTTGGCGCGGAGGAGGCGCGAAAATGAGCCTGTCAGTATGCGCCTTTTCCAGCGGCAGCAGCGGAAATTGCTATTTGGTGCGCACGGACACCGCCGCCGTTCTGATCGACGCCGGTATCAGCGCGACACGGATCTTCAAACAACTCGAACGCGCGGAGACAAAACCCGAAGACGTCAAGAGCCTCTTTCTGACACACGAGCACATCGATCATGTGCGCGGCGTCCGCGTGCTGATGAAACGCTTGCCACAGGCGAAGGTTTTCGCTTCCTCCGGCACGATCGAGGCTGTAGAACGCGCCTGCCGCCGGGCCGGAGAAGGGGCCGCCTTTGACAGTGACGTGCCGCACCGACGGCGCAAACCCATCCTGCCGGAAGAACCCATCCAAATCGGCGATATGACAGTGCGGGCCTTCCGGACTCTGCACGATGCGGCGGACCCTTACGGTTACAGCATTGCGGCGGGCGGCAAAGAGGTTGCGATCGTGACAGACACCGGCGCCGTCACCGATGAAATCCTCGAAGGCGTAGCCGACGCCGATGTTCTCGTCCTCGAGTCCAATCACGATACCCAAATGCTGCGGGAAGGCAGCTATCCCTGGCTGCTCAAACAGCGCATCCTCAGCGAACGCGGCCATCTCTCAAACGCCCAGGCCGCCGAAGCCCTGACCCGTTTGTTCTCTCTGCGCGGCCACAAGCGCGTCGTCCTGCTCGCTCACCTCAGCGACGAGAACAACACCCCCGCTCTGGCCGAACGCACGGTCATCACCCTGCTCGCCCGGGCCGGCCTATACACAGGCGAAAGCCTCTACCTGGGCGTCCTGCTGCGCGACACCCCAAGCCTGATCTACCGGTTGTGATTGTGCGGGACAGGGTCTGTTGTGATTGCGCGAGACAGAGAGTCTGTCTGAAACCACTGCCCTGCGTCCCCCTGTGTAATGTGAAAGGAAAGAGAAGCGCTGATGAAAAGAGGAGATGCGCGCTCCGGATTGAATCAGTGCTTCCAAAGAGGATTTTTGCATAATATTGAAATAATCTGTATCGGTTCGCTGAAAGAAACTTACCTGCGTGAGGCGTGTGCAGAGTATCTGAAACGGCTAACTCCCTATGCCCGCGTATCCGTGATAGAGATCAAAGAGGGCAGGCTGGCGAAGGGCGCGTCTGCAGCGGAAGAAGAAATCGCAAAAGGCGCCGAAGGCACGGCGATTCTCAGCGCTTTAAACAGCCAATCGTCTTGTGCCCGAGGCGGTGAAGCCTCCGGCACCTACGTGATTGCCCTCGATATCTGCGGCCGACGGTTCTCGTCTGAAGGCTTCGCGGATTGGATTGGACAGGTTGGCACCCGTGGTCAAAGTCATCTCGCTTTCGTGATCGGCGGCTCTACAGGCCTGGCTCCATCCATACTGGCGCGCGCCGATCTGCGTCTTTCGTTTTCCGACATGACGTTCCCACACCAACTTATGCGCGTCATACTGCTGGAACAGATTTACAGGGCCTTCCGCATCCGGCGCGGCGAACCATATCACAAGTAATCCTGTTTCGGGGGGCGAAGACAAAATTGGGACGGTTCCGGGGAATACTTCCCGAAACGAATTTTTAAGCCTCCTTGATCGGTCAAACTTCCTTCTCATAAACGATGGATTATGGTATTCTGACTCTGACAATCGCCGCAAGCCACACGAAGACCGGAAAGAAGGTTGAAGATGGCAACTTTGCAAAGTGATTTGAACCTTACTCCGCTTCAGGAGCAAATGAAATGAATAAAATAAAATTGAGGTATCGAAATGACACAAGCAGAAAGAGATTCCAATTTAATGGTGGTAGCGGCGGTAGTCGGTTATGCGAACAGCCACGGCATTTCTGCGGTTGAAGCTTTTGATATGCTTCGGAAATACAACGTCCTTGCGTTGATTCGCGAGAACTACGAAACGCTTCATACGCAGAGTCTTGACGAAAGCGTTGGATTTGCGGAGGATGTGATCGCAAGGATGACGGCATGAGCCTTTTGCGGTTGTATCATGGCTCGAATTCCGAGTTCGATGTCGTCGATATTTCCAAATCAAGAAATCGCCGTGACTTTGGTCGCGGTTTTTATACAACGACGATCAAGGAGCAAGCTGAACACTGGGCACGGACTATTTTTGAACGCTATGGTGGGGCGGGCAAGCATCTGTACGTCTTTGATTTTGAGATTACAGAGGATTTGCAGTACAAAGAGTTTTCAGGACTGTCCGGCGAGTGGCTGGAGATCATCAAAGAAAATCGCGTGAAGGGTGGAGTACAACATGGCTATGATGTGATTCGTGGGCCTGTCGCGAATGACAATACCATGCTTGTAATCTCGCTGTTTCTTGATGGAACGCTGAGTGAAGCCGCAGCGCTGTACGAACTTGCTTTCTTTAAAGCAAGCGACCAAGTATCGGTTCACACGCAAAAGGCGCTGACCCATCTCAAGATGATTGAAAGAGTGACATTATGAGCGACGGGAAATATGATTACAAAGGAAAAAATCTGACTTCTGTGATCCTCATGAAAACCGAGCGCGTGGCCGAACTCATGTCGATCAAAGAAAACCGGGATTTTGATGATTGTCTTCGGGATTTTGCGGCATCCGAAACCTATAAAAACCTGCAGACGCCGGATACGCTCCTCTGGGGTGAGAATTCCGAGTTCATCCTGGATGACTATTACCGGGAATCTAAGGGAATGACAGTGTGATTCGCGGATACCTTGAATTTTCAATAAAACGCACAAAATATAAAAAAATTTCAAAAAAGTTTTCTTTCCCAGGCAGTAAATTGAAATGATACGCTTCTACTCAAGTATAAAAGGAGGGGGTCACAAAATCATTTTATTCATGATATATGTTTCAACCACCGCGATAGCGGGTATAATTTTAAAAAGAGTATGTAATAAATAATATCGTTAAAGTGGTTCGTTATTGCTGTTCGGTGTCATTCCCGCGCAGGCGGGAATCTAAGGGAATGACAGAACGTATGATTGGCGGGAGTGACGGTGGATTCCGGGTCGGCGCCCGGAATGACAAATGAAGCGCCCGGAATGACATGGAATAGTTAAAGCAGTTGAGATATAGAAAAGTTAAAGTTTGTAGTAGTTGCAGAAAGGATAGGGGGTTCCCCGGGGTATGAAGATGAGGCAAAAAGGTATTGGTAAAGTCGCGAAAAGGATGTTTGCTGTCCTTCTCGCCGTGGTGATGCTGACGGGTATGACTACCGCGGCAATGGCAAATTCTTCCAATGGGGGGGGGTGCCGTTTTCAGTAGAATTTAGGTATAACGGCGAGGTCATAAAGACCGGAACCGTAGTTTCCGCAGAAGGCCAAACCGAGGCCACCTTACCGCCGGACGCGCTCCCAGACGATTCTGTCATTGCGGACTCTGACCCGCAATCCACCGTCCAATTCTTAGGCTGGAAGACCGGGGACAATCCCATAATATATACAAATAGAGAAGACTTGCTTGCCGCCGAAGGCTACGCCGACATTGGCGCTTTTGTCGTATCCGGGGATGTCATCTTCGACGCCGTGGTAGAGAGCGGAGCGATCGGCGCTCTGAACGAAGAGGGGGCGCAGGATGACAGTGATGGCGATGGCACGTCTGTCATTGCGGGCACAGGCCCGCAATCCACAATGACAGATGAGGCGTCGGCGGGTGACATAGAAGCGCCCGGAATGACAATAGGGGCGCTTGGGAGTGACATTGAGGCTTTAGACGCCGGTAGCATTACCAGCGCTTCCATCGAAGTTCTTTATGACGGCGAGGGATGGTTTGACGCCGTCGCCGGCGCGGGTAATGACACGGCTAATAACAACAAAATTGTTCGCAACAACGACTTCATAACCTACAAACTCAATTACGTGCTCGGTACTGCCGGTGAAATAATCACTGCTGCTGTATTGCCGGTTGGTATGGAATGGGATTCAAGCGCGCTCACAGAAGCCAAGTCAGGCAGTTCCATCAGCCCTGACGGCCAAACGCTGACTGTGGTGCGCGACATAAACGGCAGCGGAAATCTTGAACTCAAGGCGCGGGTTTACAACCACAACCAAGGGGATAAGGTCAAGATAGCCAGTGCGACAATAGGTGGTGTAGCAGTCACCGGATTAGATACGGCCGAGGTAACCGTATCAGCAGCGCCAAATTACCGCATAACTACGGGTGATACCAACGGAAGACTTATTAATAATGGCCCGAATCAAGATGCTAGTAATAATTTCTCAACCCAGATCGGCGCTCGCATAGGCTACAGTTTTGGTTTATATGCAGTCATCGACCCCAATAAAGGCGTAAAAGGCATTGCCCCCCTTGGTTCCTGTACTTTCGAAGTGACAACCAGCGTTCCAACCGCAGTCTATAGTTTTAGTGCCTCCGGTACTGCTTCTATGAATAGCTTTCCCCTCATTAATTCTGGCACTCAGTCTTATCTTGAAAAGGGTCTCGTAAACAAACATACGATTACCTATTCAGGATTTGATACGTCCTTCAGAAGCGCACGACCTGCGACTACCTACGTGGGCAGTGCTGTTCCAGACTTTGCACATTACATTAAAGTCGTTCGAGTAGATTTTTGGACACCGGCTTCTTCCCTTTCAACAACAAGCGGAACCGCGAACACTATGACTTTGCTCTCAACGACTACAGGGATGAATTCTGGTACGCCAGGACTTACTTCGTATGCCAGTGGTGGAATCAGGAATACGAACAATTATGCCTTTCCTCGGCTTGACAATGTGGTAAGGCAGGAGAATTACATCAGTAGTATCAGTGGTCGTGCTTTCGATTTACACAAAGGCGAGACTTGTACATTTACTGTTCCTACTGCTCCGGGCGGTGGCATGACCACCCCTCATACCGGTCTTGAAATCATAGCGTCCTGGGATGAGGACATCGCTGTGTTTGACCCCAGAGCAAATGTAAGCGGTCAAACTATCAACGGCGTAGTCTACACGGTGTCTTATGGGCATCTTGACAATCCCTCCGACCCTTCAACCCTGGTTGGAGCCTGGAGCACAACAAAACCAGGCGTTGACAGTAATATCAATGCCGTGAGACTGACCACCAACGACCCAACAGCAACCTTTCCTGCCGGAGAGGGCTGCACCCTCTTAATTCCGTTGGTTGTAAAGAGTGATGCGCCTATCACCAATATGAACCACTACTCATTTTACACATCGGAACAACAGGCTTTGACATCCCTGGCGGAATCTACAAACATCAATCCCGCCGGTATCGATGTTGACCTTGCGTGGCAAAACGAGTTCAGCGGCAGCAATGTACAGACACCAGGCACGGTGCAAGTACTCAAAATGACACCCTGGGTAGCAGGCAATAATGCCGGCACCTATAGCAGCCGCGACTATCGCACCCCCACCACCGGCACCGCGCAAGACCTGCAGGTAGTCGTCACCATACCCAATGCCGCCCACTTTTTAGTGGATGAAGTCGCGCTTGCAGCGGAACTGAGCAAAACCTACCCGGGACTCGGGGCATCCGCTGCTTCTGCTGTCGTTGGCGGCAGCAGGGTATTGACGTTCACGTTTGCCTCGGCAGTGACCCACAACGGCGCTTTGCCCACCCTGAACATCCCTGTTTCTGCCACCATCGGCACCACGACCGGCACCTATGATGCCACAGCCGTCATAAGCTCTCCCTCCGACAATCTGAATGAGAATCTTCGTCAGGACACGGCGCGCATCTCTTTTAATCAGTTAAATGAGTTTGCCATGCAAAAGACCGTCAGCACGCGCTTTGCACAGCCGGGCAGCGAGGTTACCTGGACACTGCGCTACGTGAACTTTTCCACCGACGCAGCCACCGGCGTTGTGTTGGTCGATGTGCTGCCCTACAACGGCGACGCGCGCGGTACAACAGGCTTGGGCGCTCCGCTTACGATTACCAACGTGAACGCGGACAGTGTCGGTGTGGAATACACGACGGACGCGTCTGCCGGTGTAGTTACCGCACTTGAGGCAGACCCGACCGGAGGCACGGGTATCACGTGGGTATCCGGCGCTCCCACCGCCAGTGCGGGTGCCACCGCCCTGCGCTTCACCGTGGGCAATGTCGCCGTCAAGGGCGAGGGTTCGGTGAGCTTCACCACCAGAATTGATACATTTGACTTTGGAAGCTCTCTTAACAACAATGCGTATGGCACCGCCGATAGTCTGTCGCCGTTTACACCCGCCGCACCGCCGGTCGCCTCCTCGGCCTCTGTTATCGAGGGGAAGGTCTATAAGGACAGCGACTTTTCGGGCGATTATACGGGTACGCTGCTTGACGACCTTCAGAGAAACGTTATAGTGACGCTGACCACGGCTGACACGGCACTTCAGGCTTTGCTGAATACGCTGTTCGGCGATTATCCGCTGACACGTACGACCACTCTGTTAGGTGAATATCATTTTGAAAATCTGCCGGAGGGCAACTATACCGTGTCTGTTCCTAATGAGCCGCATTTCAAGTTCATCGAACCGGCAGTTGGTACCAATACCTATGATGTTACGCTTGGGGCAAACGACGCTGTTACCCGCGACTTCGGTCTGCAGGCCACGCGCTGGAATATCCAATATCACGTGAACCTGCCGTCAGACGCCTCACAGCCGACCCCGGCAATCACACTGCCGGCCGTAAACGCCAATCCGATTTCGACGGCAAATGACTCTGCGCCCACAGGCTCGCCTATCGGTCTGCCTGTCAAGGCCAACGGGACTTATGTCTTTGATGGCTGGGCGGCAAGCGCGGACGGTCCTGTCGTTTATGCGGCGACCGCCCCTGTCTTAAAGCAGCCTGCGGACACGACCGTAAATCTTTATGCCCATTGGACATGGACGCGCAGTACCCATCAGCTCTCCTACGTCCTGAACGGTACGCCGGATGCGCCTACTACCCCGGCCTCCATCCCTGCGGAAACCTACGGCACAGGGCTTGCGATCGCGAACGCCAACGGCTTTGTGGCTTCCCCGACGCGCACAGGACATACCTTTGGCGGTTGGTATCTGGACAGCGCACTTACAAAAACGCTGACAAGCGCGCCCAATATGCCGGATAGCAATGCCACGATTTATGCCAGGTGGACGGCAAACCTCTATCCCTATACGGTCACGCATCACTTTGTCGGCGGGCCGAATAGCGGGACTTTCACCTTAGCCCTCAGCGGTACGGCACTCTTTGGTCAGCCGTTCACTGCACCGGCCACGACGGTCTATACCGGATACACGCACAATGCTGCGCATCCTTCCGCCGTTCCGTCGGGAACCGTAGGCGCGGGCGGTCTTGCCCTGCACCTCTACTATGAGGCGATTCCCTATATCATCACCTTTGACGCGAACGGCGGCGAACTGAATACGGGCGGGAATATCCTGTTCTACCCGGTCGACTACGGAACGCTTTGGTCCGCGTCGGGCATCACGGTGCCGACGGCTACGCTGTCCGGATATACCTTTATCGGCTGGTCGCCGGTGATTCCTGACGGCAGTACGGCGATTACGGCGAATGCGACCTATACCGCACAGTGGACGTATAATCCGCCGCCACCGCCTCCCACACCGCCTACGCCGCCTCCGGTCAATCCGCCGCCTGTGGTGCCTCCGGTCGTCGTGGTGGATACAGAACCGGATCCCGATCCGGTCCCGCCTCCCGCGCCGATCGAACCGCCGGATCCGAACACGACGGTGACGACGGAAGTCGAACCGCAGGTTCCTGACGCACCGGCGCCTGAAATCATCTTAAATGATCAGGCCAGATTAGACGCGCAGACAGGCAATATCTTCAGCGACCTTGCCAACGGCAATGTACCGCTCGGCAGTTTCTTCGGAAGCGGCGCCTGGAGTCTGCTCTCGCTGATTCTCTCCCTGATCGCGGTCATCGTCGCCCTGCTGCTGCTTGTCGGTGCTGCCGCAAAACGCAGAGAGCGCAAAGACGAAGATACGGTTCGGTACGAAGACGCAGAAACGGAGAAGAAGGAAGAACGGAGAAAGTACACGATGGCGCTTCGGATTATGACCATTGTCATCGGCTTCCTGACGATGATCGTCTGGCTCATCCTCGACGATCTGAGTCTGCCGATGGTGTGGGTCAACAAGTGGACGCTCTTTGTCGCCGTCGTATTCCTCGTGCATATCATCTTCCTCGCCGTCTACAGATACAACAAGGCGAAGGACGAAAAAGAGGACGGAGACGACGAAGCGAATGGCAGCCAGCCGATGACCGCCTGATTTCACGCGAAGACAGAATAACTCTCTAATACAAGTTATTCTTATACCTTTCATATGGCCCTGACGGAATTTCTGACCCCCACAAAATCCGTCAGGGTCTCATCTGTTTTTGGGCTGTCTTTCGTGGGCGAGACAGAAGGCCTGTCCCTCTGTCTTGTTCCTGCCGTTGCCGTCCGAAAACGGGTGTATGCACAGAAAGTCAAGAACAAAGCATGGGATTAGCAATAGCTGATTGACGTTGTAAGAACTGCGCGCGTCCGTATAGGAGAGGATCAGCTGCTCCATTGTGGCGGCGGTTTCGTCCGCAGGTGTTGGTGCAAAACGAACGCGCCGCGCACCGTCAACACCTACCTCCATTATGACATTATCGCTCTGCTTATACTGCCCGCCCGATACAGGGGCATAGGATAGCATGATTTCGTTAGAACACGGATACTTGTTAGAAATTTCTCTTGACTTTCTTGCTGTAAAGAGTAATATAAGTGTTAGAAAGCACAATGCGAAACGGTGTTTCACATTGTGAAACAATTACCGGTACCGTTTCGCAATAAAAACTACTGTTTTGTATTACGAAATATACAACATTCGTGTTTCACAATCATAAACGGTCTGCTGCTCAGACGCGATACGACAGAATCGAAGAACGGAACGGAGAATTGTCAGGCATGAGCAAATATAAAGTGGAATTTGATGCAGAACGATGCAAAGGATGTTGCCTTTGCGTATCTGTGTGCCCGAAAAATATTCTCATCATCAATCAGGAATCGATCAACGGATTGGGTTATCATACGGCAGGCGTGACAGATATGAATCTGTGTATCGGCTGCATCAGCTGTGGACTTATGTGCCCCGACGGAGCGATCTGCGTGAAACGGGAAATGATGGGCTGAGTGCATGGAAAAGAAACTACTCAAGGGAAATGAAGCGTTTGCGGAGGCAGCGATACGGGCGGGATGCCGTTTTTACTTCGGCTATCCTATCACCCCGCAAAATGAAATTGCGGAATATATGTCTTGGCGGCTTCCGGAGGCAGGCGGTGGTTTTGTGCAGGCGGAAAGTGAGCTGGCTGCCGTCAACATGGCTTATGGCGCATCGGCGGCGGGTGGGCGAACGCTGATTTCCTCTTCGTCGCCGGGCATTGCCCTGATGCAGGAGGGCTTGTCCTTTTTGTGTTCTGTCGAGTTGCCCCTGGTGATTATCAACGCGTCCCGGGGCGGCCCCGGTATCGGCAGCATACAACCCGGGCAGGCGGACTATTTCCAGGCGACGCGGGGCGGGGGGAACGGCGATTATCATTTGATCGTTTTCGCGCCTTCTTCCATACAGGAAGCGATCGATATGCTACAGTTCGGATTTGACGCCGCTGATCGGTATCGCAATCCTGTCATGTTCCTGATAGACGGAATGTTGGGGCAGATGATGGAGCCTGTAACGCTGCCGCCGATGCGGGATATCTTCGGGAAAGATGCTGCTGTCGGCAAACCCTGGGCGCTTACGGGTCATGGGGACAAGCGGGAACACAATGTGGTCAAATCCCTGCACCTAAATGCGGAAACGCTGGAAGGTATGATCGAAGGTTATTGGGGGAAATATCGGGAGATCGAAGAAACCCTGACAGACTGGGAGAGTGTCGATTTGAAAGATGCGGAGTTGATCTTTGTTGCTTATGGCTCCACTGCGCGCGTCGTAAAAGAAGCCATGGAAATACTCCGCGGCGAAGACATTCGGACCGGGCTGATTCGTCCGAAAACGCTATGGCCTTTCCCGCGAAAGGCATTTGACGCCATAGGGCCGGGAACGCGAAAACTTATGAGCGTAGAACTGTCCATGGGACAGCTAATCCAGGATGTTGAGTTGTCCGCGAGAGGCCGGTGGCCGGTGGGATTGGTGCACCGGGTGGGCGGAATCCTGATCACGCCTCAACAAGTCGTTCGGGAAGCAAAGGAATTTTTAGAGGACAAAATACATGGAAACGGTATTTGAATATACGAGGGGGATGCTTCCCCTTGTCAGCACTTATTGTCCCGGCTGTACCCATGGCATTGCACATCGCCTGATCATGGAAGTCCTGGACGAAAAAGGAGACCTTGGAAACACCATCGGCGTTGCGCCTGTCGGGTGCAGCATTATTGCGCACCAATATATGAACGTAGATATGTGCGAGGCCGCTCATGGGCGCGCTCCGGCGGTGGCGACCGCCATTCATCGCGTTCATCCGGAAGCCTGCGTATTTACCTATCAGGGAGATGGAGATATGGCTTCCATCGGTACCGCCGAGATCGTACACGCAGCACACAGGGGTGAAAAATTCAGTGCTTTCTTTATCAATAACGCGATCTACGGCATGACGGGGGGGCAAATGGCACCTACCTCTCTCATCGGTCAAAAGACAACCACCAGTATATACGGAAGGTCGGAAGCGGTGAGCGGCAAACCTCTTCGCATGGCGGAATTGATTGCCACCGTCGAAGGGGCTGTTTATGTCGAGCGAGTGTCTCTGGACTCTCCCGCTCATGTTCGAAAAGCCAAGAAAGCGGTTGAAAAAGCTTTCTCCGTGCAAGAACAGCGTTTGGGGTTCAGTTTTGTGGAAATGCTGTCCACTTGCCCCACCAACTGGGGGCTGGATTCAGTGGCATCGCTGGGGTGGATTCGGGACAATATGATTCCTTATTATCCATTGGGCGTTTTTCGGGAGGTAGAATAAATGACGATACAGAAGCTGATCATTGCGGGGTTTGGCGGTCAAGGCGTCATGCTCATCGGAGAGCTGATTGCATATGCCGCCATGCTGGAAGGAAAAGAAGTCACATGGATGCCCGCTTACGGGCCGGAAATGCGTGGCGGGACCGCCAACTGCAGCGTGGTCGTATCTTCACGGCCCATCGCATCCCCGGTAGTGGATGAACCCACTGCGGTGGTGGTCATGAACACACCGTCTTTGGAGAAATTTGAAGAGCTGCTTGTCCCCGGCGGTGAGCTATTCATAAACAGTTCACTCATCCGGCGGAAAGCAGTCCGGTCGGATGTTCACGTAAACTATATCGACTGTAATGAGATCGCGATACGGTCTCAAACAGATAAGGCTGCAAATATGGTCATGCTGGGCGCCATTTTGAGTAGGACGAATGTCGCCTCTCCCGCCAGTGCGGAAACGGCAATGAAAGCGTTGTTTTCCGGAAAAAAAGCTGCCATGATTCCATCAAACATGAAAGCACTGTCGGCCTGGAAGGATCTGGCCAAGTCGTCCGCGTAAGAAAAAGACAGCGGGACGGCATATTCGCATTTATAATATTCAGAATATTCGGTAATAACCGATTTGACAAAACAGGCAGCCCGAACTAGAATAATAGACTATGAAGATCATATTGATAGGAGCACAAAAGGGAAGGAGCGAAAAATCTTTAGTATGTATCTTCACAAGTCTATCGCAAGAAAGCAAGGACAAACCTATGCGGTCACGTATGCTAAGATGGTAAGAGGCGTAAAGAAAAAGGATAGAAAGCAAAGCGTGGCGAATGATGATGTTGTGCAGCTGCTACAAGGCTCACGAATATTTCGGTAAACTCAGGTTTAAGTTTGATTAAAGGAGGCAGAAGTTAAATGAAGAAGATGAAGAAAATATTAGTACTCTTGTTGGCGTTCATCCTGACGATTTCAGTATTCGCAGGTTGCGGCGCAAAAAGTACACCGGCGGCGGGCAGCAGTAGCGCCCCGGCGGCGAGCGGCGGCAGCGGCGAACCCGCGGACACTCCCGCAGAGCCGGCAAATACAGATCCGCTGAAAGTCGGAGCGATCTTCCCGCTCAGCGGCGGCAACGCGTTGTTAGGCTCTCAGTGCCTGGCAGGTATCCAAATCGCGGTGGACTTTGTCAATGAAGCAGGCGGCGTCCAGGGCAGACAAATAGCCCTGACGGAAGCAGACGCGCCGGATCCCACGGCAGCCACCACAGAAGCGAGCCGACTGATTGACCAGCAGGGCGTCGAAATCATTTTTGGTTCTCTTGCCAGCGGCAATGCACTTGCCATCGCAGGCGTTACCGAAAAAAGCGGCATCACCCTTGTAGAAGCAGGTGGCATTGCCAATGAACTGACGAACTCCGGTTTCCAACATGCGTTTCGAATCATTGACAGCGGCGGACTCCGCGGCGGGAAGGGCGTGGAATATGTGGGAGATGTATTGGCGCCAATGCTGGGAATCCCGGTCAATGAACTCAAAGTCGCCATCATTCATGAAGAATCCAGCTACGGCACCGGTGTAGCGGATGGCGCGGAAGCACAAGCGAAGGCCATGGGTATGCAAGTGGTTCTCCGTGAAAGCTACAACACTTCCATCACCGACATGTCGGCTATGGTCTTGAATCTGAAGAAAGAAAAGCCGGATGTGCTCTTCACGGCCAACTATGTAAACGATGCGATCTTGCTTGTGGATACGCTTCGCCAATATGACGCTATGCCCAAAGTCATGATGGGCTGCGGCGCAGGAACGACTTCAACAGAATTCGCCAGCACGATCGGGCCGGATTCCGACGGCATCTTCTGCACAGATATGCCCACAAACCTCCCGATCACGGCGTTTGATTCGGATCCCGAACTCAAGGCAACCGTACAGGCCTTCAGAGATCGTATGCTCGCAGAATTTCCGGATCTTTCCACGGTACCGGTTGCAGCGGAAGCCGCCTTTGCGGGCGCGTATACCTTCCTGCACAATGTTCTGCCGAACGCAAAGACACTGGACAGTGCCGGGATTCGTGAAGCAGCGATTGCTACCGATGTTCCGCTGACCGCCCTGGGCTTTGGCTGGGACGTCGATGAGACAGGACAGAACCAGTCCGCAAGAGCCAACATCAACCAGTGGCAGGACGGCGCGGTTCAGACGGTATATCCGGAAGCGCTTAAAACCGCGGATGTGATCAATGTTCCGCTTCCCATTGCGGCAAAATAAATAATTGCAGGTTCGCGGCTGCCTCTCTATGATAGAGGGCAGCCGCGGCCGCTTGGCCTGAGAAAGGAATCCCTCCCTTTGCGGAAATGGTATAAAACATGGAACAAATAATTCAAGTCTTTATATCGGGCTTGATGTCCGGCGGGATATATGCTCTGATCAGCGTTGGGCTGGCGCTGATTTTCGGTGTGGTCGGTCTCGTAAACTTCGCACACGGTGAGTTTTTGATGCTCGCAATGTACATCGCCTATTGGATTTATAACAAAGGCGGATTGGATCCTTACCAATCCCTGCCGGTCAACCTGATCGTGATGGCTGTGATCGGCTTTCTTATTTTCAAACTCATCATGGAGCGGGTGCTGGACTCAGATCACTCCATCCAGATGCTGCTCACCCTGGCGCTCTCCATGGTGCTGCAAAATGTGGCGCTGATCTTGTGGAAAGCGGACTACCGCAGCATACGCATCCCAATGACCAACAGCAGTACCAACATGGGATTTCTCACGCTGAACACCCCCAGGCTGCTGGCTTTCGTGATCGCCATTGGAGCGTCTGTACTCCTCTATCTGTATTTGCAGAAAACCTTCACCGGCGCCGCCATGCGCGCCATTTCTCAAAACGGAAAAGCTGCCCAACTCATGGGTATTAATATAAAGAAAACATACATGCTTGCCTTCGTCATTGGAACCGTATTGGTGGGGCTTGCAGGTTTGCTGCTCTCTCCCATCTATCCTGCCTTTCCCTTGGTTGGAGCGAATTTCAGCACCCTCGCCTTTATCGTCGTGGTGCTGGGCGGACTCTCCAGCGTTCCGGGAGCGATCATCGGGGGGCTGGTCATCGGCGTAATAGAGAGTTTTGCCGGGTATTTTGCCGGCGCCGCTTACCAACAGGCCGCCTATTTCCTGTTATTTATCCTGGTCTTGGTGTTTAAACCGAACGGTTTATTTGGGAAGAAAGCGTAAAGAGGGTAGTATATGAAATCACTGAATCTAATATTCAGGCGAAACCTGGTAATGTGGATTATCGCCGCAGCATCCTTAGCGGTACCCTTCTTCTTGCCCAATCGGTATTTCCAGGACATCGCGATCATGACCTTCCTCTGGGCGGGGTTGTCGGCGTCGTGGAACCTGTACAGCGGCTACAGCAAACGACTCAGCATTGGTCACGCCGCTTTCATGGGGATTGGTGCGTATTCCTCCTCTTTGTTATACCTGAACTTCGGGATCTCGCCGTGGCTGGGGATGCTAGTCGGCGGAGTGATCGCGGCGGGGGCGGCACTGCTCATCGGGGGTACGACCTTGCGGCTAAAAGGGACATTTTTCGTCCTGTCAACGATTGCTTTTGCGGAGATTCTCAAGGTATTCGCCACCACATCAAGAAATCTGACCGGCGGAGCGCTGGGTGTGATGGTTCCCTTCAAGCCGGGACTCCAAAATATGATGTGGGACGGCAAGATTCCCTATTCTGTTCTTATGTGGGCGTATATGATCGTCGTGTTGTTCCTCTGTGCTTGGCTGGAGCAATCGAAACTCGGTTTCCAGTTGGTCGCGCTCGGGGAAAACCAGGAAGCGGCGGAGAATCTGGGCGTCAACTCCACCAAATCTATGCTGTCGGCATTTGTCATCAGTGCGGTGCTTACTTCTTTTGGCGGAACCTTATTTGTCCAATACATCTTGTTCATAGAACCATCTTCTGTGATGTCTATGTCCCATTCGGTACAATTTATCCTGCTTGCCATTGCCGGTGGTATGGGTACGGCTTTCGGCCCCATGGTGGGCTCTTTCATCCTGACGCCGGTCAGTACCTTGCTGCGCGGCTACCTGTCCGGTGTGAACGGTCTGCATGGTCTGGTGCTGGGACTCGTTCTCATCGCCGTAATCCTGTTCCGCCCCGATGGTATCCTGCCCCAACTGAAGATCTTTTTCAGGCGCTTGCTAAAAAAAGGGAAATGAAGGAGTCGAATATGATACTGAAAATCGAGTCTGTTACCAAGAAGTTTGGCGGGCTGAGCGCTGTAGATAATGTAAGCATGGAAGTGGAAGAAGGCACCATCCTGGGACTGATTGGCCCCAACGGCGCCTGAAAGACCACTTTGTTCAACTGCATCAACGGAACATTGCCGGTGTCAGAAGGGACGCTGATCTTCAACGGTACCGACATCACAAAAAAGAAATCTCATCAAATCGCGAAGATGGGAATCGCGAGAAGTTACCAAGTCGTTCAGCCTTTCGGCATTATGACCACCCTGGAAAACGCCATGGTAGGCGCATTTTGTAATACAAACAATTATGCCGAGGCGGAAGAAATCGCCATGCGCTCGTTAACGCTCGTCATGCTTGAAGAAAAGAAGGACACGGTCGCTCGGTTTCTGAACCTCGGGGAGCGAAAAAAACTGGAGATCGCCAAGGCCCTTTCTACCCAACCCAAGCTTCTGTTGCTGGATGAAGTCATGGCCGGGCTGACCACCACCGAGGTCAAGGAGATGGTGAAGATCATTCAATACATCAACGACTCCGGCATCACCATCATTCTCATCGAGCACATTATGGAGGCCGTAATGTCACTCTCCAAGCGGGTCATGGTGCTGAACTTCGGGAAGAAGATCATGGAAGGCACGCCCGAAGAAGTCAGCCGGAGTCCCAAGGTCATAGAAGCGTATTTCGGGGTGGAGGAAGAGGAACAGGATGCTTAGACTTTCAAATATCAATTCCTATTATGGTGAAGTTCAGGTTCTGAGGGATCTCTCACTGGAAGTCAATAAAGGGGAGGTCATCACCGTGATCGGCGCCAATGCCGCGGGAAAGTCCACCATGCTTTCCTGCATTTCGAGGACGGTAACATCCTTTACCGGAGAAATCGAATTCGAGGGAGAACGCATCGATCTGCTGCGGCCGGATCAGGTGGTGGAACGCGGATTGATACAAATTCCGGAAGGGCGCCTGCTCTTTCCCAAACTGACCGTACGGGAAAATCTGGAGCTCGGTGCTTACAACAAGAGAAGCCGGGCCGGCAGAAAAGAAGGTCTGGAATACGTCTACAGTTTCCTGCCCAAGCTGAAGGAACGGGAAGGTCAGATGGCCGGTTCTTTGAGCGGAGGCGAGGCGCAGATGTGTGCCATCGGCCGGGGACTCATGGCGAATCCCATTTTGCTGATGTTCGACGAACCATCGCTTGGCCTTGCCCCCATCGTCGTGCTCGAAATCATGGAACTGATCAAGAACATTCAAAAGGAAGGCGTTACCGTCCTCCTTGTGGAACAAAATGTGCGGCAGTCTCTCAAGCTGGCGGACAGAGCGTATGTCATAGAAAACGGACGGATTCTCTTGGAGGGAACGGGGACGGAACTCCTGAATAGCGATCAGGTGAAAAAGGCATATTTGGGGATTTAATAAAACTCTGGGGATTTAGGAAAACTCTGATCAATCCAATCAAGAAGAAGGGCGGAGGAAAATGAAAATTGTGGTAGTAGGCGCCGGTGCGATGGGTTCACTCTACGGAGCGCTTCTTTCGACGGTGGCGGGAACCGAGGTTTGGCTCCTGGATGTCTGGGCGGAACATGTGGAAGCAATCAACCGGGACGGCGTCATCATGGAGGAGCCGGACGGGATTCATTCGTACCGAAATGTCCGCGCGGTAACAAATGCAAAAGAAATAGGCGAAGCAGATCTCGCTGTCATCTTTGTAAAGTCCACGCTGACAAAAAAGGCCATGGAAGAAAGCAAGGCAGTTTTCGGAGAAAAAACCCTCGTGCTGAGCCTTCAAAACGGACTGGGAAATATCGAGCAGATGGCTTCTGTCGTAAACGAAGGAAATATCCTCGCCGGGACTACGGCGCACGGCGCTACCATGCTGGGCCCCGGAAAGATACGCCATGCGGGCCGGGGCAAGACCATTCTTGGCGAACCGGACGGGTGCCGCACAGGCAGAGTACAGGAAACGGCGGCGCTTTTCGAAAAGGCGGGACTGGAGACAGAGATCTCCGAAAATGTGATCGGGCTGATTTGGGACAAGCTGCTGGTGAATGTCGGCATCAACGCGCTGACCGTGATCACCAGGCTGCAAAACGGAAAATTGCTTGAGCATCCGGAAATCATCGCGCTGCTGGAAGCCGCGGTGAAAGAAGCCGCGGCGGTAGCGGCGGCAAGCGGAATCAAGCTGGGTTTTGCGGATCCTGTGGCGCACGCAAAAGAGGTATGCGCCGCCACAAGCCAGAACAAATCGTCTATGCTGCAGGATGTGCTAAACGGCAGAAAGACAGAAATCGACAGAATCAATGGGGTCATTGTCCGGGAAGGTGAGAAATATGGTGTTCCCGCACCGGTCAATTTCGCATTGACAAATCTCGTAAAATTTATCGAAGGAGAGGCAAAATGAATTTAGACCTTAGCGATATCGATATCGCTTTTAAAAACGGCGCGGCCCTAACGATGGATGCTGCCGGCAGCGTCGTGCAGGCTGTGGGCGTCAAGGGAAATCGTATCGTATTCACAGGTTCCGGTGAGGAACTGGAACAGATCGTCGATTCAAATACCAAAGTCATAGATCTCAAAGGGCGTTCCCTGGTGCCGGGATTTATTGACACGCATTTTCATCCCATTTTGGCGGGACTTTTCGGGGATGATGAAGACGCGGCCGTTATTTTCACAGGGTCCCGGACTTGTGCGTCCGTCTTGGACATTCAAGAACTGGTACGCAGGGCCGCCGCCAAACGGAAGCCGGGCGAGTGGATCTCCATGATGGGATATGATCAAAATCAGCTTGCGGAAGGACGGCATCCGACCCTGGAAGAACTGGATGCCGCCGCCCCAAACAATCCGGTGCAGTGCATGCGTACCTGCGGACATATCTGCATATACAATTCCAAGGCGCTGGAATTCATTGGCGTACAGACGGCGGCGGACGCCGCCAAATACCCCCGTGATGAGATCGTGACGGAAGACGGAAATCTCACGGGCATGGTAAAGGACAACACGCATTTTCTGATTTGGAGCCATGTGGACTATCCGGTAGAGAAGCAGGAAGAGGCGCTCGCGCGGTCGGGGAAAAGACTCTTGGAAAACGGAATCACGTCCATTCATGACCCCGGCGAATTCGGTGCGTCTTCCTTCAAACTGCTGCAGCGGAACTGTGGGCAGCGAAAGTTCAAGCCCCGGGTCTACGCGATGCTGCACAATATTTACGGAAAGCCAATTGCCAAAGCCGATGTGGACCATTTCCTCTCACTGGGTCTTGAGAGCGGTTTGGGAGATTCCTATTTCAAGCTGGGTTCCTGCAAATTCATGCTGGACGGGGGCACAAGCGGTCCTTCCTGCGCAACGCGGGCACCCTACAGTCACGACCCGGATATGCCGGGTATCTTGGGCTGGGAACGGGAGGAAGCTGCTGAATATATCGCCAAGATCAACGCGGCCGGCTGTCAGTGTACGGCACATGCCGTGGGGGACCTGGCCATTGAGTTCATGGTAGAGGGTTACGAAAAGGCATTTAAAACCCACCCGCGTCCGGAAGCAAGGCACCGGATTGAACACTGTTCTCTCACCGATCAGGATCTCATTGAACGGATGGCGCGAATCAACATCTGTCCCAGCTGTAATCCGGGATTTTTGACGCTGAACGGCAGCAATTATGTGAAATATTATGGCGAACGCATGGCGTATTTTGTCGCGCTTCGAAGCATGATCGACGCCGGAGTGAAGGTTTCCATTGCCAGTGACAATCCATCCGGCCCGCTGGAGTCGGCGGCGGTGCTGGACGGTTGTGTGAACCGGACAGATCGTGTCACCGGGGAGATCATAGATCAGCGGCAGGCGATCACCCCGGAAGAGGCGCTTCGTCTCTATACGGTGAACGGTGCCTACAGCAGCTATGAAGAAGATGCGAAGGGCAGCATTGAGGTTGGAAAACTGGCGGATCTGGTGGTGCTTTCAGAGAATATTTTGGACGTTCCGTCAGAACGAATCCGGGAAATGAAAGTGGATTTGACGATGATAGACGGTGTGATAGAATACGAAAGATAAGGAGCCGGATTTCATCAGTGCTTCCTTAGAGAACGGAGACGCCGCTTGAGCACGCCAGCACGGAACAACAATCATGTAAAATCTGTTCAGAAAGCATTTGCGATCATCGACGTGCTCAGCGAAGCCGGAGAGATGAGTATCGGTGAACTGAGCCGGCGGCTGATGCTGGATAAGGCAACGGTACACCGGCTGATCAATACCATCAAAGCGGCAGGCTATATTATACAGAATGAAGAAACCAAGAAATATTCCAACAGCCTGAAGCTTTTTGCCATCGGTCAGAAACTGGTAGATAAGATGGCTCTTCGGGAAATCGCCAGGCCTTTTATGAAGGAATTGCTGGAGATCACGGGAGAAACCGTGAGTTTGGGCGTGGGGGCCGGAGCCTCCGTGATCTATATTGACCGCATGCAAAGCCCTGCCGCAATCAAAGTCGGCGTCACCATAGGGAGCACAGTTCCGCAGTATTGCAGCGGCATGGGAAAGGCGATTCTCGCTTTCACCCACAAAGAAACGCAGGAAGATATTCTGTCAGAGTTCCATATGGCGGAGCGGTTCACCCCCAACACCTTGACGGAGGTCGGCGCGCTGAGGGACTGTCTTCAGGAAGTTTACGAAAAGGGTTATGCCATAGACGATGAAGAGTATGTCATCGGCCTGGTTTGTATCGGCGCCCCGATTTTCAATTACGACGGCGAGCCCATCGCCGCCATCAGCGTGTCATGCCTGACCCTGCATCACGAAAAGGATGAACCGGAACACAGGTACGCAAATATCGTAAAGCGCATGGCGGGTAATATTTCTATGAAACTGGGGTATAGTGGTGATTACCTTAAAAAACTGGAACAGTGAGAACACCGGCCGCATCACCATCCTAGTGGGACATTTCGGCAGCGGCAAGACCGAAGTCGCGTTGAATATGGCGATCGCCCTGAAGGAAAGCGGTGCGGAAAAGATGGCGTTGGCCGATCTGGACATCGCGAATGTTTACTTCAGGAGCCGGGAACAAAAGACGCTTCTTGACGAAAAAGGAATCGAACTCTACAGCAACGCCTACGGCTACGATATCACCTCTGATCTTCCCGCATTGCCCGCATCCCTTCGTGCGCCGTTGGAAGACAAGAGTTTCCGGTTGGTGATCGATGCGGGGGGCAATGAAAGCGGCGCCAGAGTCCTGAACCAGTATGGTACATTTTTACGGCAAGAAGACGTATCTGTGCTGATCGTGGTGAATGTCAACCGACCGGAAACAGACAGTGTTTCTAAGGCGGAAGCGCACCTCAGGGCCATCGAAGCGGAGACGGGGCTGCCTACGTCCGGAATCCTGAGCAATACGCATATGCTGAAGGAAACGACTCCGGCGGATATTTTCAGAGGCATAGAACTCTG
The DNA here is from genome assembly GCA_025997195.1 of Clostridia bacterium. Taxonomy (GTDB): domain Bacteria; phylum Bacillota; class Clostridia; order Peptostreptococcales; family Anaerovoracaceae; genus WRMW01. The sequence goes on along the minus strand of BNUG01000006.1, from coordinate 52,818 downwards.
CCGGAGTTTATCAAAAAATACAAACATCCCGTTCGTTGGATCCACTTGCCTTCGCTCCTTGCTTTCAGAACTTGAATCCAAATCCGAACGGGATGAAAATTCTCTTGTGTTTCCGATCGACCTGTATATGCGTCCTACATGGATTGACAGGTAGCGGAATCTTCCGGGAAATTTTTCTTATTCGTATCCTTCCACTTTCGCATTGAAACTGTATTCCGGACTCGGGAAGGTACCCGCCTCTGCTTCTGTGTGGAATTCATTCAGCGCTTCCACCATGGCCGTGCGCAGGTTTGCGTAGAGTTTCACAAATTTCGGTTTGAAATCGCCGTACATGCCGAGCATATCCTGGAGGACCAATACCTGACAGTCGACATCCGGACCGGCGCCGATTCCGAGAACCGGGATGGTCAGCGCTTTTGTTAATGCCTTTGCGACGACAGAAGGAACACATTCAACGACGATCGAAAATGCGCCCGCCGCTTCGAGGGCTTTCGCGTCGGCAAGGAGTTTTTCCGCGCTCTCAGGCGTTCCGCCCTGTACTTTGAAGCCGCCAAGCTGACTGGTCGTCTGCGGGGTCAGTCCGATATGTCCCATAACAGGAATCCCCGCCTTTACGATCGCAGCAACGGTATCCGCGAATTCGACGCCGCCTTCCAGTTTGACACAATCCGCGCCGCCCTCTTTCATGATGCGGTTGGCGCTTTTGATGGCGTCTTCGATACTGACATTGTAAGAACCGAAGGGCATATCGCCGACGATGAACGTATTCGGTGCGCCCTTCACCACAGGGCGGATATGGTGAATCATCTCGTCGAGCGTCACGCCCGTCGTGCCGCTGTATCCAAGCATGACCATGCCGAGTGAATCCCCGACCAGAATGACTTCCGTTTGGCTGTCGTTGACGATGCTTGCAGTCGTATAGTCGTAAGCGGTCACGTAGGTAAACTTCTTGGATTGTTCTTTATATTTCCGAAAATCCAGGACCGACATCTTCTTTTTCGTTTCACTCATCTTTTGTTCTCCTTCCTGAAAAAAATACGGTTGCGCCCTATCGGGTAAATGGGTTTTTTAGGATTGCATTCCCAAATAATCAGGCATGAACTTACTCTTTAATAATATGCCAATATCGTTCATTTGTCAACATTCTTCGCCGTATTTACCCGATCAGTCTTCGCCGTATGTTACAGTACCCCGTGAACTGTAACCGTCGTATTTGCCCGATCAGTAACCGTGTTTGGCCGATCAGTAACGATTTGTATGCATGTAATTCATACGGAATATTACACAAATAAAAATTATTATGAATCCGGGCAGTATATCCCGATCATTTTGGTACTACAGCATTAGGGGGTTAGAACACAACGGGGACGGTTCTTCTTGTGCGAAGGAGCACAAAGGGAACCGTCCCCGTTGTGCTTTTGTGCTTCAGGGGGGTGCGTTCCATGGGGACGTGCATGGGGGTGTGCATGGGGGTGTGCATGGGGGTGTGTTCAAGGGCTGTGCTCAAGAGTGACGTTATGTTGGTGCTGAAAGCTAGGTGCCGGTGCCGTAGTCGATATCGCAGTTGGCGACAGCTGCATAGGTGGGATCCAGGTCGGCAAGCACGCGGTGCGCGAGCCGCAAAGCCTCCTCGAAAGCCGCCGAGCCGCCTTCCGGAGACACCACGACATCAAAGATCACATTGGTGTGCGCTTCGCCCGACACGAGACGCACGTCGTGAATATTGACCACGCCGTCTACGTTCATGAGTGCATTGTGAAGCAGCACGCGCAGCGTCGCGACCTTGGGGTTCTGTGTGTCCAGGGGATCCATATGTCCGACCAGCAGCACCCCGAGTTGAACCTGTGCATCCCGCTCAATATCGTCGATCAAAGCGTGCGATTTCAAAACATCCGCGCGCGAGTCAACCTCGACATGCACAGAAGCGAAAACGTGTCCCGGCCCATAATCATGCACGATGAGATCGTGAATTCCAAGCACATCCGCGCGCGCCGTCACAAGCGCTTCGACCCGCCGCACGGTCTCGGGATCCGGACTCTGCCCCAGCAGCGGCCCCGCCGTTTCCTTCACAAGGCTAAGTCCCGAGTAGATAATAAAAGCGCCGACCCCCAGCCCCACAAAGCCGTCGATATTGATGCCGGCGAATTGGTGGAGTAGCAGGGCGATCAGCACCGCCCCGGTCGAGATCGAATCATTGCGGCTCTCTTCCCCCGTCGCCTTGATGGAGGCGCTGCCGATGTATTTGGCGAGCCTGAGATCGAACCGCCAAAGCCAAAGGTTCGCGAAGATCATGATGGCAAGCAGGACAAGCACCAGCGGACTCGAATGTAGTTCCGAAGGATTCACTATTTTTTCATAAGAGGCCTTGATGAGATTGGCCCCGACTACAATAACAAGAGCGGAGACGATCACGCCCGTCATATACTCGATGCGCGCGTGTCCGAAAGGATGCTCAGCGTCCGCCCTCCGGCTCGCCAAACGGAAGCCGACGATTGTGATGACCGAAGCGGCAGCATCCGAAAGATTGTGAACAGCGTCGGTCATGACGGCCACACTGCCGGTGATCAACCCGGAAATGAGTTTGACCGTACCAAGAATGGCGTTGAGCACAATACCCACCGTACCCGAAAGCCGGCCGCTGCGCTCGCGCCGCGCCCGCTCGCTGCGGTCGCCCTTCCCCTCCACAAAATGTTTGATCAAAAATGCTGTCATCAGAGTAGTGTATCGCCAATAACACAAATTGTCACGGCGCTTTATGGCCCCGCAACTCGAACTAAGTGCCATTTTCACCAAATTAACCCCTTTGTATTGAGAAATATGGGCCGGAAAATGATAACAAGGTTCGGAAATAAGAGTACAATAAGAAAAAGATAGTTGACAAGGGACGAATCGCGGTGATATATTGCATATAAACCATATATGCGATATATGTTATTCTAAGAGATGTATCGGCGGAACACACAGTATTGGAGACTAACGGAGGATACAAAATGGCAAAAATAGCAAAGAATTTAACAGACCTGATTGGCGGTACACCATTGCTCGAGTTGGGCAAATACAGCAAGGAGAAGGGTCTTCAAAAGGCTGTCATTGCGAAGCTCGAATATTTCAACCCAGCGGGCAGCGTGAAAGACCGCATCGCGAAAGCAATGATCGATGAAGCAGAGGTCGCCGGCAAGCTGACGCCGACCAGCGTCGTCATCGAACCGACCAGCGGCAACACGGGTATCGGTCTTGCCGCCGTGGCGCGCGCGCGCGGTTACCGGGTCATCCTGACCATGCCGGAAACCATGAGCGTTGAGCGCCGTAAACTCCTCAAAGGCTATGGTGCGGAACTCGTTCTGACGGAAGGCGCGAAGGGCATGAAGGGCGCGATTGCCAAATCCGAAGAACTTGCCGCGGAGATCGAAGGCAGCTTCATCCCCGGTCAGTTTGTCAATCCGGCAAATCCAAAGGCTCACTTCGAGACGACCGGTCCGGAAATCTGGGACGATACAGACGGAGCGGTTGACATCTTTGTCGGTGGCGTTGGCACAGGCGGTACGATCACCGGTGTCGGCGAATTTCTCAAATCCAAAAAACCCCGCGTGACAATCGTTGCGGTAGAGCCGGAAGATTCGCCCGTCCTCACGGAGGGCCGCAGCGGTTCACACAAGATCCAAGGCATCGGCGCCGGTTTTGTTCCGGACACGCTGAATACCGAGATCTACGATGAAGTCATCACCGTCTCCAACGACAATGCCTTTGCCGCGGCCAAAGCGGTCGCCGCAACGGAAGGCCTGCTCGTAGGAATCTCCTCCGGCGCGGCGCTTCACGCAGCTACGGTGCTGGCGGCCCGTCCCGAGAACGCAGGCAAGACAATCGTAGTCCTGCTCCCGGATACAGGCGAACGCTACCTGTCCACCCCGCTGTTCGAAGACTAAGCTTCGCGCAGCGTAAGGCAACTATCTGTAAGTGAGGGTTCCTGCTTCGCAGTGTGAGAGCCAATGTCTCGTAGTGTGAGAGCCAATGTCTCGTAGTGTGAGAGCCAATGTCTCGTAGTGTGAGAGCCAACGCCTCGTGGCGTGAGAGCCAACGCCTCGTGGCGTGAGAGCCAATGTCTCGTAGTGTGAGAGCCAACGCCTCGTAGCGTGAGAACCAATGTCTCGTAGTGTGAGAGCCAGCGCCTGATCATACAATAGGATAAGCAAAATAATAGGAGGCGGTTCCGAGGAGCCGCCCTTATTTGGTTTTTGTGTGATTCGACTGATTTTCGAAAGAGATTCTATAGAATGATCTCCGCGGGTTCAGCCCTCTATCAGTGTTTTGTCAATGACATTCAGACGAGAATTCCGCACGAGAAAAAGGCTGCTTGAAGTATGGATTTTCGAAAGATTTTGTTACCACGAAAATGGCTCGCAAAATATTACGTCTTGATTTTTGTTAGGATGCAGAATTGACAGAATAAAAAATGAGTGATATCATTTTGATATCAAATGGATTTGTATCATTAAGGAGGTAAATGAAATGAACCACAGTAGTATTGAAGAAAAAATCGCAAAAACGGTACCCGGGATGCCAATCTTGATTCTGAATATCGTCCTGATGGCTCTCGCTGTCTTCGGCATCATCAGCGCGGGGATTCGCATTGACGCGGCGGGATACGCAGGCCCGATGGATACCATTCTGCTCGTCGTCCCGATTGTCTACCTTGCGGCGCCGGCATGGATGCTGCTCATCGGCCTGAAGGTGCTCCGCCCCAACGAAGCCTATGTTCTGACGCTGTTCGGCAAATATTACGGCTCGCTGAAGGGCCCGGGCTTCTTCTTCGTGAACCCCTTCGCCATGGCCGCCAATCCGCTGAAGCAAAACCAGTGGGAAGCGTGGGCGCTGGCCAGCGCCGGCAGCACGAAGGCGAAGAAAACCGAGAGCGGGAAGTCGGAGTCCGGTCAATACTCGAGCAAGATTTCCCTCAAAACCCTTACCCTCAATAATAATAAACAGAAGATCAACGACTTGCTTGGCAATCCCATCGAGATCGGCATCGTCGTGATCTGGCGCGTCGTGAATACCGCCAAGGCCGTGTTTAATGTCGAAAACTATGAAGAGTATCTGTCGACGCAAAGCGATTCCGCGCTGCGAAACATCGTACGGCTCTATCCCTATGACATCCCCGGCGACGACGGGGAAGAAACCTCACTGCGCGCCAGTGCCGCCGAGATTTCGGAAAAGATTCAGGAAGAGATTCAGTCCAAGGCGGATATCGCGGGACTGGAGATCATCGACGCGCGAATCACGCACCTCGCGTACGCGCCGGAAATCGCCGCCGCCATGCTGCAGCGCCAGCAAGCCTCCGCGATCATCGACGCTCGTGCCGCCATCGTCAACGGCGCCGTCGGCATGGTGGAACAGGCACTCGCCCAGTTAAATGAAAAAGAGATCGTAAATCTGGACGAGGAACGCAAGGCCGCGATGGTCAGCAACCTACTCGTCGTGCTCTGCGGCAACCGGGACGCGCAGCCCATCATCAATAGCGGTACGATTTACTAAATCGACAGCGGTGCACACGGCGTTACAGCGTGCGGAATACGAACAGGGAATACAGAACGCCAATCATGGAACAGGAACAAGAAACAGCTCGGGCGCAGGACAAGGAGCGCGCGAAAAAACAGGTTCCTTTGCGCCTGTCCGCGAAACTTTACAGCGAGATCGCGGCCTGGGCAGAGGATGATTTTCGCTCCGTGAACGGACAGATCGAGTACCTGCTGACCGAGTGCGTTAAAAAGCGAAAAGGCGGTCGATAGAAGGCGTTTTCTGCTGACGTTGATTTCGAGCGGCGATTCAGCCGTACTGTCATTCCCGCCTGGTATAATGTCATTCCCGCGCAGGCGGGAATCCAGAAATAATGACTGTTTTGAGATTCCCGCCTGCGCGGGAATGACATGGGTGCTGCGCGGGAATGGCAAGGATGCTTTGCGGGAATGACAAGGATGCTTCGCGGGAATGACAAGGGGATGGTTTTCGTGACATATTCAGGTATATACTAAAATGGATAAGGATAAGACAATAGATTCACACCGTAGTCATTCTGCATCTGCGGCGCAGAATGACGAAGGAGAGAACGACAATGGATTTGAGAAGTGTTATTAAAGGAAGGAAAGTATGATTGAAATACGCGGACTGGTAAAAAAATTTGGCGCGAAGCGGGCGGTCGACGATTTGACGCTCACCGTGCGGGAGGGCGTGGCCTACGGTTTTCTTGGGCGCAACGGCGCGGGCAAGACGACGACGATCCGCATTCTGATGAATGTCTTTCGCGAGGACGAAGGCGTGGCTCTGATTGACGGCGTACCCGCGCACAAGGAACCTCAGCGTATCGGCTATCTTCCGGAAGAACGTGGGATGTATTCCAAGCGCGGGGTGCTGGAGCAGCTTGTCTACTTCGGGAAACTGAAAGGGATGAATAAGGAAACCGCGACGCGGGAAGCGCACGCCAAACTCGCGGAGATGGAAGCGACCGAGTATACGGACAAGAAATTAGAAACCCTTTCGAAGGGAAACCAACAGAAGATTCAGCTTGCGGCTGCCCTGCTCGGCGATCCCGACATCATCATACTTGACGAGCCTTTTTCCGGTCTCGACCCCATCAACGCGCAGGTGCTGAAAAACGCGGTTCGGCGGCAGGTGGACGAAGGCCGCACCGTGATTTTTTCGAGTCATCAGATGGCACAGGTCGAGGAGTTTTGTGACGAAATTTGCATTATCGACCAAGGACATTCTGTCCTCGAGGGCAATTTGGCACAGATCAAACGCTCGTATCCGAGAAATAAGATACACGTAGAGGCCGAGAACGACGAGAGAGGATTGTCAACCGTTTCGCTTGACGGAATTTCGAAGCACAACGGGGATGGCTCCGGTGAGTCCTCGGGGCGAGGGTTGTCAATCGTTTCGCTTGACGAGGTTTTGCGGGCTGAACCCTATGTGGTTTCGGTCGAGCCATCGGGCGCGGGCCGCACGGTCACGCTCGACGATCCCGCGCACCGCAGCCTGTTGCTTCGGCGGTTAGATGAAGAGGGGGTGCAGGTCAGCGGATTCTTCGTCATCGAACCGACGCTCGAGCAAATTTTTGTGGAAAGGGTCGGAGATAAGGCCGGAGAAAATGCCGGGGAAAAGGCTGAGGAGACGCGTGAGGAAGAAGCCGGAGATTTCCGCCTTCGCGGGAATGACAGCGGGATTGCCGGAGAGAAGGTGTCATTATGAAATATATAGGGGAAGTTTTTAAGTTTGAATACAAGGGTTTTGTTGGCGCTAAATCTTTTCGCGTCGTCACGATTATCTTTGTCTGCGCCCTGCTCATCCTGACCTTTCTCCCGGAAGTCGTTCATACGATCGGTTCGCTTTCGGACGGAACGGACAAGGCGGAGAAGACCGCGGCCGTTTTCGTCCTGGGGGAGGACGCGCGGGACAGCGAACTCTATACGAACGTTTTCACGACGGATATTCTGGCACAGGTCGTTCCCGCCAAATGGACGGATGGGACCAAAGAGGGTCTGACGGATGCGCAGCTCAAAGAAAAAGTCGGCGCCGGAGATTATCTATTTGCGCTCTATTACAATGGCGGCAGTGGATTCAAATTCTACGCGCCCGGCAACATGCTCTCGGCTTATACATCGCTCACGCCGTTGACCGCATATATTACGGAAGTGGCCCGGCAGGCCGCGACCTCTGAACTTCCCGAAGGGGTGCGTGAAGATGTGGCGCGCGTGGCGGCGATTAACGCGGTGCCGGAAATCGTCGACATCGGCGGCAATGCGGAGAACAATTTCTGGATTGGCTACGTGTTGATGTTTTTCCTGTTCTATGTGATCATGGGGTACAGCAACGCGGTGTCCGGCGCGGTCGTTACGGAGAAGACAAGCAAGGCGATGGAACTGCTGATCACCGTGGCCAAGCCGGTTCATCTGATGGTCGGCAAGGTGCTCGGCATCGGCTTTGCCTCGCTCACGCAGGTCGCCGCGATGGTGGCGGCGGCAGGGATCGGCATCGCCGTCAATCTGCCGAAATGGAAGGAACTGAGCCCGGGTCTCTTTGATATGCTGATGAGTTCCAATGTTTCCGGCTCACTCATCGGAATCCTGCTCGTCTACTTCTTCCTGGGTTTCTTTGTGTACGCCTTCCTGGCGGCGGCGATGGGCTCGACGGTCAGCAAGCCCGAGGAAGCGGCGAGTATCATGACGATGCCGATGCTCCTGCTCGCGGGCGGGATGATTCTCGGATTTCTCACGCTCTCGGGCGTCCTGAACAAGACGCTCGCCGCCGGCCTGTCCTATGTGCCGTTCTTCACACCCTTCTGCATGATCTCGCGCTATACCCTTGGCGACGCGGGTTCGGGCTCGCTTGCCCTGGGCGTCATCGTTCTGGCCGTCTCGGTCTGCGTGGTCGCCTGGATCGCCGCCAAGATCTTCCGCATGGGCGTCATGCTCTACGGCGTCAAAGCCACGCCAAAGCAGATCAGACAGGCACTGTTCGGGTAGCCGGCTTCTTGACGTTATAACGGTATACCGATATAATGTCAATATGGCAGAGGAGGACAGGATGGATCTGAACAAGATGCTTGCAAGCAAATTTCTCACCAAATACCGCCTTTCCAAGATCAGCGGCGTTCCCTATACGACGATCAATGACATCTTCAGCGGAAAGACAAGTATCGAGCGTTGTTCTGCGGAGACGGTCTATCGGCTTGCGAAGGCGCTTGACCTTACGATCGAAGAACTTATGGATGAGCCAAAATTGCCGAGCGGCAGCGAACGCGTTTTGAAGACTCGGAAGGATTTCGAATTTTTCAAAAGCGCAGTTTGTCATCATGTCAAACGACTCGGCGACATCAAATGGATCGCCGAGACTTTGCAGTCCGGCCTGATCCGCGACTATTTCGCGCGCGAATGGTATCCGGAAAGTTTGTATCTGCTCGCCATGACGGACTATTTGAGCCGTGAAAACGGCTTGCCGCTCTGCTCGGAATACAATGACTTGAGAGCGGGACGTCTGGAGCGGCCGATATATCCCATGGGTATGCGTTTGATGGGAACCCTTCTGAAGGATCCGACTTGGAAAGAACGTTGTCACAGGGAATGCATTCCCGAGTTCACCCGCTTCAACATCTTTGAAAGTGAGATCCGAAATGTCATATGAAGCAGAGATCACCCGCGAAGATCTCGACAAATATCTTCGTGATTTGGGCAAAGAGTTTCGTAGACTGAACAGAAAGAAGATGCCTGCCGAGATCGTCATTATCGGCGGCGCTTCCGTGCTGATCAATTATGCGTTTCGCGATGTCACGACGGATGTGGACGCCATCATTCAGGCGTCCTCCGCCATGCAGGACGCGATCAACCGGGTGAGCGACAAATACGGATTGCCCTACGGCTGGCTGAACACCGATTTCCGCAAGACGGATTCCTATACGCCGAAGCTCCTGCAATACTCGTCCTACTACCGGACATATTCCAACATCCTCTCCGTTCGCACGGTCAAGGGCGAGTATCTTGTCGCGATGAAAGTAAGATCCGGTAGAAATTACAAATACGATATGTCTGATATCGTAAGCATATTGAGGGCGCATGAGGAGGCGGGATCGCCGCTTACATACGAGCAAATTGACATTGCCATGAACAATTTATACGGAGGATGGGAAAACGCTGCTGAAAATGTTGTGGCATTCCTCAAAAATACACTTGCATCGGGGAATTATGATGAACTCTATCTACACTCTCGCGAGGAAGAAATCTTCAATCGTGCAAACAAATTCAGCCAGATAAAAGAATCCCTGCCGGATGACGTGTACCATGCCGGTCCTGCCGGGGATTCCGAAGCCGGCGAGCCGGAGATGGCAGACCTCGCAACCATTCTGGCCCGCATTGAAGAACTTGAACGCAGATAGCTTATGCGGAACAGCCGCAAATTCTTAGTACCGTAATTACCACCGACCCCCGCCGCCGCCGCCGAAACCGCCGCCGCTGAAGCCGCCGCCGAAGGAACTGCCACCGGAGGAGAAGCCTCCTCCCCCACCGGAGCCGCCGCCGCCCGAAGACGCGGGGGGTGTGAAACTCCGGATCGTCGCGGTGTGCATGCGGCCGAGCGAGCGCATCATCCAGTAGGTGTTGAAAGAGTTTCCTTCATAATATCCGTAATACCAGGTGGGCGGCGCGATCGCCATACGCTCAAATTTTCTGGCCCAGAGATCGGACAGTCCGAAGACCCATGCAAAAGGCAGGATGCCATAGTAATAGCCGGGGTCTTGTTCGAAGAGCCGTTCCATGCGGTTCACTTCCGCCGTGTCGATGAAATTCTTGAAGCCGAAAATCCGGCCGAGGATGCCATTGTAATAATCCGTGCGCTTCCTCGCGATCACGCCGAGTACGATGGCGATCACCCCGGAGGCCGCCGCACCGAGTCCGGCCAACGGATAGCCCTGAATGGCGCCGCCGATCACGCAGACCAGTACGATGAAGATCAGCAAGAGGATGACGCCGCCGCGCGCGCCGATGCCGCCGCCGCTGACGCCGACACGGAGCAGAATCCGTCCGCCGATGACGAAGATCCAGACGGCAAAGAAGGCGCCGGGCCCCAGGATTTGCGCGAGGGACGACGCCAGCGCGCCTGCGCCGGAGACTCCGCCGATACTGACCGGAGATCCGGCCAGCGTTAGACAGATAAAGAGGACGAAGATTGGACAGGTGGCCAGCGCGAAACAAACCCTGCCGGCCACGACCGAGCGCTTCGTATAGAGCATACGTCGCACGTCCTGCTTGTAATCATCCACCAGTGCTTTTTTCGCCGAAGTCAGCGCGGACGCCAGACCCGCCGACGGCTTGCCGAGTTCGAGTTCGGAGCCGAAGGAATTCCATAAAACGCGCTCAAAAGATTTTGCGTTCGCCGGTAGATTGCCGAGTTTGCGGATGGTGAATTTCCCCTTGCTTGTCTCCGTGATCGAGAGGATGCCCTTCGACGCCCACCAGAGGAACATGGAAAGCAGATCGCGCTGCTCGACCCGGCCATCGACGAGATAGCCGATGTCGCCCGAGGACAGGCCGTCCGGCGGGTAAAATTCCACGGGCTTGACGAGCGGCTTGTCGCGCCCTTCAGAGAACCACAGAATCAGGCAAATCAGCGGGACGAGGATGAGCAGAATGGCCATCACCACGAAGAGTAAGGTGTCGGACACTTCGCCCGTGAAATACCCTTCGGGTACGCGCAGCAGAAAGGTTGCGCCGCTGCCCTTGGTCAGCGGGGCCTTGCTCGTCGCGGTGAGAACGACGCGGTCCGAGGTTTTGTCGGCTTGCGTGACGACATCGTATTCGCCCGCCTGTGCATAGCCGTACTGCCCGGAAATAAACTCGGCGGCGGAAACGTCCGTGTCCGCTCCCGGCAGGCTAACAGTCAGCGTAGCCTGCCGTATCGGCGACGCCCAGCCCGTAGGCAGCATATTCAGGTAGACGATATCATAATCTTTGATGCCGTCGTCGTACATGCGCGCGGTGTAGGAAATCTCGTATTGCATCGGCCCGTCCAAATAAACATCCGGGTCGCCGACGCGGATCACGAGTTCCCCGTTTTCTTTGTACGTCGTGAAGGGCCCTCCGGTAACGGTCACGTCTTCGACCTTCATGCGCGCGTCCATCTCCACGCGGTCATCTCCGTCATAATAAATAACTTTGCCGCTCACAGGAATATTTCGCATGATTCCACGGCTGCTTTCGAGGAAGTTTACGCCGATCGATTCCGTGATACGAATCGAATTGTCGTGATTCACATAGGCTGTGACCTTATAATTTTCCGTGACCATTCCGGCACGAACTTCTTCCTGCGTAGGCGAGGATTCACGGGCCAGAACGCCGATCGGGAACGCGAACACGAAAAGGAGTACGCAAAGGATGGCAAGCGCAAAGGTTCGCTGTGTGGAAAAATTATAGGTATCTAAGGAAACTTGTTTCATTGTGAAACCCTCGGGGCTGTCCTTTCGGCTTGCGGGAAAATATTTTCTTCAAAGAAACGTGTTTCAAAACGAAACCTTCGGGGCCTCGCGCTCGGCGGTGTTGCCGATTTCGTAGAGCGGCTTGCGCGCGAAGCGAAACATGGCGGCGATGGCGCCGCTGGGAAAGGTCTCGGTCTTCGTGTTGTAGTCGCGGCAGGTGGCATTGTAGTATTTGCGGGACTGGGCGATCTCGTCCTCGATCTGGGTGAGGTCGCGCTGCATGCCGATGAAGTTCGCGTTGGCCTTGAGGTCGGGGTAGTTTTCGGCGACGGCGAAGAGGGTGCGCAGGGTGCCGGTCAGGTCGCTTTCGGCCTGCATGCGCTGCTCGGGGGTGCCGGCGTTTTGGATGCCGCTGCGGGCGCGGACGACGCTGTCGAGCGTGGACTTCTCGTGGGCGGCGTAGCCTTTGACGGTTTCGACGAGGTTGGGGATGAGGTCGAAACGCTTCTTCATATAAACGTCCATCGTCGAGAAAGCCTCCTCGACCAGATTGCGCAGTTTGACGAGGCCGTTGTACATTCCGATACAGGCGATGAGAAAAATCACGACGATGACGACGATCACGAGCAGAATGATAAGAATGGTTGACATATTGACCTCCTTTTCAGGACAGCGCGGACGCCTCTGAGGTGTAATTTCTATGTTCAGTATATCATACGGGAGGATTCTTGCGATGGTTCACAGCCTCTGTCATTCGCCGACTTGATCGGCGAATCCATAGTACAAGAGCCCCTTTATTTGTGTAATCGGGCAAAAATGGCGCGACTGTCCGAATTTAGCTGTCGGAGCAGCAATGTCGAAAAAGTCTTCCTATTCGCATAATAGGGAGTGGTTTTTTTGTGAATCCCGCGAGGATTTCGACAATCGGGTTTGCGGCAACTGCGTGTTATCGGGTTATTGTGCACTCGCCGGCTTGACCGACTGAGTATCCCGATTCGCCTGTAATGCGTATTTCTGTGTCGTAGACGTGTGCCAAAGATACGCGTTTGCGGAATTTTGCGATTGGAATTTCAAACGCACGGCGTTATAATGGGTAAGCAAATAAGCGGTAGGAAGATATACCAATACTTCAATCATTGTCGTGGCGTGGTGTGAACTGTGTGGAATTTTATGCGAGGTGAATTAAGATGGGTGTGAGTTACAAGAAGCTCTGGAAATTACTCATAGATAAAGACATGATAAAACGTGACCTATGCAAAGCGGCAGGAATCAGTGGCACGACGGTCGCGAAACTCGGTAGAGGCGAGAGCGTCAACATGGACATCCTGCTGCGGATATGCAAGACGCTCAACTGCGACATCGCAGACATCGTTGAGGTCGTACCGGACACCCCAAAAGACGACGCTTCGGGCGGCAAGCCTGCAAAGAGCAAGAAAAAGTGACGATGGCTTTGTCACAATCCATTTAAGTGGAGAACATATGGAAATATTCGATAACGTAAATAAAATCGTCAAGGTTGATTTGGAGGCTTCCATCGAGAAAGGGAGTCGCCTTTCTATCGCTGCTGCTTGTTTCTCCATCTACGCCTACCAAGCCCTGAAAAAGCAGCTCGACGGCATTGACGAGTTACGCTTCATATTCACATCTCCGTCCTTTACTGCCGAGAAAGCCAAGAAAGAGAAACGTGAGTTTTACATTCCGCGTCTGAACCGCGAACGCAGTCTTTACGGCACGGAGTTTGAGGTCAAATTGCGCAACGAGCTTTCACAAAAAGCGATAGCTCGCGAGTGTGCCGATTGGATACGCAATAAGGTCAAGTTCCGCTCCAACACCACGGGGGGCGGCATTGATTCTCTCTTTGATGTAACAGGCTCGGTTGACGGCTGCTCCTATACCCCAATGAACGAATTCACTACGTCCGAGCTTGGCTTAGAGCGTGGCAACCACCATCCACAGGACAGCAAGGGGAGCCTTGGCAACCGAAGTCAGAGGTTTTTTCTTAAACTCCCATCAGAGCGCGCAGTTTCTCGATGACCTTGTTCTTGCGTTTGCCGACCGCCTGATGGGAGATGCCGATTTCGGCGGCGTAGTCCCGCTCGGTGCGGTCGTTGTAGAACAAGGCTTCGATGAGCGACCTCTCGTCGGGGTCTAAATCGTCAAGGCAGGCCACAAGTTGTTCAAGCAGAAGCCTGTCCGCCGCGAGTTCAGCTATATCCACCGGGTCTGCCACTTCAATGCCGTCTTCGATGAAGCGGTCGAGCGACAGAACATCGCCTTCGCGCAGCTTGTTGCAAGTGCGGCAGTCATTGGTACAGCGGAAGCCGTACTCGTTGCGGCATCGCTGGCGCGTTCCTTGCGCTTGTGTTCTGCCCAGAGCGGGCGCTTATAGGCGCGGTAGACTTCTTCTGTGACAAGGATTTGCTCGCCGTCAATTTCGATGTAACGCTGGACTTTCTCGTCCTGATTGTGAATGTTTGTCATTGATTGACTCTCCTTTTCCGTGATCCGGAAACAGGAGAGCCATCAACGGACGCAAAACGGCCGGGTCTCCGCTGTTTCCAGCGATGTACCCGGCCGTCCTGCGGCTCCCATGGGGTGTTACTTATTTAGTTGCGGCTTGCTTTGAAACTTGATTGCGTCTTTGGCTGACTCTCAAGGACTTTGAATTTGCCGTCCTTGTCAAGCTGCACGAACCAGATTTCTTTGCCGTGAGACAGCGACAGAACCTGACGCTCCATGTCCCATTGAAATAACTGGCTTTCGAACTTGTCCTTCGCTTTGACCATCTGAACCATTGGCGTTCCCTCCCTTCGCATGAGATTTTGTTGTGAGGTAGCTGTTATCTGTAGGGTAAAAACTGCTGCGAACTACCTGTTATAAATATAAATCCGCTTTAATAGTAAGTAAATATGAAATATAATCTATTACTATACTTATAATTTCTGAAAACACTTATTGACATACTTACTCAATAGGCGTACAATAATGTTATTGGTAATGTTTATTTTTAGATATTGAAAATATCGAGAATATACATTATGAATTAACTTACATATGTCAAAAACGGAGGAGCAGATATGCCCGAACTTTCTCAAAAAATCTTTCACGCTAATAGCGACTTTGAGTTTTCTTCTGTCGCTTGTGATTGTGAGGTTGATGTAACACACCCATCAAAAGGCGTGACGAAGTACACCTTTAGGCTCTATCCTAAAAGTGACATCATCTACTATGCTTATATCGCGGGGCGAGGACTTGTGAGCAAGAATAAGGATGGTGCATTTGATGGGCGGGCAGTGTTGCCAGACCTCTTGGCGATAAAAGATGGAGACGCAAAAGCCGTAGAAGCGTTCATAGAACAGCACGGTTTTTTCCTGCCCCTCGACGCAAACGAGGATAATGCTATAGATGCAGAATCGCTTTTCTGTCTGATCGACCGATTGAAGGCAATGGTGGCTTTGATGTCCGCCCTTGGAGAACCCAAGACAAGATACAAGCAGATACTGGCTCTTACGCTCTATCTACTCTTGTCGCCGACTGTGACAATTCAACTGCCAAATTTCGAATCGCCATTCCTGACTTGTATTCATGATGTATGGCAAGTTTGGAATGGAGTGTATCCGATTAACGAGAACATTCTTCGAAGCGAAGATGTCGGATACAACGTCGACGAAGGTTATAGAGTTGTGGATTCTGTACGTCCACCTGAGACGTGGCTCACGACGAACGAATACAGCGACGCTGTTGGATATGAGAGTATTGACTTATCGGGAGTAAAAGCCAGTGCCACTTACCTATTTCGCAACGCCGTGACCGCTCAACCTCCATGCCGACTCGCTGTTGACTTTCTCTACCACTTTTGCAAAGAAGTCGGAGATATTAAGGCGTGGAATCATAAGGGCGATTTGACGTTTGTAAGCGCACCTCCGACGGCAGCGCAATTTAGGGACACCTTTGATGAGCAATTGCAATCGGCTCTAATTACGCTTGCCAAGAACACGCTAAAGACCGAAATCGAATACAACCTGAATGGCGTTGTGCCCTCCTACGATACAGAAACCATGGCACCGTCATGGAGGGTAGAGTATCTTTTGGCGGGACTATATTTCTCCGTGTTCTATATGCGTCCCAAGATTGAACTCTACCGAATCTGCGCCAACCCGAACTGCAGATTGCCGTTCCTCGTAAAGACTACTTCTTCGAAACAGAAATACTGTCAGCCTGCTTGTGCAAATGCTATGGCACAGCGAAACCATCGGCGAAAGATGAAGGCTCTGCAAGCAACAAATGAGCCAGACCCTATATCTTGAGGGTCTGGCTCTTGAAAAACGCAACGATAATTTCAATAGTGAAATATTTGTTTGATAACTCAAAAAAATACTTGATATCTCAAACAGAACGTGCTATACTTTATATCATCGGGATTGTCGAGTAGAAAAACGCTGTTTCGATGGACTACATAAAAGGATTTGCGAAGCGGAGGTTCACCATGGGAGTTAATTATAAGCCGTTGTGGAAGTTGCTCATTGATAAGGAAATGGAAAAATCCGAACTAAGAACTGCGGCAGGAATTGCCGGTAGCACCCTTGCTAAAATGTACCGCAACGAATACGTAGCCCTCGATGTCCTTGTAAGGATTTGTAACACGCTGCATTGCCAGTTAAGCGATGTTGCCGAAATTGAGTTTGAAAAGGAGAATGTTACCGCCGAAACAAGTGCGGTTGACAAATAGATTATGGCAAATACGTTTTTCTACAATGAGGATTGTGTCAGTGCAATGCAGAAACTGCTACCAGCAAGCATCGACTTGATACTGACCGACCCTCCGTACAATCTTGGGAAGTTTATGAAAGACCGTGACACCAACCTCAAAAAGATGAGAGATAACTATTTTGGTGCCGCCGGGTGGGACGATTTAGAGTTTGCTGACTGGGAAACGGCGATGGATGGGTTCTTTGAGGAATCCGTCAGAGTCTTGAAGCGCGGTGGGGCAATGATAGTATTTATGTCCATCATCAAGGTGGAGACCCTAATTCGGATAGCAGAACGACATGGTCTTTACTACAAGACCACAGGGATTTGGCATAAGCAGAACCCGATGCCGCGAAATATGAACTTGCATTTCGTAAATTCAACTGAGGCTTGGGTTTATTTCATGTATAAGAAGAAGACAGGCACGTTCAACAATGATGGCAAGGTCATACATGACTTCATTGAGACCTCGGTAACGCCAGCAGGGGAACGGAAACACGGGAAACATCCGACGCAGAAACCCGAACAACTTATGTCACACTTTATTAAGTTACTGACTAATGAAGGCGATATGGTGCTTGACCCATTCATGGGCAGCGGAAGCACGGGCGTTGCAGCGGCAAAACTGGATAGGGATTTCACGGGAATTGAGCTGAACCCCACTTACCACCAGATAGCGCAAAAAAGGATTAGGGAGGTTAAGGTATGAGTCCAAAAGCAATCGACCTATTCGCCGGAGTCGGCGGTCTCTCGCTGGGCTTTGAAAAGGCTGGTTTTGACGTGCTGCTCGCTGTGGAATACGATGCGTCCATTGCCGAAGCCTATAAACTCAACCACCCTAAAACTAAGATGCTTGTCAAGGACATCCGCGAGCTACCACTTGAAGAGACATTTTCGGAGTATGTAGGAAAGGTTGATATAGTCTTCGGGGGGCCGCCGTGCCAAGGTTTCTCCCAGAAGGGGCAACGCAAAACGATAAATGACGAACGAAACTTCTTGTTCAAATACTTTGTTTCGGTTGTCACATATCTCCATCCGCGATATTTCGTCATGGAGAATGTCCCAAATCTCCTGACGACTGAGCAGAGTTACTTTAAAAAGGAAATTGAAGACCTGTTCGAAAAACATGGCTACTATTTGGAGATGGGCGTGTTAAACGCCGCTGACTATGGTGTTCCCCAAAACCGCCGTCGTGCAGTCATCATCGGCAAGCACGATGAACCTGCTCCATCTCTGCCAAAACCGCTCGACAAACAGGTGACAATATGGGAGGCCATTAGTGATTTAGCATATCTTGACTCTGGTGAGGGTGCTGAGGTCAGTGAGTACCGCCTGCCTGCCAACAACGCTTACCAGAAGAAGTTGCGCAAGGGTAGCAAAATGCTTTACAACCATATTTCCACAAGGCACTCGGCTCTTGCTCTTGAGCGTCTTCAAATGATTCCACCAAACAGCGGAAAGGAATTTCTGCCGGAAGAGCATTTGACGAAATCTATATATAGCGGGACGTGGACACGGATGGGAAAGGACGAAATCTCTGTCACCATAACCACGAGATTTGACACGCCGTCATCTGGCAAGTTCACTCACCCTTATCTGCACAGAGCTATTACGGTGAGGGAAGCGGCGAGGATACAGTCATTTCCGGATAGCTTTCGTTTCATCGGAACAAAGAGTTCTCAGATGAAGCAGGTAGGAAATGCGGTACCGCCACTACTTGCATACGCAATAGCCAAGACAATAACGAGTGATATCGAATCGCAGGAGGAAAAGAAATGATACGTCCACAACCGCTAAAACAGTACAGCGACATCGATTTGAAGTTAGCCATCAAGTCATCGTTCCCAAACGCCAAAGCGACCTTGGCGTTGCTGATAATGCTATGGAAAGCGTCCGAACGCCCCTCTGAGATAAACTATTCGCAAGCCGATGGCGGCAAAATCATAGTATCGGATGACTTGAAGGAAAAGCTAATCCAGAAATATAGTCCTGTATACTCGACTTCGGCTGTGAGCGACGATTCTTTCGTCACTACGGTGAATGGGAATCAATTGTTCAAGTCTCAACTTGAGCCTTTGCTTGTGGGCATTGAACTCGTGTGGCGGATAGCTCGGTTGAAATTTGCTGACGGACGGCAGCAAGGTGCAGAACGGACTGGCGGAGAGCGTTTCCCTAAGATTCTCGCTTACACCTGCAACATGGATGTGATTGACGCTGTTTTGACTTCGGATGAAGATGACTACGCAAAGGTATTCCTAAAGTGGATTGGCTGCGGCGTGACGGCGGACAACGAATTTGAAAACACGCTTGTCCGCCTACTCGCTTGTCTTGCTGAGAGTTCTTTCTATCGACTGGAAGACGGCGGCAAAGAAGTCATCTTCAACCCAAATAGTCTATACCTGACTTTGCTTGCAAGTGAAGGTTCGCCAGTAGACATCAATGGGGACGTTGAAGCAAAAGGGTCGTTGCGAACCTTAAAGTCGGCGCTGTCAGAGGGGTTGAACCCTTATCTATCATATTCGAATGGCGGCTCGGTAAGTGTTTCATCTCTCGGAGGAGAAAGTTTACGGGCATATCAGAGCCGTGTGGATAACTATCTGCACATCAATGTAGGAACATTACAGGGTGTAAAACACCTTGTGGTTGCTCCAGAATCAGAGAATGGTGACAGAGCATCGGAGGTCGAAGACGAGACACCACCGTTCAGAAGAATTGACGAAGCTACACGCATAACTGGCGGCGCGAACTATCTGCTATATGGCGTACCCGGCAGCGGCAAAAGCCATACCGTCAAGACTGAGTATTGCGATGATGAGGAACGGATGGAGCGAGTTGTGTTCCACCCTGATTACACCTATTCGGATTTCGTTGGACAGATAATGCCAAAATTGGACGAAGAGCGGCGAGTCTACTACGACTTCTCGCCGGGGCCGTTCACGCGGATGCTAAAGAAGTCTTACACAAACCCTGGTAAGGAGTTTTTTCTCGTTATAGAGGAACTAAATCGTGGCAATGCTCCTGCCATATTTGGCGAGGTATTTCAGTTGCTTGACCGAAAAGAACGAGCAGATGAAGGCACTGTTGGTGAAAGTTCCTATGGCATAACCAACGCCTATGTCGCGGAAATCGTCTACAATGATGCTGAACATCAGGTGCTTGTTCCATCGAATCTTAACATTGTAGCTACAATGAATACGTCCGACCAGAATGTGTTCACGCTCGATACGGCGTTCCAACGTCGCTGGCGCATGAGGATGATTGAGAACAATATCAGCGCGGCTATACATGCCAAGAAGAACATTCTTGACACCTCAGTCACATGGGAGCAATTCAACACAGCAATCAACAGGCTTATCTTGGAAGCCAACTCGCGACTCTCTTCGTCTGAGGATAAACGTCTTGGCGCGTATTTCGTTACGTCACTCGATTTGGAACTGTCTACGTCCAGTGACGCAAAGGAAGCCGACAAACAGAACAGCCGATTCCCCGAAAAAGTGTTGAAGTATCTGTGGGATGACGCTTTCAAATTTTCACGCGAGGTCATCTTCGATATAGACAATTATCAGAGCCTTGAAGAGGTCATCCGAACATTTAAGACGAGTAGCGGTAACGAGCGGTTCAACAAAATATTCAAGGAAGGCGTTCTCGGTGACATTGGGGACTGAGAAGTGTATGGGGTGCAGTAACGATGACAGACTTTAACCTGCGGGATATTTGCCATGTGTGCAAGAACGATGATGGTGACCGTTTCGTCGGCATCAAAGCGGATGCCGATAGCGTAGCTGTCTATTTTCCGTTAGGTTACCAGCTTCCTTCCGTTACTGAAAACGAGCGCGACCTACGGCGCGACATTACTCACCTTATCCTCGTTCTTGCGGCTTTTACCGAACAGAAAGACAAACTCCTTGCGATGAAGAAGTTCTTTGCCCCGCAAAGCGTGGACTTTCCCGTGAATGCCTATATGACTGTTATTTCGGATTATATGACCCGTTCGTATTACATGGAAACGGAACTGAAGTATGTAACGAGCGATTCGGGCAAAATCGATTGGAGGAAGACGATGCGTAAGCATCAGCCGATTATCCAATCGAATGGTTCACCTATATACACGAAATTTGAAGTCCGCAATTCAACCCCGAATGACCGAACACTCATCACGCGTGTTCACGAGTTTTGTGTCTATGAAGCATTCCAGAAGCTGGGGTGGCTATTCTCCACCGAAACGCCGCGAAAGCCGCAGCTAAAACTGGAAGGTAACAAGAATATGTTCATCGGCGTTGTCCGCGATAAGATGGGGCAAACCTTCATCGACAACGACAAACAGTTGTTCCAGAGCATGATTGATATGCTGAACTACCTCGATGAGAAGTCGCCGCAAAACCGTTATTATTTTGGCACGGACAACTTTGAGTATGTGTGGGAGCGCATGATTGATAAGGTGTTCGGTGTCAAGAACAAGAGGGACTTCTTCCCGCGTACCTACTGGAGACATCTACCCAAAAGCAGCACATCCTCGCACGAAAACGATGCGCTTGAGCCTGATACAATAATGATAATGGATGTCCGAGGGAAACGACGGGCTTTTGTACTTGATGCGAAATACTACCGCTTTGGCGCAACAGGAAGTCCGACCCATTTGCCGCCGTCTTCGTCGATAAACAAGCAGATTACATACGGCGAGTATGTGAGTACCTTACCCGAATTCAGCGGCACGGATACGGTCTTCAACGCTTTTATTATGCCATACAATCGAACGTCTTATGACAAGGAGAAGAATCCGCACGGTAACTTCTTGGGGTTGAATGGCGAATTCGAATTCATTGGTGAAGCCCACGGCGACTGGAAGACTATCGGGCTGTCTTACGAAGCAGTGCAAGGCATTGTAGTAGACACCAGATATTTGATGTACCACTATTCAGGGAACACAGCGCCACAGATAAAGCTGATGGCTGACAAGATTCTCGACGCATACGACCACCATAGGTCTTTGAGTGCGTTCGGGACGCCATCCTGAGCAGATGGCATAAACGAATGAGTTGTTGAGGAGGTGCATTGTGCAAAACAAGCAGGATATGCCGCGTGAGAAACTGAACAAGAAAGGTGCAGCCGCCTTGACGGATGTCGAATTGCTTCAGGCTTTGATAGGAAGTGGAGGGAAAGGAAACGACGTCACTCAGATTGCCAAGAACCTCAGTAAAACCATAGACGAGGTCGGGGTTGACAAACTGTCGATTGATGACGTCAAGGCAATTAAGGGTATTGGCGATGCCAAAGCGACGATTGTTTTTGCGGCTTTAGAGTATTGGCGCAGGAAGTTCGCGAAGCAGACTCGCCCGATAATCGACTCCACGGAAAAAGCCGCCGAGCAGCTTGCATTTATCAGAGACAAAAAGCAAGAGCATTTTGTTATGCTCACTCTCGATGGGGCGCGGCGGCTCATCAAAACGCACACTATATCTGTTGGTACTCTCACATCGTCGCTCGTTCATCCAAGAGAGGTATTTGCGCCTGCTATTGAGGATAGGGCGAATTCGATAATTATTGCCCATAACCATCCGAGCGGCTCATTGGCTGTTGGCAAAAAGGACAGAGAAGTTACACGGCGGATTAAGGATGCCGGGGAACTGCTCGGAATAAAACTCGATGAACACATCATCATTGCTGGCGATGAATTTGCCAGCGCGTTATAGGAGGCAAAGGATATGGGAATTCCGACATTTCAAGAAGTTATGCTCCCGATACTCAAGCTGACAGCCGATGGTCAAACTCACACGGTTAAAGAATGCGTTGAATATTTGGAACAAGCCTTTAACCTCACAGATGAGGAGAAGCAAGAGCGCGTCCCAAGCGGTAAACAACGGACTATATACAATCGTGTAACATGGGCAATCACGCATATTAAAAAAGCTGGATTGCTCGAATCTCGTAAAAAGCGTGGGAGTTACGGGATAACAGATGAAGGAAGAAAACTTCTATCGGAAAATCCTTCTCAGATAAATGTCAAACGATTAAGAGGTTACGCCAGCTACAGAGATTTTGTCCATAATGAAGAGCAGGCAACTAACGAGCCATTACCGCAATCTCTGGAGGACACCGACAAAACACCCGAAGAGATTATGGGTGCGCTTGCAGCACAATTAGATTTGCAACTTGCCGATGAACTGTTGGAGTCTATTTGCCATAACTCTCCTACCTTTTTTGAAGCACTGGTCGTTGACCTGCTTTTGAAAATGGGTTACGGCGGTTTGGAAGGTTCGGGTGAAGTAACTAAAAAGACTGGCGATGGTGGAATAGACGGTGTTATAAAACAAGACGAACTGGGGCTTGACCTCATATATGTTCAAGCAAAGCGATGGGATAAAGACTCGACAGTCTCCCGCCCAGATATCCAGAAGTTTGCTGGTGCCTTGCTTGGCGAAGGAGCAACCAAAGGCGTGTTCATCACGACTGCGAGTTTTGCAAAACCCGCAGTTGACTACGCAAAATCCGTTCCCAATGCCAAAATCATTTTGATTGACGGATTAACGCTTGCAAAACTGATGATTAAACACGACTTGGGCGTAGGAATGAGCAATATAATCAGGATAAAAAAGATAGACTCTGATTATTTTGAGGAGCAGTAACTTCGGCAATGAACCTATTAAGATTCACTGAACGATTAACGCGCGGGCAATTCTCGCACTGCTGGTGCGAGAATTTGCCAGACGATTCCAGTTCAAAATAATGTGAAAGGCGGTTTGAAAATTGTGAGCAAAGAACTAACACCTAAAAACCACGCCGAGTACAGCGAAATCATATCCATCATCGAACGCTCCCGCGAGAATGCTTTCCGCGCTGTCAACCGCGAACTCATCTCCATGTACTGGGACATCGGCGGCTACGTCAGCGAGAAAGTAAAGCACGGCGGTTGGGGCAAAGCCGTGGTTGAGGATTTCGCCCGCTTCATCCAAGCTGAACGCCCCGACATCAAGGGGTTCTCAGCTTCAAACATCTGGCGTATGCGCCAGTTTTACGAAACTTACAACGGCAACGAAAAACTCGCACCGCTGGTGCGAGAAATTAGCTGGACGCAGAACCTCCTGATTATGTCGCGGGCGAAGACCGACGAGGCACGGGAGTTTTATCTGCTGCTCTGCAGCCGAAACAACTATACCAAGCGAGAATTGGAGCGTCAGATTGACAGTATGCTCTTTGAGCGCACGATGATTTCTGACGAGAGGAACCAGCTGTTCCTTGCCAAGAACACGGGGCTGACCGCACTCCGCGACAGCTATGTCCTTGAGTTTCTCGATGTGCCTGAGAACCACAAGGAAAAAGAACTGCGGAAATCCATCGTGGCAAATATCCGCGACTTCATCTTGGAGTTCGGGAAGGACTTCACCTTCGTCGGCGAAGAATACCGCGTTCAGGTCGGCAACAAGGATTTTCACATCGACCTTCTGTTCTACAACCGAGAGTTGTCCTGTCTCGTGGCTATTGAACTTAAGGTAACGGACTTCAAGCCGGAGCATCTCGGACAGCTTGAATTCTATCTTGAAGCTCTCGACCGAGACGTGAGGAAGCCGAATGAGAATCCGAGCGTCGGTTTGATTCTCTGTGCAGGCAAGGACGATATGGTCGTCGAGTATGCTCTGAGCCGAAGCCTGTCGCCAGCCCTCGTAGCCGACTACCAGCTTCACTTGCCGAATAAGACGCTCCTCACCGAAAAGCTCCGTGAGTTGAAGGACTTGGCGGATGTTGTAGGCGACGAGGATGAAGAAATTTGACGCTCGGAATTATGGACATTGCCCATTCAAAACCATCGGCAATGAACCTTTTAAGGTTTCCTAAACCTTTTAATTTTTCCGCTACCAGACCGAAAGGGGGTGTGCAAAAACCATGACGGTGATGACAGCGGCAAGGCAAACAGCCTCGCCGGACACAATTTACAGACAAACAAGAAGGTTCTTGCGGATAGCCTACACACCGCAAAAGCCCTTATATCAAGCGGTTTCTGCCCCTCTGCCACACAGCGGGAGGGCAAGAACCGCTATGTGTTTTTGTATCAAAGACGGTATCTTTATAGACCCGCCGTACAACACGGGGAGCGATTTCGTGTATCGCGACAATTTCAAAATGGATAAGGATGACTACGAGAAACAGATTGAACTGTTTGATGACGAGGGCGACCGACTGTTTCGAAATACAGAGAGCAACGGACGTTTTCACTCTGACTGGTGCAGCATGATTTATCCGCGGCTTGTATTGGCGCGGAATCTATTGCGAGATGATGGCGTGATTTTTATCAGTATTGATGATAATGAGGTTGAGAATTTAAAAAAGATAACATCAGAGGTATTCGGGGAATCAAATTTCATTGCTCAATTAATTTGGGAACGCGCATATGCACCAAAAAACGATGCAAAGTTCATCTCAAATAGCCACGACTATGTTTTAATGTTCGCGAAAAATATTTTCAGCTTTACCATCGGGCGACTGCCGCGAACGGATGTGGCTAATGCTCGATATACCAATCCTGACAATGATCCACGTGGCGTGTGGAAACCAAGCGATATGTCGGTGAAAACTTACAATTCAGCTTGTGATTATCCAATTACTACGCCCTCCGGGCGTATAATCGAGACTCCAGCATCAAGATGCTGGAGTCTCTCCAAAAATGCATTTTTGGAGAGACTCCAAGATAATAGAATTTGGTTTGGAGCTGATGGCAACAGCGTTCCTTGTATCAAACGTTTTTTGACCGAACTGAAATATGACGGTATGGCACCTCAATCAATCATGTTCTATAAAGATGTGGGACATAGCCAAGAAGGTGCAAAGAAAGTAGTTTCACTTTTTGATGGGAAGGGTAGCTTTGACGGACCGAAACCTGTTCGTTTGCTGCGTAGATTATTGACACTTGCCAACGTAGATAAAGACGATATAGTTCTCGACTTTTTCTCTGGCTCTGCCACAACCGCTCATGCCGTTATGCAACTCAATGCAGAGGACTGCGGCAAGCGCAAATTCATCATGGTTCAGCTCCCCGAAGTCTGCGCTCCAGACAGCGAGGCGACAAAGGCGAGTTATACAAATATCTGCGAAATCGGCAAAGAGCGCATGCGCCGTGCCGGTGACCAAATCGCCAAAAAAATTGAAGAAGAAAATACTCAACTTGAGGTTGGTAAAGAGCCGAAAACTGTACCGGACATTGGTTTCCGCGTCCTAAAACTCGACGACACGAACATGAAAGATGTTTACTACGCCGCCGGGGATTATACGCAAGATTTGCTCGAAAGTATGACTTCCAACATCAAGGATGACCGCACGGACATGGATTTATTGTATAGCTGCTTGCTTGACTGGGGATTGCCGCTGTCCTTGCCGCATACGCAGGAGGATGTTAGCGGTGTGACGGTTCATACATACAATGACGGCGACCTTATCGCCTGTTTCGCGGATACCATCAGTGACGCGGTGGTCAAGGAGATTGCAAAGCGACAGCCGCTACGCGCTGTGTTCCGCGATTCAAGCTTTTCATCAAGCCCCGAAAAGATAAACGTAGAGGAAATCTTCAAGCTGCTTGCGCCGAACACAAGCATCAAGGTTTTGTAAGGGAGGCGGGTGCAGACTATGGACAAAGAAAATAACATCATTCTTTATCAGGATGAAAATGGGATTACTAAGGTATCCGTACGGTTTGCAGATGAGGATTTGTGGCTCTCGCAGAAGCAGCTTGCGGAGATTTACGACACAACGCAGCAAAATGTCGCGCAGCATATCGACAACATATACAAAGACGATGAGCTACCCGAAGATTCAACTAACAAGAAATTCTTGTTAGTTCAAACCGAGGGAACACGGCAGGTAAAACGAAATATAGACCATTACAGCCTTGATGTGATTATTGCGCTTGGCTATCGCGTTCAGTCTCAAATCGCCACCCGCTTCCGTAGGTGGGCTACCGAACGTTTGCACGAGTATATACAAAAAGGCTTTGCGATGGATGATGAACGACTGAAACAAGGCGGCAATCGTTATTTCCGCGAATTGCTCCAACGTATCCGCGACATCCGCAGCAGCGAGCGGAATTTCTATCAGCAAGTGACCGACATCTATGCGACTTCAACGGATTATGACCCTCGTTCGGATATTACGAGAAAATTTTTCGCAACCGTCCAGAACAAGCTGCATTTCGCGGTTCATGAGCATACCGCAGCTGAATTAATTCACGAAAGAGTGAATAACGAAAAGCCGCTTGTTGGCATGACGAACTTCAAGGGTGAATACATCACCAAAGATGATGTGAAAATAGCGAAGAATTACCTCTCCGAAGTCGAGCTGCAAAGATTGAATCTGCTCGTTTCGCAATTCTTGGATTTCGCGGAGTTTCAGGCTTTGGAGCAAAATCCGATGACGATGAATGACTGGATTGTCGCTTTGGACAATCAAATCCTGTCCCTCAAACGCCAACTGTTGCACGGGAAAGGCAAAATATCGCATGAACAAGCTGTGAAGAAAGCTGAGAGTGAGTTTGAAATCTATCGTGAGCGGGAAATGAAACAGCTGGAAAGCGACTTTGACAAAGCGATAAAATCTCTCACACTGAATGAAAACGGGGGAAATGCTGAATGAACCTCAGGTTCAAGCACCAGAAATTCCAAGCGGACGCGGCAAAGGCTGTGTGCGATGTGTTCGCAGGACAGCCGTATCTCACGCCGTCCTATATGATTGACCGTGGAAATTCGTCTTATCAACAAATCACGCTCACCGATGACGACGATTTCACGGGCTTTAGCAACGCCCGTATCGTGCCGGAGCTGAACGAGAACATCATACTCGAACAAATACAAAAGATACAGCGCGGCTACCAGATAGAGCCGTCTGCGGCTTTGGACGGGCGCTACAACCTGACCGTGGAGATGGAAACAGGCGTGGGCAAGACCTACACCTACATCAAGACGATGTACGAGCTGAACAAGAGGTACGGATGGAGCAAATTTATCATTGTTGTGCCATCTGTCGCCATTCGCGAGGGTGTGTACAAGTCGTTCCAAATCACCGAGGAACATTTTGCGGAGGAATACGGTAAGAAAATCCGCTACTTCATTTACAATTCCGCACAGCTCACCGAGATTGACCGCTTCGCTTCGGACAGTGCAATCAATGTGATGATTATCAACTCACAGGCGTTTAATGCCCGTGGCAAGGACGCAAGGCGCATCTACATGAGTCTCGATGAGTTTCGTAGCCGCAAGCCGATTGACATACTGGCAAAGACAAACCCAATACTCATCATAGACGAGCCGCAATCCGTGGAGGGTGCAGCGACCAAAGAACGCCTCAAAGAGTTCAATCCACTCGTGACGCTCCGCTATTCGGCGACACACAAGAAAGACAGTGTTTACAACATGGTCTACCGCCTCGACGCGCTCGAAGCCTACAACAAAAAGCTCGTGAAGAAAATCGCGGTCAAGGGTATTTCCGAGACAGGTTCCACGGCGACGGAGGGCTATGTCTACTTAGAGGGTATCAACCTTTCAAAAGGCAACCCGACCGCGACGATAGAGTTTGATGTAAAAGGAACAAGCAGTACGCGCAAGGCACGCCGTACCGTGGATGAGGGGTTCAACCTCTACGAGCAGTCCGGAAACATCGAAGCGTACCGGGCGGGTTACACCGTCAGCCGCATTGACGGACGTGACAGTTCCATCGAGTTCACGAATGGCAAAAAGCTGTTTGCCGGTGATGTTATCGGCTCCGTCCGCGAGGAACATCTGCGCCGCATCCAGATACGCGAAACGATACTCTCCCACATTGACCGGGAACGGAGACTGTTCTATAAAGGTATCAAGGTGTTGTCACTGTTCTTTATCGACGAAGTGGCCAAATACAAACAATACGGCGAGGGCGGTCAAGCCTTTAACGGCGAATATGCTGACATCTTTGAGGAAGAATATGGGGCAATCATCGGCAGCTTGCAACGCGAAATGGGCGACGAGGACTATATCAAGTTTTTGGACTCCATTGCACCAGAGGACACCCATGCCGGCTACTTCTCCATCGACAAGAAAAGCCACCGCATGGTGGACAGCAAACTTGGAGACAAGAAAGAGCGCACCTCCGATGACAGCGACGCTTACGACCTCATCATGAAGAATAAAGAGCGACTACTTGACCGGGGGGAGCCTGTGCGCTTTATCTTCTCTCACTCCGCACTTCGTGAGGGTTGGGACAATCCGAATGTATTCCAGATATGTACCTTGAAGCAGAGCGGAAGCGATGTTCGCAAGCGGCAGGAGGTCGGGCGCGGGCTTCGGCTTTCCGTCAATCAGGATGGCGAGCGAATGGACACCAATTTACTTGGCGAGGACGTTCACAACATCAATGTTCTGACGGTTATCGCTAACGAGAGCTATGACAGTTTTGCCAAAGGATTGCAGAATGAGATTGCCGAGGCCGTGGCAGACCGTCCGAGCATGGTCACGACTGATTTGTTCAAAGGCAAGGTCGTAAGGGATGCTTCTGGCACGGAGCAAGTGTTGGACATAGACCTTGCCCAAAGCATCTACGAGGGGCTTATCATGAGTGGGTATGTGAAGAAAGGTGTTCTCACCGATAAATATTACGAGGACAAGAAAAATGGCACTATTGAGGTTGCCGAGGAAGTTGAGGATTGCAAGGCAGATGTCATAGCAATCATTGATTCTATTTACGATAGCCGTGCCATGCAACCGGAGAACGCTCGTACAAACAACGTGGAGTTGACGCTCGACAAGAACAAATTAGGCAGCAAGGAATTCAAGGCACTCTGGTCAAAGATAAACGCCAAGTCTGTTTATGTCGTGGAATTTAACGAAACAGAACTTATCGAAAAGGCGGTAGCGGCTTTAAACAAGGAGCTGCATGTCTCCAAGATATTTGTCCAAGTGCAGGTTGGCGCGATGGATGAGATTAAGTCCAAAGACGACCTGCTTTCCGGCGTTTCGATGGTGCGGGAAAATACTGCTACCTATCAGGTGAATGCGACGGCAAGTGATTTCGTCAAATACGACCTCATCGGTAAAGTAGTCGCTGAAACAGGGTTGACCCGCGCTGCGGTCGTACAGATACTGCGCGGGATAGATAAGAACATATTTGAGCAGTTTGCGGGCAACCCGGAAGAATTCATCATCCGTGCCGCCACGCTCATCAACGAGCAAAAGGCGACCGTCATCATTGAACACATCACCTATGACAAACTGGATTCCGTCTATGACACGACGATATTCACCGAGCCGACCATGAAAGGGCAGCTTGGCGTGAACGCGATGGCAG
Source organism: Clostridia bacterium (assembly GCA_025997195.1). Lineage (GTDB taxonomy): Bacteria > Bacillota > Clostridia > Peptostreptococcales > Anaerovoracaceae > WRMW01. The sequence continues at coordinate 22,820 of BNUG01000006.1, read as the reverse complement.
CGCACAAGCACCTATATGACCATATCCTCTATGATTCTACGAACGAGAGGGATTTCGCCGAGAAGATAGACATAAGCACCGATGTAGCGGTCTATGTGAAACTGCCGAATGGCTTTTATATCAGCACCCCGGTCGGTAAGTATAATCCCGACTGGGCAATCGCATTCCACGAGGGAACGGTGAAGCACATCTATTTCGTCGCAGAAACCAAAGGTTCTATGTCCTCCATGCAACTCCGCATGGTCGAGGGAGCCAAGATACATTGTGCCAAGGAACATTTCAAGGCTATTAGCACGGACAGCGTCGTGTATGATGTGGTGGACAGCTACGCAACGTTAATGGATAAAGTGATGAGTTAAAGGGCGAGAGTGATTCCATGGACAATAATGTTGTAAAAGAAATAGGCGGTATGTTTCAGCAAATTAACACATTGCTAAAACAAGGACCTCCGCCGCTTGAAGCACAGGTTGACCGCATTATTGCGCTGAAAAATACAGACCGGAAGCAGATAGATAATTTGTTAAGTGCATTGTTGGATTTTACAATGATAGATGAAGGTTTAGCCGTGTTCAGGCGTTTATGCCGATATAGCTATCCTATCTATCCGCAGCTCACTGCAAATTATATCGAATATTATCGCGATTTGTACGACCCCAATTTGCGGATAAACGCGATAGAACCGGACATACTTACTAAGCTGGCGTTTGCTGCAATTGCTCACGCCCTCCAAGTGGTCAGCCAATTCGGCGAGAATCCGTTTCCCATATTCTGCGCGGTCTGCTCCGTGCAATTCGTATTCGGACACGTAATGCCCGATGAGCCAGTTGCGCATGGTCAAACTGACATTGACCGCCTTTGTTGCGCGTGTCACAAGAGCGAAATCCGCGTCGCGTATTGCCTTTACCAAGTCATCAAAATTCATTATCATTCCTCCAGCTTATGGCATTTAATTGGACATCGGACATCTTCCCGGCCGTTTTCACCGACACACGCAGCACTGTTCTGTCCGGTTCTATCGCGTTTATCCGCAAATTGGGGGTACGTCATACACCCAATTTGCCGAACTGTTGCCAGCCTCCGCGAAACGCGGCGACGAGATTCTTGCCATCATGAAAAGTGAAAAACAAATTGAGGGTACTGTGTCCACCCAATTTGAAGCAAGTCTCATAGAGCGGCTTTCATACAGCCATTTTGAAAAACTTTCCGAGATAGAGGATGAGACAAAGCGAGATTTCTATCTGGTGGAATGCTTGGGCGGCGGTTGGGTGGTCAAAGAATTGAAGCGTCAAATCGGCAGCCTTTACTATGAGCGTTCCGGGCTTTCGCTCAACAAGGAAAAACTGGCGAAGCTCGCCCGGCAGCATTCCGAACACGCGCTGGAATCTTTCAATATCAGAGACCCCTATGTCTTTGAGTTCCTCGGTCTAAAAGCCAAAGAGGTCATGTCGGAATCTCATTTGAAAGCGCAACTCGTGGACAAGCTGGAAGACTTCGTTCTCGAACTTGGGCAAGGCTTCTGCCTTGAAACGAGAGAGAAGCGTATCCTGATTGGCGGCGAGCATTACTTTGTCGATATTGTCTTCTATCACCGCATCCTGAAATGCCATGTGCTGATAGAGGTAAAGGTTGAGGAATTTTCGCATGAGAGCATCGGCCAGCTAAATACCTATGTGAGCTGGTATCAGAAGAACATGATGATGGACAGCGACAACCCGCCCGTCGGCATCCTGCTCTGCACCGGAAAGAATGAAGCCCTTGTGGAGTATGCGCTTGCAGGCATGGACAACAACCTGTTCGTCTCGAAGTATATGCTGGAATTGCCGAAGAAAGAAGAAATGCGCACATTCATCGAACAGCAAATGAAAGAACTTGATTTTGAAAATGATAAGGGATAGAAAACGCTGCCAAGGGTAAAAAGATTGAGTAAAACTGGGTAAATGGACTTGCTACCCAATCCAATTACCCAGTTGTATGAGGTGAATGAGACAAGCAGGAGGATTAATTTATGCCAAGACCAACGACGGGAACGCATTGGAGCCACAAAAAACGGACACTGGATAGTCAGATAAATTGCAATGAATAAGACGCAAGGAGACGCAATAATATAGAGGTATTTGAGATAAGACATTGAGTAAGCATAATGGGAAATGAGGATAAAAACACATGGCATACGATTTCAAGAAGGAATTCAAGGCTCTCTACGCTCCGTCCGCAAAGCCGTCCATCGTGGATGTGCCGGAGATGACTTTCATCATGGCTGACGGCAAGGGCAATCCGAACACATCAGCGGAGTACGCAAACGCCGCCGGCGCATTGTACGGCATCTCCTATGCCGTCAAGATGAGCAAGATGGGCGGCGAAACTCCGGACGGCTACTTCGATTTCGTCGTGCCGCCACTGGAAGGGCTGTGGTCTGTGGAGGGCGAGGAACATGCTCCGACTTTCATGGATAAGGACAAGTTCCTTTGGACTTCCATGCTCCGGGTGCCGGACTTTGTGACGCGGGAGGTCTTTGAGCGGTTCAGGGAAACGGCCTCTGCCAAGAAACCGGAATTGGACTTGTCCGTTATCCGGCTTGAAAAGTTCGCCGAGGGACTTTGCGGTCAGATTACCCATACAGGCTCATACGACGATGAGCCGCCGATCATCGCCGATTTGGAACGATTCATTGAAGAAAGCGGCTATCGGACGGAGGTATCGGGCCTGCGCCGCCATCACGAGATTTACCTTGGAGACCCGCGCAAGACCGCGCCGGAGAAACTGAAAACGATAATCAGGCATCCTGTGGTGAAAGGATGGACGTGACATTGAAGCAATTTGCAGTAATCGACACAGAAACCACCTGGATGGATGATGTGATGTCTGTCGGAATTGTTATTGGCGAGTCCGATACCTTTGAGCTTGTCGATCAAAGATACTACGTTCTCACTCCGTTCAAGAACCACGGAGGGATGTATGCACATGCTTTGTATGCCGGAGGGGTCAGGCCCGACCTCGAATGTCCGCGTGAAACGGCGATGGCTGAATTAAAAAAGTTTCTGTCGAAACATAAAACCGCCGCCATATTCGCTTATAACGCCGGATTTGATTATCGTCATTTGCCGGAGCTGTCAAACTTCACCTGGCACGACATCATGAAACTGGCGGCATATAAGCAACACAATCCCGGAATCCCGCAATACGCCGAGTGCTACGGCACAGGTAGATTGAAGCGTGGATACGGTGTGGAGAGCGTATACAGAATGCTTTCTAATGATTATGACTATTACGAAACACACAATGCCCTTTGCGACGCTGTTGACGAATTGAAGATCATGAAACTGCTGAATCACAAAATCGAGCGGTACAGGGGTATTTGAGAATATAACAGAAGGATGAAAACCGATGAACAAAATATCAATCCGCTTTTTTGACGACAGAGAGGTACGCGCCGTTTGGGATGATGACAATTCCAAGTGGTGGTTCTCTGTGCTTGATATTGTCGGTGTACTACGGGATGAGAGCGATTTTACCAAAAAGGAGCGCGCGGAATGAACGATAAAAAGAAAACTGCCATTACAATTCACAGTTCCGCAGCGGAGTATCTGACGTTTGACGCAGCAACGGGTGACAATGCGGATAGCGTGGAAATGCGCTACCAGGATGAAAACATCTGGCTGACGCAAAAAATGATGGCGGCATTGTACGATGTAAGCGTTCAAAACGTCGGTCAGCATATCAAGAAAATCTTCGACGACGGCGAACTGTCGCCCGATTCAGTTATAAAGAAATACTTTATAACTGCCGCAGATGGAAAAGATTACGATACAAAGCACTACAATTTGCAAATGATTATCGCCGTTGGTTTTAAGGTGAACAACGAACGCGCTGTACGCTTCCGCAAATGGGCGGGACAAATTGTCAAAGACTACACCATCCAAGGGCGGACAATGGACGCTGACCGCCTGGCGCGGGGAAAATATCCCACGAGCAAGCCAAGCTCCATGCAGAAACCGAGTATGAGAAATACCGTGTTGTGCAGGACAGGCTTTTTACATCGGATTTCGATAAGCTGCTTGAACACGTCGGGGCGTGAATTTTTTTCCTATGTTTCCGCTGTTTCCGCGCCGTGCGCAGCTTCGCCCGCAGAGCGTCCTCATCCTCCGGCTCGCGCCGAATATGGTATGATAAAAGAAATGATTTTAGGAGGAGAAACACATGACAAAATCGCTATTTCGCAGTGAACTCGCGGCGTTCAAGCCCTATGTGCAGGGCAAGCCGATCGAAGCGGTGCGCCGGGAATATGGACTCGACCGTATCGAAAAACTCGCATCCAATGAAAACCAGTTCGGGCCGTCGCCGCTCGCCGTCAAAGCAATCGAAGACGAACTCGGCGAACTGATTTTCTATCCCGAATCATATCCCTTTGACCTTATGAACGAACTCGCCGAATACCTTGATGTCCCGAAAGAAAATATCTGCGTCGGCTCCGGCGGTGAAGGGCTACTCTGGCAAATCGCCATGACCTTCATCAACCCGGGCGATGAAATCATCGTCAGCGATCCGACCTTTGACGTCTACCGCATTTCGACCTCGCTGATGGGCGCGTCTACCGTACAGGTTCCGCTCGACGGACAGCGATTTGACATCGGCGCGATGCTCGCGGCCGTGAACGAACGGACAAAGATAGTTTACCTGTGTTCGCCCAACAACCCGACAGGACATATCGCGTCAAGCGAAGAGATTGACAAGCTCGTGAGCGGTCTGCCGGACGATGTAGTGCTGATTTTGGATGAAGCCTACTATGAACTCGCGGCCATCGCAGACGACTATCCGAAGCACAACGAACGGATCCCGCTCACGCGTCCGAACACGATCGTGCTGCGTTCCCACTCCAAGACCTACGGACTCGCCGGAGTGCGCTTTGGCTACATCATCACTTCGCCGGACATCGCCTCGCGTGTACACATGGTCGGGCCGACCTTCAAACTCAACCGCCTCGCGATCGCGGCAGCCCGCGGCGCCCTGCGCGACACCGAATACCGTGACATGTATGTCCGCGAAAACGCCGCCGCGCGCGACGCCCTGCTCGCGTATTACAAAACGAAAGGCTGGACGAGTTTTCCGTCCTACTCCAATTTTGTGTGGACGGACACCGGACTCGACTCACAGCGCTTCTTTGAAGAACTGCAGCGCCGCGGCGTCATCATCCGGCCCGGCTTCCTTTGGGGCGAAAAGTGGAAAACCTATTTCCGCATCAGCACCGGCACCCCCGAACAGATGCAGTACTTTATAGACAAAACGGAAAACGTGCTGAAGAACTGGTAAGATACGCCTAAAGAACGGATAGGGCGTCTGTCACCTTGCGCTTGCAGAAAGCGGCGGCATGGATTATTTCCTCACTACGGACGACAGGCTTGAAAAGGCGTGTGTCGGGTTGGCTGCGCTTAGCGAAGCGCTTGGTCCTGCGGGGGCAATCATTTTCATGCAGCAGTTTGAGAGCGGTTCCGGAGATTATACAAAAGAAAAATATAACACACCAGATATTTCTTTGGATGAAATTGCCGCTCAAATAATGACCACAAACCGCTGACAATTGAAAAAGGGACGGCGAACCGTCCCCTGCTGAATCTTTTACTGCCCTAAAATCAGAACGAACCTCGTCGCTTACTGCTGCTTCAGCGCTCGCTGACTGCGCGACGGCTTTATCATGCTCTGTTCAGCCAGTCAATCAAATTAACCTGCGATATCCCATCGTGGTCGCCTGTGAAATCATCAAGCGTAATTAAAATCTTCGGATAATTGTCTTTGACTTGCTTTAGCGGCGCAAGCTCACGTTCCAATGTATTTTCGTCCAGCACGGACGCCGATACCTGATAATATTCGGTCTTCTTGTCGCGGGTGGCGACAAAATCCACCTCGGTGCCGCGCCCTGATTTCCCGATATGAACGGTGTATCCCCGGCGCAAAAGTTCCAAATAAACGATGTTTTCAATCTGATGCCCGATGTCTTTGTTCACGGTTCCGAGAATCATATTTCGCAGACCCGTATCACAGATATAATATTTGCTTTCGGTTTTGAGGTGCATTTTCCCCTTGATGTCATAGCGGTTCACTTTGTAAAAAAGATACGCGTCGGTGAGTGCTTCTAAATAAGTATCAACTGTAGCTGATCCCGTGGGGCGACCGTTTGAGGTCAGTGTGTCGGCGATTTTCTTTGCGGAAACCGGGCTGCCGACATTGCCTGCCAAAAATCCCGCGATGGATTTGAGCAGCGTGATGTCGTTAAGCCCCTCGCGCGGCATAACATCCTTGACCAAAACCGTATTATAAATTCCTTCTAAATACTGGCTGTGGGCAAGGGAATTGTCCACAAAACGAGCGGCATACGGGAACGCACCCATATTCATATATTGATGAAAGCGTTCACGTTTGTCGGTAGTTTTTACCGCTTCGCCGTATTCCGCAAAGGAAAGCGGCAACATATCAACCTCAATATAGCGGGCGGTGAGCTTGGTCGCCAATTCCCCCGAAAGCATATAGGCGTTGGATCCTGTGATATAAATATCAACCGTTTTTCTTAAATAAAGGCTGGAAATCGCCCTTTCATATTCCTTGCAGTTTTGGATTTCGTCGACGAAAACATACGTCCATTTGTCCTTTTGTATACGGGCTTTCACATATTCGTGCAATTTTTTATAATCCAAAAGTTCCGCAAAATCCTCATCTTCCAGATTAACAAAAACGATTTGCTTGTCAGTTACGCCGGAATGTTTTAGCTGCTCAATATATAATTCAAACAACGTGGATTTGCCGCACCTGCGAACGCCGGTGACGACCTTTATCATTTCCGTTTCACGCCACATAGCGAGTTGTTTTAAATACGTTTTGCGTTCGATTAACTTATCCATCGCAAAAATCGCTCCTTTCGGGGTTTCTTTTCAGCCAAAATCTATTGTAACAAACACTTGCAAAAATCACAAGTTATTTCTGAAAACAATAAATACTTGCAGTTCATGTGCAATTCATATTTTGAACATTTACAACCATTTTTATCCTCATATAAAAACGAGGGGACGGCGAACCGTCCCCTGCTGAATCTTTTTCTGTCCTAAATCAGCGCGAACCTCTTCGCTTACTCCTGCTTCAGCGCTGACTGCGCGGCCGCGAGCCTTGCGATCGGCACGCGGAACGGCGAACACGATACGTAGTTCAGGCCGACGCTCTGGCAGAACTCGATCGACGAAGGATCGCCGCCGTGTTCTCCGCAGATGCCGAGTTTGATGTCGGGGCGCGTCTGACGGCCGAGTTTTGCGGCGGCCATAACGAGTTTGCCGACGCCGTTTTGATCGAGGCGGGCAAAGGGATCGTTTTCGTAAATCTTCTTTTCGTAGTAGGCATTCAGGAATTTGCCCGCATCGTCACGCGAGAAGCCGAAAGTCATTTGCGTCAGATCGTTCGTGCCGAAAGAGAAAAACTCCGCTTCGGCCGCGATCTCGTCCGCCGTGATCGCCGCGCGCGGGATCTCGATCATCGTACCGACCAGATACTTCATCGGCACGCCGGACTCTGCGATGAGGCGGTCGGCGGTTTCGGTGATGAGGGTCTTCACATAGGCAAGTTCCTTGACTTCGCCGACGAGTGGGATCATGATTTCGGGAACGACATTCCAGTCGGGATGCTTTTTGTTCGTATTGATCGCGGCTTCGATGATCGCCTGCGTTTGCATTTCGCCGATCTCGGGATAGGTCACGTCGAGGCGGCAGCCGCGGTGGCCCATCATCGGGTTGAACTCGTGCAGAGAAGCGATGATTTCCTTGAGTTTTTCCACCGTGAGATTCATTTCAGCGGCAAGGGCTTCGATGTCCGCCGCATCAGTCGGCAGGAATTCATGGAGCGGCGGGTCGAGCAGACGGATCGTAACGGGCCGTCCTTCCATCGCTTCGTAGATGCCTTCAAAGTCGCCGCGCTGAATCGGCAGGAGTTTGGCGAGCGCGGCCTTGCGCTGCTCGACTGTCTCTGACACGATCATCTCGCGGATGGCCGCGATACGGTCTGCCTCGAAGAACATATGCTCCGTGCGGCAGAGGCCGATGCCTTCCGCGCCGAACTTAACAGCCTGCTCCGCGTCGCGCGGGGTATCGGCATTCGTGCGAACCTTCATCGTGCGGTAGGAATCCGCCCAGCCCATAATGCGCTCGAAATAACCACCGATGGACGCCGGCACGGTCTTGATCGCCTCGCCGTAAACATTGCCCGTCGAACCGTCAAGGGAAATCCAGTCGCCTTCGGCATAGGTCTTGCCGCCGAGCGTAAAGCTCTTTTCATCGGCTGCGAACTTGATGGCACCGAGACCGGAAACGCAACAGGTTCCCATGCCGCGCGCCACGACCGCCGCATGTGAGGTCATGCCGCCGCGCGCTGTCAGGATGCCCTGCGCGTAGTTCATGCCCTCAATATCTTCCGGGGAAGTTTCGAGGCGAACCAAGATCACGGGAGCGCCCTTCTTCGTAGCCCATTCCGTCGCATCCTCGGCGGTGAAAACGATCTGTCCGGTGGCCGCGCCGGGGGAAGCCGGCAGGCCCGTGCCGATCGGCACCGCGCTCTTCAGTGCATCACCGTCAAACTGCGGGTGGAGCAGCGCGTCGAGCTGCTTGGGATCAATCATGAGGACGGCCTGCTTTTCATCGATCTGGCCTTCGTCGACGAGGTCAGAGGCGATCTTCAGGGCCGCGGCCGCCGTGCGCTTTCCGTTGCGGGTCTGCAGCATATAGAGCTTGCCTTCTTCGATCGTGAATTCCATGTCCTGCATATCATGGTAATGGGCTTCGAGCCGGTTCACGATTTCCACGAACTGTTCGTAGACGGCGGGGTTTTGATCTTTGAGCTGGTCGATCGTCAGCGGCGTGCGTACGCCCGCGACGACGTCTTCGCCCTGCGCGTTCATCAGGTATTCGCCGTACAGCCCCTTTTCGCCGGTGGAGGGGTTGCGCGAGAATGCAACGCCTGTGCCGCTCGTGTCGCCCATATTGCCAAAGACCATCGACTGGACATTGACCGCCGTGCCCCAGGAGGACGGGATGTCGTTCATGCGGCGGTAGTAAATCGCGCGCGGGTTGTCCCAACTGCGGAAGACCGCCTTGATCGCGCCGAAGAGCTGCTCTTTGGCTTCGCTCGGAAAGTCCGAGCCGACCTTGTCTTTGTATTCGGCCTTGAATTGATTGGCTAATTCTTTGAGATCGTCCGCCGTCAGTTCGGTATCGAGTTCAACGCCGCGGTTTTCCTTCATCGCGGTGATCAGCTTTTCGAAATAAGCCTTGCCGACTTCCATGACCACGTCGGAATACATCTGGATAAAGCGCCGGTAGGAGTCATACGCGAAACGCGGGTTGCCCGTCTTTTGCGCAAAGGCTTCCACGACCGTATCATTGAGGCCGAGATTCAGGATTGTATCCATCATGCCCGGCATTGACGCGCGCGCGCCGCTGCGCACGGAAACGAGCAGAGGGTTTTCGACGTCGCCGAATTTCTTTCCGGTGAGCCCTTCCAGTTTGGTGATATATTCGAGGATCTCCGCCTGAATGTCATCATTGATCTTTTCGCCGTCGTCATAATATTTGGTGCAGGCTTCCGTCGTGATCGTGAAGCCCTGCGGCACCGGCATGCCCAGTCCGGTCATCTCTGCCAGATTGGAACCCTTTCCTCCGAGCAGATTGCGCATGCTGGCATCGCCCTCGCTAAACAGATATACGTATTTTTCAGACATTTTCATCCTCCTCTTAGTACAGATGGTATTTAACACCTTATTATACAATAAACCCAATCGATTTACTCAATCCTCGGATTGCTTCAATTTGCGTCATTGGTTAAGCGAATCAGGATGTCCGTACCTTCTCCTAGACTACTATGAATAAAGAGACACGTCATATCGCCGTAAATGTATTTTAAACGGCCTTGAATATTCCTGATTCCGATGTGTTTTCCCCTGTCGACCGCGTCCGTTTGTGTCTTCTCGGGAGCACGTGTGAGCTGTTCCAAATAATCAGGCGCAATACCTCTGCCGTTGTCGATCACATGTATTTCAATAAATGCATCTTTCTGTGTGATTGAAATGCGGAGTTCGCCTTCAATGGAACCGGTTTTTTCGTCAATCAGCCCGTGGATCAGCGCATTTTCGACAAGCGGCTGGATAATATTTTTGGGTATTTGCTGTTTTGAAGAAACTTCTTCAATCTCCCAGATCACATTTACATTGTAATCGTACCGATAGCTTTGTATTTGCAAATATTGCTTTACGATCTCAATCTCTTGTTCAATACTATCGAAAATTTCAATTCCGTTAACGCGCAGCCGATCCTGTAATATCGAAATCAGAGCAGAGTTGATATTCACGATATCTTCATTCCGGTTCATCCGGGCCAGCGAATTAATGCTGCTAATAGTATTGCAAATAAAGTGCGGATCGATTTGACTGATTAACAAATTATATTGCATCAATTGTTCGTATTTTTCTTTCTCGAGCAGTTGGTTGGTTCCTGTTTGAATAGTATCAAGCATACCGTTGTAGATGTTTGCAAGATCCTCTATTTCATCTTTGCTGTCGATCTGACTTTTCGTCATCTTTCCGTCCTTGATAGAGGACATGGTTTTTGACAAGGTATATAAGGGTTTCATAACGGATCGGATTCTCGATGTGACTAAGAAAAGCGTTCCGAGATACAGAAGGCATATTAAGGGGATAATCAACAAGAACACCGGATATAATTCACGATACAGATCTCTATTTGAAATATAGGAAGCAACAATCCAGCCATTTGAATCTATCGTTCTCGTGAAATAATGACAATTATTTGTTTTTGTCACACTTTCCACCCCTTCGTTTTTTATCATGGCAGAGACATCCGAAATGTTTGGCTCATCGGATTCTGAGCCGAACAAAAAGTCTCCGTTTTTGTCAAATACCGCGGTTCCGGAAAAACTGTCCTTTGTAATAGAGTCGATCGACCGAATCAAAGGGGAAACATTTGTAAAAGTAGAAATTGTAAAGTATTTTCCTCTGTCATAATAGTTGCGACAAAAAGCAATCGACGGATATTGTCCGGTTTCGAGTTCTGCAATATACAGATTGGAATATCCGCTTAGATATTTTGTTCTTTCGATGTTTTGATACCATTCACTATCGAAAATGGATAGATCTTCCGACGTGATTTTTGTGACCGATATGAATCGCGGACCACCTTCCAATTCAATGGAAATTGCGCGTAGCTTCGAAATAGAAGTGTACTGTTCAAGGGCCAAACCAATTTGACTATAAATGCGGGGATCATGATTGGAAGCGCTGTATTGATCGAGCATATTTTTTAAATCATTTGAGGATAGAAACATATTTTGAACTTCTTTCATATCGGTCAGTGAGTCGCTGATTTGCGACGTCAGTTCAAGATGCCGATCACTTGCTTTGTTTAATGAATCTTCAAGGAGTTGCGGCCAGATAATCAAAATGGCAAGGGCAATAATAAGAATGAAGCAAACGCTTTCGATCAGAATGATTCGCCCCGTTATTTTCTTGGTAATACGAGACGTTTTATAAAGTGTTTTGTCTGGATTGAATGTCATCTCTATACACTCGCGGAGTTTCATTATAGTACTTGAAAAAAGCCTGACTGAAATACTGCGGAGAAGAATATCCACAAGTCACAGATATTTGGCCGATCGGCAACGGGCTTGTTTTTAGCAAAGACTTTGCTTTTTGCATTCTCAAATCCGTGATATAGTTCAGTACCGTGGTACCGGTTTCCTTCTTGAAAATGGTACTCAAATAGTTGGGAGATACAAAATGATTCTCTGCGATTTGCTGGATTGTTAAATCCGGGTCACAGTAGTTGCGATTGATGAACAGCAAAGTATTTTGAACGATAGCGGAATACGTTTTGGAAAGATCTTTTGCTTTGTATTCGATTACTTGTGAAATACAGCTGCATAACCAATGATATGCATCATCAAATGTATACATGGAGGATGTATTGAAAATACTGTCGTCAAAATGACTTGTCAGGATGTTGTGATTGTATTGATCCCGGAAAATCTCTTTGATCGTTTTGAGTGTACTCAACAGGGAGTACGCATCCCGATGCTTCTTGATGATGAAAAATATTTCATTTAGATAGCATTGCAATGATTCATCATCGCCGCTTTCGATGAGTTGCATGATGTAGGATTTGTCAATCGCAATGTTGCATTTCTCCGGAGATTTGAGCAGGAACGAGAAATCAAAAACAGTCTGATCTTCCGGGAAAAATATTCGCTCAAGAAACGCTTTTTTTAGTTGCTTGTATTGATCTCGAAAATCTGAAAAGCATAATTGTGTTTCTGACACATAAACGGAAAAGCGCATAGGGAAAAATGGTTTGGCTTCCTGAATCAAAACTGCAATGTCAGATCGACACAAATGGCTTTCCGTAGAATGGTTCGCTTTTTGTGCCAGCAAAACAAGGACACGGGCGTCTTCTATGTGACATACAAATTCTACTGCATGGGCGCTCAGATGGGATGTTAGAAAGGCATTTGATATGTCCAATTTAAACAAGCCCCCCGCGTGGTTGGGCGGCCCGAATAAAATAGGATCCGGTTCAAAAATCAGAAAATAGTATTTTAATGTGAAGATATTACTTCTTACAGAGCCAACATAGGATGGACTGTCCGGCAAATTGCTGTTCAAATAGTCAATGACAATTTGCTGTAAAGCCAGATGGGACAATTCATTTTCCGCTTGTATATTTTCTTTGATGGATAATAGTTTTTTTGAAAATTCCGGTTTGTGTATTTTGTTTTTTATAAAATAGTCAGTGAGTCCGAGTTTGATTGCTTGAATCGCATAATCGAATTCTCCATAGGCTGTTAAAATTAGAAACTTGCAATTCTTATCTATGCTGCGGATTTGATTTAACATTGTCAGCCCATCCATGATGGGCATTTTGATATCGGATATCACGATCTGCGGATGAAATTTGTTGAATTTCGCGATACCATCTTTTCCGTTTCGCGCGGTTGCAATGATCTGAAATCCGTTTGCCTCCCAATCAAAAATGCTAAACAGATCGTCCAAAAGAATCTTTTCATCATCAACGAGCATTACAGAAACAGCCATTTTTTTCCTCGGTCAATGTTGAAACACACAAATACAAAATCAGTGTATCTCATATTTCTGTTGTTGTCACAATGATGCTTCCGGAGGCATTTGCATTGTACGGATTTTTTACCCGTTTTCTGCTCTCGCGGGCGGGTCGGCCTTGAATACAAATCAGAACTCGGCATGATCCTCGGAACTTTGGAGTAAGCTTTTCGTACGGCGAACAAAAAGAAATCCAGATAGAATTTTAAACAAAATATGAGGATTTTAAGGTATCTAATCTCGTCATTCCCGAATATGATGAACTTGAAAAGGATGTGGAATCAAAATCGGGATATGAAAGAAAAAAACGTGCTTCTTATTGCGAATCAAATCAGTAAGTCTTTTGAGGCAACAAAGGCTTTAGATGATGTAAGCATAAAATTGCTCCGCGGAGAAATCGTTGGCCTGATTGGTGAGAACGGATCCGGCAAATCTACATTATCTTCTATCATCTCCGGTGTTCAGCTATTCGACCACGGGGAATTAATACTCAACGGGGAATCTTATCTGCCAAATACCGTACTGGATGCAATTGAACACGGCATCAGCATGGTCACGCAGGAGCAGGCAACGTTTGATAAACTGCCTGTCTTCGCAAACATCTTTGTTGGCCGGGAACATCTATTTTCTGAAAAAGGGTTTCTGCAGGTCAATAAAATGAAGAGGGAAGCAAAAAAAGCGCTCGAACAAATTGGCGTACAACATATCGATCCTTCTTCCAACATGAGCAGTTTGACATTCGAAGAACGGAAACTGGCAGAACTGGCACGGGCGCTGTATTCGGAGCCGAGTTTGCTGGTTATCGATGAGACATCGACAACATTGAGCAAAACCGGCCGGGACATTTTGTATCGCCTGATTGCTTCGATGCGCGATGAAAACAAAACAGTACTTTTTATTTCTCATGATATTGATGAAATCATGGAAGTGTGCGACTCCTTGATTATTCTGAGGGACGGAAAACTGATTAATACGTTGAAAAAAGAGGACTTCCGGCCGGAAACAATCAAAGAGCAGATGATCGGCCGCAAAATTGATACGGATTTTTATCAAAGGACTGAGTGTATATTCACAACGGCGGAGAAAATGCTGGTCGGCCGCAATCTTTCGTATAAGAGCCTGGATGATATTAATATTGAATTGATACAGGGGGAGATTCTTGGAATCGGCGGTTTGACCGATTGTGGGATGCATTTGTTGGGACAAATACTATTCGGGTTGGTCCGGCCTGATTTTGGAAGCGTTACCGTTGGAAACAAAAAGATAACAACGCCGATCGCTGCCACGAAAAGTAGTGTCGCTTATATTTCAAAAAATCGTGACGATGAGGCACTTCTGACCCTGATGAGTGTAAGGGATAATATTTGTCTCCCAACACTGAACCGGTTGTCGGGGCTATTTGGTGTGATCTCCAAAAAAATCGAGCAAAATTTCGTAAATGAATGGGCAAATGTACTGCAAATCAAAATGAACAATATGAACCAGGCGGTGTTGAGTCTTTCCGGCGGAAACAAGCAAAAAGTTGCTGTTGCAAAATGGCTTGGCTTCAACGCGGACATTTTCTTATTTGACTGTCCGACACGCGGGATCGATATCGGTGTCAAAGCCTCCATTTACGCATTGATGAATGAATTGAAACAACGAGGCAAAGCCATTCTGATGATATCCGAGGAGTTGCCGGAACTGATCGGGATGAGTGACCGTATTCTGATTATGAAAGATGGAAAGATCACCGGGGATTTCGTTTGCGATGAAGAGATCAGTGAAAAGACATTGATTCAATACATGATTTGATGCAGACGGGAAAACAAATATGGCAACGATAAACAATGCAATAAAAAAACAGATTTCTCTGCTCATGAGCAATAAAGCGCAATGGATTCCCTTTGCCGGTTTGGTGATTATTATTGTTATATTTGAAGTGCTTAGCGGCGGAAAGCTTTTTGCGGAACGAAATCATAGGATTTTGATATATGAAGCTTTTACCCTGGTAATGGGGGCATCGGCGTTAACATTTGTGATGTCGCAAGGGAAGGTTGATTTGTCAACGGGTGGGATTGTTGCCTTATGCTGCGCCGCGGGAGCGACAGTTTCAAACGGCGGATCTCCGTGGCTGTGTATCCCGGTAGCGCTGGGTACCGGCCTTCTTATTGGTCTGCTGAATGGACTCGTTGCGGCACATCTTAAAATTGATTCTTTTATCGCAACGATTGCCATGTCGTTCATGATGAAAGGCGTCGTCGTTCAAATACTGGATAGCGGCTCTATCGGTATTCCGTTAAAAATGCTGGGGTGGGACAGCGTTGCGCTCCGCGTCGTAACGCTGGTGATTGTCTGCGTTGTTTCATTCCTGTTTTTCGAATACGGGAAAATAGGAAAGTGGAGCCGGGCAGTTGGATCCAATGAGATCGCCGCCTATCAATCTGGTGTAAATGTACGTAAGATAAGGATTACGGGTTTCCTGATTACCGGAGCTATGGCAGGGGCGATTGCAATTTTTAGCATCCTTCGTACCGGAACGGCGTCAACATCCAGCGGCGCGAATTATGAAATGGATACCATGATTGCCCTTCTTCTGGGCGGGATGCCGATTACTGGCGGGCCTGCATCCAGATACTATGCTGCGGTTGTCGGGGGGCTTACGATGACATTCCTGTCAAACGGAATGACTGTCACAGGAATCGATGCCTATGTGCAACAACTGATCAGAGGGATTATCTTTCTGTTTGCGGTTGCCATGACTTTTAACAGGAAAAGTTTGGCGTACATTAAGTAGTGCTCATTGTGTTGAAGAAAGCGAGGTTCGAAATGAAGAAACGGCAAAAATTGTGTGCAGCAATAGCAATGGTACTTGTACTGATTGTGACGTTGTCTGCATGCTCCGGCGGAAATTCGGCCGGGAGTGGCGGCAGCAGTACGTCCGAAGGCGGGACGTTTACCGTCGGATATCCGGAAATGGCAAATCAAAGCGGCTTTATGAAAGCGATGTACAACAGTTCTGCAGAAGTCGTAAAAGCAGCCGGCGGCGAGCTTATTATGGAAACGACGGATATGTCTCCGGACGATATGATCAATTGCTGTGAAAAGCTGATCAGCGCAGGAGTCAGCGGTCTGATGGTAACGCCGACGGCGGATTCGATGCTGCCGACGCTCATCAAAATGTGTGAGGACGCGAAAGTATACCTCGCGATTACATTCCGAAAGATCAACGATCCGGAGATCAAAGCATTAGTGGAGTCCTCTCCTTACTACGTCGGAAACAGCTTTGAAAATGAACAGCAAGCCGGATATGACGTTGCCAAGGCAATGGGCGAAAAAGGGATAAAAGAAATCGCGCTCATATCTCTTGCCAAAGGGGATACGACAGCGGATGCTCGTGAATCCGGGATACAGCAGGCTTGCGATGAGTATGGTATAAAGATCGTTGCGGAATCACGCAATATGACACAAGCCAGCGATGGCACGAAAGCCGCTGAAAGTTTCATGTCGTCCTATCCTGCTTTGGATGGCATCTTGATTGTTTCGACCTATGTTGCCGGTGTTCCGGAGGCAGTTATCTCTGCGATCGAGCAGAATAACAAAGTCGGGCAAGTCTATATGGGCGCTTGTGATTTCGGAGACGACCTCGTGGGAATGTTTGAGTCCGGCGTTGTTGGCGCTTTGGTAGGCGGCCATCAAATTACAGACCGTACGATGTGTGCGGCAATTGTCACGAATGCAATCATAGGGTCTCCGTTAAGCGACAAGCCCTATTCCGTTGAGATTCCGTTCCTCACGCTAAACAATCTGGACGAAGTAGAAAAATATCAGGCGTTGGTTGCCGGTACGATACCGATCTTCTCACAGGAAGAAGCAAAGCAGGATTTGTTAAAGAAATACAATCCGGATGTGACAGCGGAAAGCTTGCAGGCTGTAGCGGCGGAATGGAGCGTCGATTACATCTACAACAAACATAAGGATCTAATGCCTAAATAAGGATAGCGATCGGAGGATGGATTCTTTTCATCCCCCCGAAAAAACGGTTTTTGCGGGAGATTGGGAAATTAAATGATGAAGAATATTTTGAAAAAAATTCTATATATGGCCTTTCTCCCGGTAGTATTGTTTGTGTTTTTTACAATCGCCACGCCAGGTTTCGGACTGCATAGCTTGTCGGTCGTGCTGAGTCAAGCCATGATTCCCATGATGATCGGGATGGGCATGAGTTTCAGCTTGACGATAGGGTTGTTCGAACTTTCTGCCGGATCTCAAATCATTCTGGCAGGAATTGTCGGCGCATTGCTGAGTAGCCAACTCGGCATGTGGGGCCTATTGATCGGGTGTATCGCAAGCGGGATTCTGGTTGGTTGGGGCGTTGGTTTTGTATATACAAAACTAAAAATACCCTCTATGGTTGTTTCCTTTGGCATTGTTTTGATTTTAGAAGTGGTTGGTGTATTTTTAACAGGCAGAGCGTCTTATCTCAGAGTTGACAGGAGTATTGCAACCGTAGCGTCATCTCCGAATAATATTATCTTTGTCATTATCACTGCGGTTATTTTCTATGCCATCTATTATCACACGCGGTATGGGTACCAAATCAAAGCGCTGGGGATCAAGGAATTAGCGGCGATCAATCTGGGGATCAATGCAGAGCGGGCAAAATTTATGTCCTATGTCGTTGCGGGCGGCATTTTCGGCGTTGCGGCGATTTTGCAAGTGTGCTATTCGGGCGCAATCAGCACCCAAATGGGACTTGGTAGCTTGTCAATGGTCTTTCAGCCCATGATGGGCGTCATGATTGGAATGGAGTTAAGAAATATTTATGACAATCTTGCCGTGAATATTTTTATTGGGATTTTTTCCATCAGCATTATTTTTAACGGATTAATTGCGATGGGATTCCCTTCGGAAATACAAGATTTTGCATTAGGATTTTTCATCATCACAGTCCTATCGGTTACCCGGATTCGGGCGACGATCACCGACGAGATTCGCAGACGGAGACGCTCGGGAGAAATTCGAAAACAGTTGAAAATAAGCGAGTAGTATGGAGGTATCATATGAAATTTGGATTGACCACGGAAATGCTCACGATCCGGACCTGCGGACCGGGCTGGCTGATGAAAATGGCCATTGGCTATTGGAAGAAATTTTATAAATATGTAGGAGCACTTGGTTTTGATACAATTGAAGTTCCTTCAAGCCCGTTCATCCACGATCCGGTCGCTTGGGAGGTCACGAGAACCGGTATGCCGGTAAGCGATTTTGTTATTAACGCAATGTATGGTTCCTTTGAGGAATTTTTCCAGCTTTTAAAAGAATCCTGGATCAACGAAATCACAAGTGTGCATCTTCGCGGCATTGATGCCTATGAGGAAGTGAAGGAAAGCTACATTTCCATTCCGGACAATTATTTGCCCAAGTTCGAAGAGCTGATTGATATTTCGATCGACTATTGTACGCAAGTGAAAGGGAAAAATGTAATTATTTCTCCAAGCCCGGAGCTTGGCATTGTGAAGAAATGGATACTTCCTGAAGATACAAATGCTGCACTCATAAAGTTTGAAGATGACGTGATCGATCTCTTGAACAAAGCGGCTGACAAGGCGCAGGCAAAGAATGTCACGCTGTCTGTCACCAATGAATTTTGGAGTGTGTTCCGCAAGGAGAAATTGCACGAATTGATGGAGCGCTTAGATACGTGCATTAAATATGCGCCGGACACAGCACATCTGTATATCCAGGGCGAGGATATTGTCGAAACGCTGAAGCGTTACAAAGATCGTCTGGCGTGCGTGAAACTGAACGACACACGTTTCATAGACGTAGAAAATAATTATCTGAGTCTTCATCCGGAAAATCCGACAGTTGGGAAGCAAAAAGTCTTTTATGATATGGGCGATGGCGATATAGATTTTGTCGGCGTCTATAAGACTTTGCTGGAAATCGGGTATGACGATTATTTGATTTTCAATACAGAGAAAACATCGAGCATCCCGGATGCCCTGCTAAAGATGGGTATCACGCGCCAACGACTGCTCGACATTTAACAGTATTGGCAAGAACGAGCGGGCGGTAAGTCTAGAAAGGAGTTCATAATGGAAACACAAAATCTTAAATACTCGTATATGACAAATATGTGGGGTATGGTCGTTCAATTTCCGAAGATCAATGATTTCAATGAATGGTACAAAGTCGACAGTATGAATAATGTCTATTTCCTTGACTGGGAACACATTGTGAAATACTTGGTTGCCAATGGGTTCCAAGGAATGGAATTGATGTGGCATATGCGTCCGTGGGTGGAGAAATTTTTTGGACACCCACGGGAATTCGCGGCTTTTGTACAGGATCTGGGGCTTGAAAAAGTATCGGGTGTCTTCGATATCGCAGACGGTTCAGAGGATCGGAGCCGACACGAACAGATCATCCATCGTATCGATGCCATTGTTGATTTTATCGCTGACCTTGGCGGCGAGTACATTCAGTTGATGCCGGCGAGCGGTTACTATCCGGTTGGTCCGCTGACAAAGGATCAAGTACGGGATAGCGCGGATTGTATCAATATCATTGGAAAGCACGCGAAAGAAAAAGGAATAGATATCTGTGTCCATACGGAGTTTTGGTGCGCAATCAACAAATATGACGTCGAATGGTTTGTTGAAGATCTGATTGATCATGACAATGTGAAATTCTGCCTGGATACGGCGCAGGTCGCTATCATGGGGTTTGACCCGATCGATCTGTATGAGCGTTGGCATGATTTCATCCGTTCGTTCCACTGCAAAGATACAACGGAAGTCAATACGCCGGACGAAGACAGATTCAAAGCCGGAGCGGAGTTTGGCAGCGGTAACAGATGGTTCTGGGAGCTTGGCGCAGGCATGACAGATTTCACGAAGCTCTGGACGCTTTTTAAAAAGTACAATCAAAAGGGATGGATAAGTATTGAAACAGACGGCACGCCGGATGCACTCGCCACGACTACTTTGACAAAATATTATATTGACCGCTATTTGACGCCGATTTATCGATAATATCGATCATAGCACGTCAAAAGGATTCGATTTACGATGATTTTTGGAGACGAATAAGATTCCCATCTTCCATCTGTACGGGGCCGACTTCGCGGGCATGACAGAGGGTGTGAAATGAACCCTGACGGAAACCCGTGGGGGTGGTGAACCGGGTTCCGTCAGGGCAAGATTTTGCAGCGATCTGTGCTGCGTGTCAGGTATATAGCGCAGACGTTTTTCGCGTCGTTGGTGATGCGGGTGGCGTTTTCCGTCTGCGCTTGAGAAAGAGCAGGAGGAAGAGAATTGCGGCGATGACGACCGCGATGCCTGTGAGCAATACAATTTTTTCCGATACCGACCGCGAATCCCAGAAAGCCGCCAGCGGATTTGAACCTCCGCCGATGCTTGCCGGAACAAGGTCTTCCGCCGCGCCGCTCGGTTCTTCTATGGGCGGCGCTCCTAAGGGAACCGGCTCTTCTATTTCTACGAGGACGGACGGCGCGTAGGTCGCAACTACGACATAGGTCGGATCGCCGCCTTCGGTGACGGTTCTTTTGTATGTGGCTTCACCGGAATAATACGCAGTGTACGTCGTTGTCTCGGATCCGCGATAGACGGTGTACGCCGTGTAATTATTCGGCAAACCGTAGGGGTCTTTTCCTGCCACTTCAAATGCGGCTTCGGCGAGTTTCAGCTCGCCGCTTACGGTAGCGCCCGGTGAAGTAGCAGAGGTTTCCTCGTATCTTTTATACAGCGGGAGGTCATCAATGTCGTTGGTCGGCAAACCGGTCAGCACCTCGTCGCGCTCGACCTGCACGGTGCGGCTTCCTGTGACCGGTGTGAGTTTGAGATCACCCAAACCGCGTACCTCCGCGATCTGATCGGCGGTCAGAAGCCCGGAAATTCGGTAGGAGTAGGTTCTCGTTTCCGGAAGACTGCCTTCCGGTACGGGATCGCCTGTGTAGACTAACCGGTAGTCGCGGCCGAATTGGGAAATGACCTCCGGAATGACGGCCTTCTCGCTTTCCGTATAGCGGACTTCCATCGAAATCCGCTGACTGTCTTCTGCGGCGGCGGAAACAGCAGAAGCGGCGCCGGCCGCCGGGGCGGGGACGTTCTCCGCCGCAAGCGCCGGAGTCGGCGAAAGCAATACCACGGAAACGGCGGTGAACAACCATGCGAGCAGAGCCGCTCTGATTTTTGGAAAATTGTTATACATGACGAAAACTCCTTTCTCTGCGGATTTTTCTTAGAAGCAACAGAATTGCGAGTGCGATCGCGGCGGCAAGCATCGTTAGGAGCGATTCCGCGAAATGAAAATCGTCTGCAGTTCGGTAGGATTGGCCGAGTTTGTCAAGCAGACTGTCTTCGCTGGCCGAGCCGGGCGCAAAGCTTTGATCTTCGACGGTGAAGGTGACCAGTTCCTTCGTCACGACCGCGTCCTGATCATAGTCGCGGAGCGTTTCGGTGCCGGTCTGCCGGGCGATGCGCGCGGAGACTGAACTGACGATGTTGATATCGGCCATAGGCCGAACCGCCGAAACCAGATAGCTTGCCGGCAGCAGTACCGCCGCTTCGAGCCGGGCACCGTCGGCCGGATCCGGCGGGTAAAACGGTTGGGCAGGATTCGGCGTCCAGTCGACGCGGTTCTCCGTAAGGCTGCCTTCGGTTCGGGTGCGGATGTGGGTTCGCTCCGTGTTTGCGGACGACGACGTCTCTGTGCCGAAGCCGCTGAGGATTCCGAGCGCCTTGAAAATGCCGAGGCTCCCGCGTTCTTGTATCGATGAATCGGTTTCGCTCGTACCATCCAGCAAGTCAAGTCTTGCGGTATCTTCCCCCAGATCGACCGGGCCCTTTGCTTCGTCGCGATGCTCGCCGTCCTGCGACCGGGTGGCGTAATTCTTGCTCGTGAAACCGACTTCCACATGGCCGTACTCAAAACGCAGAGCGGTCAGATACTCTCCCTCGGCAAGCGGCAGATCGCTCACGAGGAAATGATAGCGCTCGTCGGTATTCAGATTCTGCGCCCAAAGCCGAAAACCGGTATTCGGATAGCTTACGGTGCTGTGATCTGGGTCATAGGGATTGGCAAAGGCCGGATCGTAAGCGGAAACCTTCGAGTACACCGCGTGGTCATCGGTCCGGTTCGTCTTGTACCAGAGATTCCATTTGCCGTTTGAGTCGCCCCATACGATCGGCGTCCAAAGTTCTTCGACACAGACCAGTTCTTCTCTTGCATTCTCGAGATTGTCGTCCACGACAAATTCGTCTGCCACCACATTTGACGTCGAGCGAAAATCCACATTGTAACGATACCGCTCATCTTCCTTGCCGACATTGTGGTTGCCCCTCTGTCCTTCCAGCGAAACGAAGGCCGCCGAGGTTCGTTTGATCGTATCCTTGTCCACTTCCACAGCGATCAGCAGACCTTTTCGCTTGTCAAGGATGTCCCAGGTATAGAATTCGAAGGAATCCGTTTCGCTGCGGTCCGCGATGGTGAAATCTCGGTCGGGAACCAGAAGATAGTCCTCCGGGGCCTCGATTTCCCGCAGCGTATAGTCGCCGGGCAGGAGATCGTCTAGCGTGGCTTCGCCGTTTTCATCCGTTATGATCGTGCCGATGACATCGCTTTTGCCCCAGACTTTTTCGCCGGTGAGTTCGTCATAAATATC
>BNUG01000005.1 GCA_025997195.1 Clostridia bacterium | reverse complement strand
CTCAACCTGATTCTGGTAAGGTTGGGGTTTCCGCCTGCCATCATTCTGAAACAACGAAGAATTGCTTATTTGAAAGCGCTCGACAAAGCTGATCATGGCGATTTGTACCCATTGGCCGAAATCATCGCGCGATCCGTCATAGATAATGTGCATCGTTTCATTACACCGGCCATAGCGGGCCCAAAAAAATTAGTGCCCCTCAAATCACTTGAGACAAAAGAACTTTCGTATTCCACTCTTAGACAAGCAGCTACGCGCGGCAGGCTCACAGCTACAATAGGTGCCGATGGGATGTGGTATTCAAGTAAGGACGCCGTAAAGAAGTATATCGACAGCAAATATCAGCGAAAGACTTAGGGGTACCAACAAGACGCATGAACCGACCCCTTTTGTCCCTCAGGAGCAGGGCAAGAAGCCCCGAAATCACCGCACAGACAATCACAAAAATAGCAAGAACGCCTATCAGTTTCGGTAAATCCCGGAGAGTCTCAGTGAATGTCCGCGCCGGAGCGAAAGAAAAAATCTTCTTTGGCATACCCTTTAGAAAAACCGCCGTAAGCATGCAGCACACGGCGATGGAAAGGATCATGAGTAATACAGCGTTTGGTACACTTTCATGCGCTGTTGCCAGATCCAGACCCGGCATAAACAGAAAGGTGATCGCGAGGGCGAGCAGGAAAAAGTATATTGCACTTCGGGCCCACAAAGCCACAGACAACCTACACAGGGTCTTCATAAGTCTCCTCGTTTCCTTAAGCAAGAGCCTGGAGAGAAAAAAACCGTCCCTTCTCTTGTAACCTTGATGTAATACTGTATATACTTCTCGAATCCGTATGTCAAGTAACATCGAAACTTTCATTATTTAGGCGGCAATCATCTATAGATTCCCGCCTTTGCGGGAATGACAGAGGGAGTGACTGCTTCTCTTTACCCCGTCTGCTCCCCGGCTTCCTTCTTCGCCAGATTCTTGTGCGCGGTGGCCATCATCAGCTTGATACGGTTGAGCTGGTTCACATCCGACGCGCCGGGGTCGTAGTCGATCGCCGCGATGTTGGCGAGCGGATTGTACTGCCTGAGCGGTTTCATCATGCCCTTGCCGACCACATGGTTGGGCAGACAGGCAAAGGGCTGCATGCATACGATGTTTTCGACGCCCGAGTCGATGAGCTCGACCATCTCACCCGCGAGCAGCCAGCCTTCGCCGCACTGGTTGCCGAGGCTCGTGACCTTCTCCGCCTTCGCCGCCAGATCCCCGATACGCAGCGGCTCATGGAAACGCCGGCTCTTCCGCAGCGCCCGGCGCATCGGCCGGCGGAACAACTCGAGGAAGCGGATCGCAAGATTGTTCATCTTCATCGCCTTCTTCGTTCCCGCCAGCACCTCATAATTAAAATTCTTGCTATACATCCCGTAGAGGAAGAAATCGACCAAGTCGAGTACCACGGCCTCGCCGCCTTCTTTTTCTATGATGGCCACGATGTCGTTGTTGGCATTCGGATGATATTTCACAAGAATCTCGCCGACGACGCCGACCTTGGGCTTCGAAACGTCTTCGTAAATCTCCAGTGCATCAAAATCCGCGATCATTTCGCGCAAATATTTACTGTACTTAAACCAGTTCATGTGCTTCATTTCAGCAACAATGCGTTCGGTGTGCCGGACCGCCAGCGCATCGGCAGCGCCCTTCACTTTTTCATAGGGACGCGTCGCATAGAGCACACGCATCAGCGTATCGCCGAAGATACCGCCCATCACCGCGCGGACCGCGAGACCGACCCCGATCTTAAAGCCGGGGTTCTTTTCAAGCCCGACGATATTGGCCGAAACCACGGGGATATGCTCCCAGCCGAGGTCGCGCAAAGCCTTGCGCAGCAGCGCGATATAGTTGCTCGCACGGCAGCCGCCTCCCGTCTGGCTCATAAAAATCGCCGTATGATCCAGGTCGCACTCGCCGGATTTCAAATAACTGATCACCTGCCCGAGCGTCACGATCGTCGGATAACAGGCGTCGTTGTTGACGTATTTCAGCCCCTCGTCCACCGCGTGCACATCGACCGTCGGCAGCAGTTTCACCCGGTAACCGCTCTCCCGAAAAGCCGCCTCGACAAAGTCAAAATGAATCGGACTCATCTGTGGAATGAGAATGGTCATCTCGCCCCGCATCTTCTCCGTGAACATCAGCCGATTGTACTGATACGGGTGATCGATCGCCTTGACCTCGTTGCGCTTCCGTTCCTCAATCGCTGCTTTCAGCGAACGGATGCGAATCTTTGCGGCGCCGAGGTTGGCCCCCTCGTCGATTTTCAGCAGCGTATACAGCTTGTTCTTCTGCGTCAAAATCTCCTCGACTTGATCTGTCGTCACCGCATCCAGCCCGCAGCCAAAACTCGTGAGCTGCACCAATTCCACATCGTCGTGCTTGCCGACAAACTCCGCTGCACGGTAGAGACGGCTGTGATACATCCACTGGTCGAGTACGCGCGTCGGCCTGAGCATCTCC
Source organism: Clostridia bacterium (assembly GCA_025997195.1). GTDB lineage: Bacteria > Bacillota > Clostridia > Peptostreptococcales > Anaerovoracaceae > WRMW01. The sequence continues at coordinate 73,980 of BNUG01000005.1, read as the reverse complement.
GCCTGATCCGCCACCGAATCCTCCGTCAGCACCCCGATCCCAAAGCCCGTGATCAGCGTGTCCAGCCCGTGGTTGATCTCGGGATCCAAATGATAAGGCCGCCCCGAAAGCACGACCGCATACATCCCCGCCTCTTTGATTTGCAATAATGCGCGCCTGCCCGCTTCTCTCACATCCTCTTTGAATTTCGCATCCGCGGCCCGGGCGGCTTTCACAGCCAAATTCATTTCCGGCCCCGTGATACCCAGCGAGGCAAATTCTTCGGCAAGACGCTTGGCCAGCCGTTCCTCGTCGTGATACGGCAGGAAGGGATAGAGAAAACGCACGCCGGTCTCCGCAAAAACCTCATCCATATTCCCCGCAATGACTTCCGGATAGGTGGCCACGATCGGACAATTATAATGATTGTTCGCCGAAGCGTCCTCAGACATTTCATAGTTGATACAAGGATAAAAAATCACCCCGCCACCCAAATGCGCGCAAAGCCACTTAATATGCCCGTGCACCAATTTGGCCGGATAACACGCCGTGTCCGACGAAATCGTATCCATGCCCATCTCGTAAATCGTCTTCGAAGAAGCGGGCGAAAGCAAAACGGAAAATCCGAGCGTGGTAAACAGCGTATGCCAGAACGGATAATTCTCATGCATATTCAGCACGCGCGGGATGCCGATCACGCCGCGCGGTGCCTCGTCCGCAGGCAGGACCGGATAGTATTGTTCAGAGAACAAGCGCTCATATTTCCAAGCGTACAGATTGGGCACGCCGTCGCTTTTTCCCGTGCCGCCCACGCCCTTCTCACAGCGGTTGCCCGTAATAAAGCGCTCGCCGTTGCCGAATTTATTGATCGTCAGAAGGCAATTGTTTTCGCAGCCCTTGCAGCGCGTATGCGTGCTCTCGACCGCAAACAAATCGAGCATCTCCGGCCCGAGCACGGACGAGCGCCCTTCCGGCGCCGCGTTTTCGAGCGCAATCAGAGCCGCGCCAAACGCACCCATATGCCCCGCAATGTCGGGCCTTACAACCTCGCGCCCCAGGATGCGCTCGATGCTCCGAAGCACGCTGTCAGACAGAAAAGTTCCGCCCTGCACAACGACTTTCTCGCCGGCCTCGTCGGGATTCCTCAGTTTGATAACCTTGTACAGCGCATTTTTGATGACCGAATACGACAGCCCCGCGCTGATATCGCCGACCGTCGCGCCCTCTTTCTGCGCCTGCTTGACCTTCGAATTCATAAAGACCGTGCAGCGCGTCCCCAAATCCACAGGCGCGCCCGCAAACAGCCCTTCTTTGGCAAATTCGGCCACCCTGCGGTCCACGGACTTCGCATAGGTTTCGATAAAAGAGCCGCAGCCCGAAGAACAAGCCTCGTTCAGCATTATGCTGTACACCGCGCCGTCTCGGATTTTCATGCACTTCATGTCCTGGCCGCCGATGTCAAGGATAAAGTCGACGCCCGGCAAAAACTGCTCCGCCGCCTTATAATGCGCTATCGTTTCGATCTCACCGTAATCCACGCCATAGCCGGCCTTGATCAGCCCCTCGCCATAGCCTGTGACCGCAGCGTTGGCAATATGCGCCGCTTCCGGCAGCTTAGCATAGAGATCGCGCAAAATGTCACCGACCGCGTCTAAGGGACTGCCCTCGTTGTTCTTGTAATACTGATAGACGACGTTCTTTTCCGGATCGATCACCACGGCCTTTGTCGTCGTAGATCCGGCGTCAATACCGAGATAAAGCGGCCCGACCGTATTTTCAAGATCGCGGCGGTTGACGCGGTTTTCGCCGTGCCGCCTCTGGAATCCCGCGTACTCATCCTCATCCGCAAACAGCGGCTCGATATGCTTGGTTTCGCCAATGCGCGAAGGATCGATGTTCGCCAGCGCGCCAAGGATGGTCTTGATCTCGACAGGCTCATGCTTGTCGGCCAAGATCGCCGCGCCGACAGCTACGAAATAGCGCGCGTTGTCCGGAAAGATGGTCTGTTCCGGCGAAAGCCCGAGCGTTTCCGTAAAGCGGGTTCGCAGTTCCGACAGGAACGAAAGCGGGCCGCCCAAAAAAGCAACATTGCCTCGGATTACGCGTCCGCAGGCCAAACCGGAAATCGTCTGGTTGACCACCGCCTGAAAAATCGAAGCCGCAAGGTCGGGCTTGGCCGCCCCCTCGTTGATCAGCGGCTGAATATCGGTCTTCGCAAACACGCCACAGCGCGCCGCGATCGGATAAATCAATTCGTGTTCTTTGGCCGCGTCGTTGAGCCCGGCCGCGTCCGTATTGAGCAAAATTGCCATCTGGTCGATGAAAGCGCCCGTCCCGCCCGCGCAGGTCCCGTTCATGCGCTGCTCGATCGTCTGCCCGTAGAACGTGATCTTCGCGTCCTCGCCGCCCAGTTCAATGGCGACGTCCGTCTGCGGAATCAGCTCTTCGACGGCCCTCGAACAGCTCACCACTTCCTGTTCAAAAGGCAGACCGACGATCTCCGCCAGCGAAAGCCCGCCGGACCCCGTGATCGTCGCCGCGCAGCAAAGCCCGGGAAAAGCCTCGTCCAGCGCCGAAAACAACGCCGAGACTTTCTCAAAAACATCCGACATATGCCGCTCATAACGGTCAAAAACGATGTTCCCCTCTTCGTCCAGCAGCACCAATTTGACCGTCGTCGAGCCAATATCCACGCCCAGCCGATAGGCCGTTTTATTTTCTAAAGTGATTTTGTCCATAATGAAATATTGTACCACACTCCGCGAAGCCAGAGGAGTTCGCGTGCGCCCTTCTCCTTTCCTTGTTTCAAACCGATTATCATTATATAATGTACTAAAATTGCATGGATCGTGCGCTTGTATTCGGAAGGGGATATGATGATAAAAACACTGACTGCCTATACAGAAGAAGTCGATGATATTGATGTTGCGATAGAAGAAATACTGTCACAATTGGATCTCGAGGCAAACAAGAAAAAAAATTCCATCGGGATTGTCGCATGTCACTACGAGTTTATTTTTTCCGGTGTCGTAAAAGCGATCAGTGAGCGCTTGTCTTTCGATGTGATCGGTGCCATCACTCCCGCACAGGCTTCCGGCGATAAAACAGGTCTGCTCGCGTTGACCCTCTTGGTTTTAACAAGTGATGATGTCGAATTTGGGACCGCAATTTCAGATTCACTGCTTGGAGACTTCGAATCTTCTATCAAACGAGCCTACATAGAAGCAGCTGCCGGGCACGAAGACCGCCCGGCCTTGATACTGGTCTACGCCGGGTTCTTGCTCGAAAATTCCGGCGATGAATACATCCGGGTTCTTACGGAAATTTCCGGCGATGCACCAACCTTCGGCACACTGGCTGTCGATGACAGTGCGGATTTCCACAACAGTTTTGCGATCCATAACGGAGTGGAGTATCGCGACAGCATGGCACTCGCGCTCATTTACGGAAATGTAAGTCCAAAATTTTATCTCGCCACGATTTCAAGAGATAAAATACTTGACAAACCTGCCCTGATCACCGAGTCGGAAGGCCATATTCTGAAAGAGGTAAACGGCAGACCCGTTGCAGAGTTCTTTGAGGCACTGGGACTCACGCAAGCCAGTGAAACCAGCTACGCCATGACCTCGCTCCCTTTCATGCTGGACTATAACGATGGTACACCGCCGGTATCCAAAGTATTCATCGCCTTAGACGAAAACAAAAATGCGATTTGTGCCGGCATGATGCCAAAGGGCTCGATGCTTTCTATTGGCGTATTTGATAAGGAAGATGTACTTCTCACAACCGGAAACACCATGGATCAGGCTCTTGAGGAAGGAAGTGGTGCGAACGGTATGCTCATCTATTCCTGTATCTCGCGGAATATGTCTCTTGGAGGCGATCAGTTGTTGGAGCTGGAATTGGTTCTTGGAAAAAACAGTGCTGCACATGATATCCCCTGCCTCATGGCATATTCAGGCGGAGAGATGTGTCCGACACAGGTAAGCACAGGGAAGGCCGTCAATCGATTTCATAACAATACATTCATCGTTTGCGTATTTTAGTTGAGTGCAAGAGAGGGAAAATCCATTGACTATGTCAGAAAATCAGAACCCGCCGCTCACCGAGGGCGAGAGAAGTGAACTTCTGAATCAGATCAAGGAACTCACAAAAGAACGGAACAAACTGTCCCGAGAGCTTCGCATCAATCAGAATTTTCTCGATAAGGTCAATAAGACGATCGTGGCGAAAGATGCGCTGGGAACCGCTCTTTCCGTTGCAAACGCCAAGCAAAAGACATATACTGACATGCTCTTAGAAAGCTGTCCCAGCATTATCCTCCTCCTTGACGATCATGGTGCGTTGGTATTATCCACGCAGATTTTTCTGACCATCACCGGGACGGCGAACTTCGATTTCATCAAGGGAAAATCCTATGAAGAGGTGTTCGCAGATCACCTGGACGCGGAAACGTTAACGCGGTTCAGTGAGGCCTCCAAATGTACCAAGCAAACGAAGGACAGTATCTATATTCATGAGTGGATCGACTTCGGGCATCGCGGGGAACCACGCTATTACTCCATCGAGTTGATGAATGTGGGTGCTTCGAAAGGCGGGAACGCGGGCATCGAATCCGGAGTCCTCGCTGTATTCTTGGATCTCACTGATTTTATGAGAGAAAAGGAACGGGCAGAAACAGCGAACAATGCGAAGTCTGATTTCCTTGCGACTATGTCCCACGAAATACGCACACCCATGAATGCGATCATCGGTATGACGGAGATGCTCAGCAGGTCAAATCCGACGCCGGAGCAAAGCAAATATGTCAGAGATATTCAGAATGCATCCCATTCGCTTCTCTCAATTATCAACGACATCCTTGACTTGTCCAAGATCGAAGCCGGAAAGTTTGATATCACATATGATGGATTCAACCTAAAGGCGATGCTGGATCAGCTAAATTCCATGTTCAAACTTATGTACCACAACAAAGGGCTTTCCTATACTTATGAGGTCGGTGATGAAATACCGGAATTTATTGTCGGTGACGAAAAACGCCTGCAGCAGATTCTGACCAACCTTCTTTCAAACGCATTGAAATATACAAACGAGGGAGGTGTCATCTTTCGGGTTTGTGAAGATATCTCCGGCGAACTGCGTTTTGATGTCATAGATACAGGTATCGGCATCAAGCCGGAGGACATACCCAAGCTCTTTACGCCTTTTGAACAGCTCGATTTGCGAAAAAACAAAAATATTGTGGGTACGGGTCTCGGTCTTGCGATCAGCCACCGGATATCTAAATTGATGAGAGGTGATATGACCGTAGAAAGTGTTTACGGAGAGGGCAGCCGATTTTCGGTGCTGATTCCTTATGAGAAGACAGAGCGGGTTGCTTCCGATGAACGTGGCGAGGAGATTGTTGAATTTGCCGCACCCAAGGCCAAAGTACTCGTTGTGGATGATATAGAGATCAACCTCTCCGTGGCTGAGGCACTTTTGAGTACATTTAAAATTGAACCAGATCTCGTCACATCGGGAGAAGAAGCCCTGAAAATGGTGAGCAAGACTGTGTATGACATCATCTTCATGGATCACATGATGCCCAACATGGATGGCATTGAAACGACGCGAAATCTTAGGCAAAGAGATGGATACTGCAAAACCGTGCCCGTGATTGCGCTTACGGCAAATGCGCTTACCGGTATGAAGGAGATGTTTATCGAGAACGGATTCAATGATTTCATCGCAAAGCCATTTGATATCGCAGATTTAAATATTGCACTCCGAAAGTGGCTTGATCCCGGACTCATTCAAAAGGTGCTATCGTAATTTATGACAAATGCGCGTAACCATGAACATCTTGACGCGCTGCGGGCGCGCGCGCGGAAAATACGCTTGCTCGCGACAGACCTTGACGGCACCCTGCTCAACCGAAAACACGAACTCACGGGCGCGAACCGCGCGGCTCTGACCGCCTGCGCGGAAAAAGGTCTTGTCGTCTGTACGGCGACCGGCCGCTCGTACTCTTCCATCCCGCAGGAGATCGCAGGTTTGGACGGCATGCGCTACCTGATCACCGCCAATGGCGCGAAGATTTATGACGCAGTGAGCCGTGACATTCTTTACGAAAGTTATTTGTCCGAAGAAGCCGTCGCCTACGTACGCCCTTTCCTGACGGACAAAGAAGTTTTGTGCGAGTATTTCTGGGACGGAAAGCCGCATGTGGAAGAAGCGCGCTATCACGGCGCGGCGGACTATGGAATCCCCTTTTGGTTTAGCGACTATTTCCTTGCTTCGCGCGTTCCGACTCCGGATTTTGACGCAGCCATACAAGTCCACGCCAAAGAAATCGAAAACATCAACTTCGTCTTTGCTGCGGATGACGTCAAAGAGCGGGTCGGAGCCTTCCTTCGGCAGCGTGAAGACCTTTATGAACTCACGACCTCGCTTGCCTTCAACTTTGAAATCGGCGGCAAGGGCGTCAGCAAAGCCGCCGCCGTGGACTTTATCGCAGGGCGCGAAGGCATCCGCCCGGAAGAAACGATCACCTTCGGCGACAATTCCAATGACGCCTCCATGCTGCGTTTCGGCGGCATCGGCGTAGCGACCGCAAACGCCGTACCCGACGCCATAGAAGCCGCCGACTACGTCACGGAAGACAACGAACACGACGGCGTAGCCAAAGCCCTCGCCGCCTTAGGCATGATCGATAAATAAACAGATCCACCCGCCAAATTGGAATTTACCGGCGCAAAATCACATTGTAAGGGCGGCATTCTGCCGTCCGCCGAGTGTAAATCCCTTCGGGCACATGTTTTTTCCATCATCGGCCGGCAGAATGTCGGCCCCGACATCATCGGACCGGCAGAATGCCGGCCCCTACTACTTTGGCGAGGTGTGCTTACACTCTGTCATTCAATACGATTCAGGATCGGTCCTTCAGAAGTTTTTTTACGCCCTCGATCAGGGTTGCAACGATCTCGCTTTGTCCGATCGTCTTGATTTTTTCGCCGTGCTCGAAATATACGGCGTTATTTTCTCCGCAGGCGACGCCGAGATCGGCGTGCGCCGCCTCGCCGGGGCCGTTGACGGCGCAGCCCATCACTGCCACCGTAATATGTTTTATGTTAATCGCATCCACAGTTCCACTTTGCGGTTCCGTCGTTGTCGTGGCAAATTCAGTCCCTTCGCCCTGCGTGACATCACATTTTCTGTTTGGCCCGTAGGCAGCTTCCATACCAATTAACGCTTTGGATACTTCCGCCGCGATCTGTTCCAAATCGGCTTTGGTGCGCCCGCAGGTCGGGCAGGAGATGAGATCGATCGCGCCCGGGAGCAGACCCGCCGCCCGAAGAATATCCCGTGCCGCCGCGATCTCCTGTACCGGATCGCCCGTGAGCGAAACGCGCACCGTATCGCCGATGCCGTCTAACAGCAGCGCGCCGACGCCGACGGCTGATTTGATCATAGCCGTCTGACCGATGCCGGCTTCGGTCAGACCGATGTGCAGGGGCAAATCGGAATGAGCCGCAAATAATCGGTGCGCTTCGAGGTTTTCGCGCGCATCTGAACTTTTGATGGAAACCACGAGGTTCGAAAATCCCATCTTTTCAAGCAGTTCCGCATTCCTGAGCGCGCTTTCCGCCAGCGCCGCCGCGGTCGGCCCACCGAAGCGTTCGAGCAGATCCCGTTCGAGCGAACCGCCGTTGACGCCGATGCGGATCGGAATGTCCGCCGCACCCGCCGCGTCAGCCACCGCCTGTACGCGATCTGTACTGCCGATATTGCCGGGATTGATGCGAATCTTGTCCGCACCGGAAGCAATCGCGGCCAGTGCTAATTTGTAATCGAAATGAATATCGGCAACAAGCGGAATCATCACCCCATCCGCACGAAGCGCACGCTTGATTTCCCCAAGCGCCGCCGCTGCCGCCGCCGTCGGAACCGTGCAGCGAACGATCTCACAGCCCGCCGCCGCCAAAGCGCGAATCTGCAGAACGGTCGCCGCCGCATCCTCCGTAAACGTATTCGTCATTGACTGAATCGGAATCGGCGCCCCGCCCCCGATCAACACACCGCCCACAGACACCTGCCGCGATTTCCTGCGTATTACACCGCTTGTGTTCGCCATTTACATTCCTTATCCTCTATCCCATTATATACAAATCACCGTATCCCGGTGAATATTGACGTTTGTCAACCCATAAAATAGTAATTTTCGATGTTACAGTTTGCGAGGTGCTGTTTACTGCTTATGCCATATGCGCCCGGGTACAGTATAAGCCCTGACCCTGTGAACATTAGTGCCGTGCTTTTGTTTTATGGGAAATGTCCATTTTTTGTAGGGGCGCTTACGGTGCAAGCCGTATTCGTTGAACTGCTGAATCATAACCACGGATTCATCCGCCCGGCAGCAAGAACCGGCTGACGTCCTGAACTGTAATAAGCGCCATAAAACCGAAGAGAATTAAAATGCCTATTAGGTGTACCCGCCCCTCGATCTTATCCGTGATTGCTTTTCCTGTGATTTTTCGGATTAGAAGGAAGATCAAACGTCCGCCGTCCAAGGCCGGGAACGGCAGCAAGTTGACAATTCCGAGATTCAAACTGATGAGCGCCGTAAGCTGCACGAGGTAGATAAATCCATACCGGGCGGAGTCCCCGACCGTCTTGACAATGCCGACCGGTCCCGTCAACTGATCTATGCCGGCCTGTCCTGTCACGAGGTCGCCCAACACTTCGTACATCATACGCGCCATGCTTACGGTCGCCTGCGCACCGTAACCAAAAGACTTAAAAAAGAACGGTACGCTGCGTCCAAACACGGGCGAGATGCCGATTTTTTGTGCGCCGTCCTCGTCGGTATAGAAATGCGTATCGATCGTAAACTCGCTTCCGTCGCGCAGAACCACCAGCTGAATTGTTGGTTCTGCCGCAGCCGCAGCTACATTTGCCGGCAGTGTTCCTTCGGATGACCCCACTGACGATGCGTCCGGCGAGGCGGGAGACAGCGCGGTAAGATCGGCAAGCGCCGCGGAAATATCCGCCCACTTCGATACCGTGATACCGCCTACCGCCAACACTTCATCCCCCGGACGCAGTCCGTCTGCATAGGCCGGCGCTGTTTCCTGGACGGTATCGATGCGGCGTGTCGGCTCGCCGCCTGCAAAAATCACCATCGAAAGCAGTAAGACCGCGAGCAGCACGTTCATCAGTGAGCCTGCAAACAAGACCAAAGCGCGCACCCGTACGGGTTTGTTCCCAAACGCGCGCGGATTTGCAGAATCCTCGTCTTCCCCCTCCATCGCACAATAGCCGCCGAACGGAATCCAGCGCAGCGAGTACTTGGTCTCCCCCTTTTGTACGGAGAATATCTTGGGGCCCATACCGAGCGAAAATTCATTCACCTGAATCCCCGTCGCCTTCGCGGTGAGAAAGTGGCCGGTCTCATGAACAAAAATCAAGAGCAAAAATATTATGATTGCGTATACGATCGTCATCTAATTCTCCATCTTATTTCCAGCGTCTTGCCACAGCCCGGCGCGCTTCTTTATCGACATCGAAGATATCCTCTACGCTCTCGATTTTTCTGGATATATGGCGGTCGAGGATGCGCTCAAGGGTATCGATAATGGTGAGGAAAGGGATCTTTCCTGTCAAAAATAGCTCGACGAGGGCTTCGTTGGCGCTGTTCAGCACGACCAAGCCGCTGTCTCGCCCCGTTTCTTCGCTCTCGCGCAGCACGCGGTAGGCCATGTCGAGACTGCGGCGCCCTTCGCCAAGCGGTTCTTCGAAGAATAACGAACGCAGGCCGATGAGGTCGAGTGCCCGGTTGTCTGTCGCCCAGCGTTCGGGCCATGAGAAGGCGTACGAAATCGGAACCTTCATATCTGGATTGCCAAGTTGGGCGAGCAAGGCTCCGTCTTCGAATTCGACGAGGGAGTGAACAATACTTTGTGGGTGAATGGCGACCTCGATGCGGCTGGCCTCGATGCCGTACAGCCATTTTGCTTCGATGATCTCAAAGCCTTTGTTTAGCATGGTGGCGGAGTCGACGGTGATTTTGCGTCCCATCTTCCAGTTTGGATGTTGCAAGGCGTCGCCCAGGGTCACGGCGGAGAGGCGCACCCGGTCGTAGCCGCGGAATGGGCCGCCCGACGCCGTGAGGATGAGACGTTTGATCGGATTTTCATGATTGCCCTGAAGACACTGGAAGATCGCACTGTGTTCGCTATCGACAGGCACAATGGGGACGCCGGCCTTGTTGGAAGCATCCATCACCAAGCGGCCGCCCGTTACCAATGTTTCCTTGTTGGCGAGCGCGATCGAGATACCGCTGCCGCCTTTTTCGTCATTGTCTGCTTTGTCACCTTGATTGCCCTTGCCGCCGTCCGGTTCGCTTTTTTCGCGAATCTCACCGCCTTTTTTTATGGCGGCCAGTGTTGGCCTGAGACCCGCAATGCCAACCAAAGCATTGAGCATGATATCAAAATCGGTCTCCGCCAGAGCCTGATCCAGGCCATCCGGCCCCCAATAAACCCTGATGTCATGATATTCGCGCCGAAACTCGGCCGCGTCTTCTTTGCGTTCGATCACAACGGCCTCCGGATGGAAGCGCTGGATTTGCATACGCAGCATATCGACGCGACTTCTGCAGGACAGCAGGACGGGTTTCAGCCGTCTTGGATTCGAGGCGATGACAGAAAGCGCCTGTGTCCCGACAGAGCCGGTTGACCCCAGAATAGCAACCTTTTTCATAGATCAGACCACACCGAACAGGGTCGCTTTGATCATCAGGATGTAGAAGACCATCGGTGCCGTGAACAGCAAACTGTCAATGCGGTCCAGCACGCCGCCGTGCCCGGGGATCAGCGAACTCCAATCCTTGATGCCGATCTTTCTCTTGAGCACGGAAGCGGACAAGTCGCCAAGCTGCGACACCACCCCGCCAACGATGCCGATCACAATGCAAGTCGCAAACCCGCCGCGCAGGAAGAAAAATCCGAACAGACCGCACAGCAATACGCTGCCGAGTACCCCGCCGATCGCGCCTTCGACCGTCTTTTTGGGGCTGATCGACGGACAAAGCTTGCGGGAACCAATGGCCATGCCAATGAAATACGCAAAAATATCCGTCCCGAAAGCCGCCAAGATCACGACCCACAAATAGGAATGGATGCCGGACAGCGTCAGCGTGAAGGTATCCGTTACAGGAATCTGTATCGCCTGCTGCAAATAGCTTTCGTCGACCAGAACAATATGAAATGTGAGAAAGATCACATAGAAAACGCCAAGAAATGTAGCAAGCCCCTGCATCAGGTCCCGCTTTTCCATCTGAAACATCGATAGGAAACATAGCACGATGGAGAGGAATAGCCACGGCAGCACAACATACATGCGAATCTGAGGAATGAGAAAGCCCGCATACAGCAGGATCGTACTCACCACAAACACCCAAGCCGCCGGCTTTTTCTCTCCGAATACGCTCGTGAATTCTTTCAGCGCGTACAGGGTGAGCACGATGACGCCCGCGATGAGAAAATACCCTCCCAGAAAGACGAGGAGCAGAACAGGCACCATCTTGAGCGCAGATTTGAATCGTGTTTTCATGCCGGCTACCTGCCTCCAAACCGGCGCCCGCGCGCCGCAAACGCTTCGATCGCCTTGTCAAACTCCTGCGGCGTATAGTCCGGCCAAAGCACATCCGAAAATACAAGCTCGCTATACGCTGTCTGCCACAGCAAAAAATTGGAGATACGCTGCTCGCCGCCCGGCCGAATCAGCAAATCCGGATCCGGCATGTCTCCCATATATAATAATTTTGCAAAGCCGGCCTCGTCTATGTCCTGATATCTTTCTGTACCCGCCAGCTTCTTTGCCGCCATCAAAATTTCAGCCCTTGCGCCGTAGTTCAGTGCAATATGGAACCGGAGTCCTGCGTTGTTTTTTGTCAGATCGATCGTGCGATTCAGCGCAGAGGTCACCTGTTTCGAAAACGGCGTCCAATCGCCGAGCACATCCACGCGCACCTTGTTGCGGTGAAGTTCTTCGAGTTCCCGGTTCACATAGAGAATCAACAGCTGAAAGATACCGGACACCTCTTCCATGCTGCGCTTCCAGTTTTCCGTTGAAAACGCATAGACCGTCAGGTGCTTCACCCCGATATTCGAGGCGTGACGCACGATCTCGATCATCGCGTCCATACCGGCCTCGTGGCCCTTGTATTTCGGAATCCCGCGCTGTTCCGCCCATCTGCCGTTGCCGTCCATGATGACCGCAACATGCTGCGGGACCGCAGGTCTCTCTTTCGCCGAGAAGTCAGCCATCAGACCTCGAGGATCTCAGCTTCTTTTTTTGCGAGGATCTTGTCGATCTCGGCGATTGCTTCATCCGCTCTCTTCTGTACCTTCTTCTCCTCGGTTTTGAGATCGTCTTCCGTCAGATCGCCGTCTTTTTCCTGCTTTTTCAAGTGCTCGTTGGCGTCGCGGCGCTCATTTCGAATCGCGACTTTGGCTTCCTCTCCGAATTTGTGAACGAGTTTCGTGAGTTCCTTGCGCCGCTCTTCCGTCAGGGACGGAATCTGCATACGAATCGTCTTGCCGTCGTTGCTCGGATTGATTCCGATATTGGCGATATTGATCGCTTTCTCAATCTCGCGCAGCGTTTTCGGGTCAAACGGAGAGATCAAAAGAGATCTCGGGTCCGGCACAGAAATATTGGCCAGCGCTTTCAGCGGCGTCGGCGCCCCGTAATAATCCACGAGGACCTTGTCAAGCAGCGCCGGATTGGCGCGCCCGGCGCGCACGGTGTTGAGGTTTTCCCGGAGCGCATGTAACGTCTTTTCGATCTTGCTCTCAAAAACTTCCTGTACATCTTTCTCTTGTGGTTCCATCATACGCCTCCGTTACAGTTCTCTTTTAAAATAAAGCAAGGGCTTTTCAATACAAATAAGTTCCCAGCCTTCTTTCCCTAATTCATTAAGCATTGCCGTTATTTTATTTATCTTGACTTCATCAGCAGGGCCCTCTAATTTATAAACCACTTTATATTCCCATTTTTTCATCTGTACCGCCCTTTCTCCTATTAACCTGCGATGATCGTCCCGATCGGCTCGCCCATCACCGCCTTCAGCATATTGCCCGGTTCGCTGAGGGCAAAGACGTGGATAGGGATTCCGTTGTCGCGGCAGAGCGACGCCGCCGTGCCGTCCATGACCTTCAAATCTTTTTCAAGGATTTCCTGGAACGTGATTTCCGAATAACGAACGGCGCCGGGCTCCAGTTCCGGATCCGCCGAGTAGACCGCGTCGATTTTTTTCGCAAGCAGGATTACATCCGCTTCGACCTCGGCCGCCCGCAGAGCCGCTGTTGTATCCGTTGAGAAGAACGGATTGCCCGTACCGGCCGCAAAGATCACGATATCACCGCGGCCCATCTCCGCTACGGCCTTGCGCCGGATATAGGGCTCCGCGATCTCGCGCATCTCAATGGCGGTCTGCACACGCACGGGCAGCCCGGCGTTTTCGATCGCCGACTGCAGGGCGAGCGCATTGATCACCGTCGCGAGCATCCCCATATAGTCAGCGGTCGCGCGGTCCATATTTTCGCTCGTACGCCCCCGCCAGAAATTGCCGCCGCCTACGACGACCGCGATTTCTATACCGAGATCGTAGATTTGTTTGATCTCTCCGGCCACCTCGCCAAGCGTCGCGTCATCCAGTCCAAAACGCCCCGCGCCCGCAAGCGCCTCTCCGCTGATTTTCAGCACAACTCTTTTGTATTTCGGTTCCGCCATCCCCGCTCCTTCCATTCTGTCATTCTGCGCTGGCATTTTCGTCGTTCTGCACCGCAGCTTTCGTCATTCTACACCGGCAGTTTCGTCATTCTGCGCTACTGCATCCCGCGGACGCAGCACAGGCTCCGGTGCAACGTTCGCTTTGCTCACTCCTCCGACCCGCATTGCTCCCTTCGCTGCATTATATCAAATATCAACGGCCGCCTGCCGCTTTTCCGCGGCAACGGCGTTTTCCGCCGCCACCCTTGCCATTTCGGTCACGCCGGAAAACCGGATTGCCGAACGGACAAAATCCCCTGCCGCGTAAATACCGGGAACGCTGGTTTCCATCGCGCCATTCACTTTGACTGCGCTGTCTTCGAGCGCGATTTGTCCATCCAGGTTTCCCCGACACAATAGATTTGGCCTGCGCCCGACCGCCGCAAGTACCAAGTCACATTCGACGCCGCCCCGTCCGCTCTCGACGCACGGCCGACCCCCGGCATCCGTCACACCCAAAACAGGCACTCCGGTGTACAGGCGAACGCCGGACGCCAACAGCACTTGCCGAACACCTTCACTGGTTTTGGCGTCCGCATACGGAAGAACACGCGACTGCCTTTCAATCAAGAGCACTCTGCTTCCAAACGCAGAGAAAACCGCCGCGGCCTGGCAGCCGATCGCGCCTCCGCCAAAAATGACCAGTTGTTTGGGGATTTTCTTCATTGTGAAGATCTCATCGCTGGTGATCACACACGGGTGTTCCATGCCGGGCAAAGAAGGCAAAAACGGCTCGCTGCCGCCGCAGAGGATGACCTTGCCAACAGAAAAGACGCCGACGCCGGAAAAGACCGTATGCTCGTTTACCAACGCCGCTCTGGTATTCACAAAAATCACGCCGGCGGAAGCAAGCTGTTCGGCAATGCCTTTGGCCAACTTTGCTACAAGCTTATCCTTACTTGCCAGGCAGCGTTTCATGTCCGGGATGGCATCAGCCGGTATCGATATTCCCCGCTCTCCGGCTTCGCGCGCCTGCCTTAGCTGTCCTGACGTCTTTAAATATGCTTTCATCGGAATACGGCCCCGATACAGGTCTGCGCCTCCGATTTCATCCTTTTCAAAGAGGATGACTTTCGCACCCAACTCGGCGGCACGGAGCGCGGCGGTATACCCGGCCGGCCCGCCGCCGATCACAGCAACGTCGCAAGACAAAGGGACAGGCCTTCTGTCTTGTCCTGCGGACAAGACAGAAGGCCTGTCCCTCTGTCTTGTGTCCCCTTGCCCTGCAATGGGTTCAAAAATCCGAATCGCCGGTTTTTCCGGCGCCGGCGCCGGCATCACCAAATCGGATGCAATTGGAGTGATCGGGTTCCCGGCGCGTACGACCGGTGAGATGAGCTCCGCTGGTTCGTCATTTGCCGGCTCTTTGAGGGAAGAGGGTTCCGGTGTTACAACCACTACTGGCTCCGGCGCTGCTACCGGCTTGGGTCCGGCAGCGATATCTGCACCGGTCAAATACCCGTGAGCATGCGGCACGAAAGCCGACAGCGCAAGCCCTGCGTGCATGGCCAACGTCTTTGCATAGGGAGTTGCTGCTACATTTTCAAATAAGTATTCCGGCATGTTTGCGCTGTCCGCTCCTGTTCCCGGGCTCTACAAAGTTGCCCGGATCTGCGCTTCGATGCGCGCCGGGGTCGGGAAAGCCGCTTGTTCCAGCGGGGCACTGAACGGGACGGGTGAATCACTACCGCCTACGCGTTTGATCGGAGCGTCCAGATAAAAAAATGCCTCGCTGTCCGCGATCTGCGCCGCGATCTCTGCGCCGAAACCGGAAAAAAGGGGCGCTTCCTGTACGACGACACAGCGCCGCGTCTTTTTCACGCTGGAAAGGATCGTTCCGATATCCAGCGGCGCTAAGGTACGCAAGTCGACGATCTCGCAGGAGATGCCTTCGGCGTCGAGTTTGTCAGCCGCCTCAGCACACATCTGCACCATGCGTCCATACGTGATCAGCGAGACATCCTTGCCGTCACGCTTGACGTCCGCCATCCCGAGCGGAATCACGTACTCTTTCTCGGGCACGATCCCGGTCGTCTTATAAAGTTTTTTCTGCTCTAAAAAGATGACAGGGTTGTTGTCGCGGATCGCGCTCACAAGAAGGCCTTTCGCATCGAACGGCGTCGATGGAATGACCACTTTCAACCCCGGAATATGGCAGAAGAGATTTTCAAGCGATTGGGAATGTTCGGCGGCGGCACCGGTTCCGCCGCCCGATGCGGCCCGGATTACCATCGGCACCTGCACCGCACCGCCGTGCATGAAATGGGCTTTCGCCGCCTGATTCATGATCTGATCCCAGCATACGCTCATGAAATCCGAGAACATCAACTCGGCGATGGGCCGCATACCAATCACCGCGGCACCCACTGCCGCGCCCACAAAGGCCGTTTCGGAAATCGGCGTTTCGCGTACGCGCGCGGAGCCAAATTCCCGCACCATCCCCTGAGAAACGCCAAACGCTCCGCCATATACACCGATATCTTCGCCCATCAGGAAAACTTTTTCGTCCCGACGCATTTCCTGGCTCATCGCCTCGCGGATGGCCTCAGCATAGGTAATCACCCGCATGGTCACTTCACCGCCGCTCATTTTGCGTACGCCTCCGCGTTCAGTTCTTCCGTCGTTGCCGCGGGATATGGACAAGTTTCCGCATACGCCACCGCTTCCGCGATCAGGCCGGTCGATTTGGCGTCGATCCCGTCAATCTCTTCCTGCGAAAAACCGTTCGCAAGCAGAACCTTGGAAAATCGGGACACCGGATTTTTCTCATACCATTCCGCGATCTCTTCCCGCGTACGATAACGATTGACGTCGCTCTTGGAATGTCCGCTCGTGCGATAGGTGTGCTCTACAATGAAGGCCGGACGCTGACGCGAAACCACATATTGCCGCGCCTCGCTTACGGTCGCATACACGGAAAGCACATCGTTTCCGTCGACCTCATAGCTGCGAATCCCAAACGGGATCGCGCGCTTCGTCAAATCCATATCATTGACGGCTTTGCGCAGCGGTGTGCTCATCGCATAGCCGTTGTTCGTGCAAATGAAGAGCACGGGAAGCTGCCAGACCGCGGCCAGATTGAAAGCCTCGTGGACTGCGCCCTCACTCGTCGCGCCATCTCCGAAAAATACCGCCGCCACCCTGTCGCGCTCCTCACACATTTTGAAAGCAAGCGCCATACCGCAGGCGACCGGACAAGATGCGCCGATAATGCCGCCCGTGCCAAACACATGATTGCCCGGAGAAGCGATATGCAAAGACCCGCCGCGCCCCCGGTTGGTGCCCGCTTCTTTGCCCAGGATCTCGGCCATCATATCCTTGGGGTCGGCCCCTTTCGCCAGGGTCTGGCCATGTCCTCGGTGCGACGTGAGCACACAGTCCTGCGGTTTCAGCGCAAAGCACGACCCCACGCCCGTGGCTTCTTCGCCTACGCCCAAATGCGTCGTTCCGTGCAGTTTGCCTTGCTCATACAGCGCGTAAACCTGCTCTTCGAATTTTCGCACAAGCATCAGGTTCTCCATAATACCCGCCATAAATTCCTTGTTGTCCAATATACCTTGAATGTCCGCCATTCGTACCGTCCTCCCATAAGCCATGGCCGCATGTCTGAGTATGCACCAAATTGCTATCTTTTAGCATAACGGAGAATCGCCAAACATTCAACCGCTTTGTTTTATTTTGAGGCGACGAATATCATTTCAACGTTATTTTATTATGAGTCAATACGTCCCTTTTCTCGATAAAACCAGTGCGGAAAACACAAAAAAACGCAAAAAACGCAAAGCGCTGCAATTCACGAGTGCAGTCATTCTGCACCTTTGATTCAGAATCCAGAGAATGATTCCTCTTCGGGTAAAAACGATTGTGTTTTTTGATAATATCGGCGCATTGTCTCACTTTTGAAGGATGCGTAGGTGTTCTCATCGATCGCCCCCCGGGCTTCCGCCATCAGGCCCGTAAGAAAGGCCAAATTGTGAATAGAGATCAAGGTGGCGCCTAGGATCTCTTTCGACATGACCAGATGGCGCAAATAAGATCTTGAAAAATTGCGGCAGGTGTAGCAATCACAAGTCGGGTCCAGCGGACCGAAATCTTCCGTACAGGCGGCGTTGCGCAGATTGACGGAACCGTCTCTGGTCATCGCTCTGCCGTGGCGAGCCTCGCGCGTCGGCAAGACGCAATCAAACATATCCACACCACGGGCTACCCCCTCAAGCAGGGCGTCCGGCGAGCCGACGCCCATCAGGTAGCGCGGGCGGTTCTGCGGGAGATATTCCGTGCATGAGTCCAAAACCTCATACATGATCTCCTTCGGCTCGCCTACCGACAAACCGCCGATTCCGTAGCCTGGTAGGTCAAGCGCCGTGATCTGCTCGGCAGACTGCCGCCTGAGATCTGCAAACATCCCTCCCTGTATGATGCCAAACAAGGATTGCCGTTCTGTGTCCTTGTGGACAGCTTTGCACCGCTCGGCCCAGCGCGTTGTGCGCAGGACGGAAGCCTCCGTGTATTTGCGCTCCGCCGGGTATGGTACACATTCGTCAAACGCCATCATGATATCCGAGCCGAGAGCGTTTTGGATCTCCATGGATTTTTCGGGAGAGATCAGATGCCTTGAACCATCTATATGAGAAGCGAAGGTGACGCCCTCTTCCGTGATTTTGCCTAAGTTCGCCAAACTGAACACCTGAAACCCGCCGCTGTCTGTCAAGATCGGCCGGTCCCAGTGCATGAATGTGTGCAGGCCTCCGGCCTTCTTCACGACCTCATGGCCGGGACGCAAATACAGATGATAGGTGTTCGCGAGAATGATCTGCGCACCGAGTTCTTTGACGTCGTCAGGCTTCAGCGCCTTGACGGTAGCAGCCGTCCCCACCGGCATGAAGACCGGCGTTTCAATGACGCCGCGCGGCGTAGTAAGCCGCCCGCGCCGTGCCCTGCCGTCCTTACGGATCAATTCAAAATTCACCGCGTTCTGCTTCTGTGTCACTCTACATTCCTCTCTATACAATACAATCTGCCAGTCTCTCCATAATTACATCATGATATGAATTGATATTTGCAATTGATATTTGCGCAGCGCTACACGATCAGCATCGCGTCACCGTAACTGAAAAAGCGGTAGCCGCTCTCGATGGCATGCGCGTAAGCGTCCAGGATTTGTTCGCGGTCGGCGAAAGCTGACACGAGCATCAGCAGCGTCGATTTGGGCAGGTGGAAATTCGTGATCAGCGCGTCTGTCACAGCGAAACCGCGGCCGCCCGGGTAGAGGAAGATCCCCGCGTTGCCTGAACCCGGCCGTATCAGCTGCCCCTTCACTTCTTTCGCGCCGGCTTCTTTCCCTGCGGCCGCCGCCGCTTCGATCGTGCGGACAGACGTTGTACCGACACAGATCACACGTCGCCCTTCTCCCTTAGCCGCGTTGATCTTGCGGGCTGTGTCCTCACAGATGTGATACGGCTCCAGATGCATCACATGATCTTCGACTCGTTCCGTTTTGACCGGACGAAACGTGCCGAGACCGACGTGCAGGGTGACAAAGGCCGTTTCTGCGCCTGCTGCACGAACGCGGTCAAGCAGTTCTTCCGTGAAATGCAGGCCGGCTGTCGGCGCTGCCGCCGATCCGGACTCGTGGGCGTAGACAGTCTGATAGCGCTGTGCATCCTCTTCCGCATAAATATCATCTTCCGTATCTCGGTGTATATAGGGCGGGAGCGGTATGCGCCCGAGACGTTCCAGGATTTCGGAAAAATCACCTTCCCATTCAAACGAAACGATGACGCCTCCATCCCCGCGTTTTTCGATGACGCGCGCTGTCATATGAAACGCCGCCGGTTGTTCTCCGCACGGCTCGTCAGGACTGTGCCCAGCCTCGACCCTGGGACTTCGTTTGAAACTGGCGCCAAACAACACCCCGTCGCCGGTTCGCAAGCGCCTTCCGGGTCGCGCGAGACATTCCCATACCTGTGTGCTGAGGCCATCTGGGAGATGGTTTTTTCGCTTTTCCTTTTTCTCTTCGATACGTTTCAGCAGAAACAATTCGATCCGCGCGCCGGTGCCTTCTTTCTGTCCGATCAGACGCGCGCGAATGACCTTGGAGTCGTTGAATACCAGCAAATCACCTTTGCGCAGATAGTCCGGAAGATCGCGAAAGTGCCGGTCGCTGAGGCTTCCGTCCGCGCGGTTCAGGACGAGCAAGCGAGAAGCGTCACGCTCCGGGGCAGGGTGCTGCGCGATACATTCCACCGGTAAATTGTAGTCAAATAAATCTATTCTCATTGTCGAATATTTCATATCTTTGAATCGTACGCAATTTCTTTTCCGGTTCCGTTCTAATTGTTGATTTCAATTTCAATTTCCGGTTTTGTTTTCATTTTCGATTCTGATGCGGATTCAGATTCCGGCTCTGCGATGTCAAACAGTGAGGTCTGCTGCACGGCGGCGTTTCCCTCCGGCGCCTCCGGCGGTTCAATGCCGAGCCAAAGCCAGGCGTCACGTGAAGCCACACGACCCTTCGGTGTGCGGTGGAGCAATCCCACCTGCATGAGGTAAGGCTCGTAAACGTCTTCTATTGTGATCTTTTCCTCGCCGATCGAAGCCGCGATCGTATCGATACCGACCGGCCCCCCGCCAAAACGCTCGATGATGAGCCGCAGGATATCGCGGTCCAGCCCCTCAAGGCCCTTTTCGTCAATGCCGAGCGAGCGCAGTGTGGTTTGCATGATCGCCCGGTCGATATGCCCCTCACCCATGACCTGCGCAAAGTCACGCACACGCTTTAGCAGCCGATTGGCCACACGCGGCGTGCCGCGCGAACGCCGTGCGAGTTCGGCAATCGAATTCTCGTCGATCGCAATATCGAGCAAATGCGCTGAGCGCCGAATGATCGCCCCCAGTTCCTCGGGCGTATAATGTTCAAACTTTCCGATCACGCCAAAACGATCCCGCAGCGGCGCGGAAAGCGAGCCCGCGCGCGTCGTCGCGCCGATCAAAGTGAAGCCGGGCAGCGGCAGCCGGTAGGAGCGCGCAGAAGGCCCCTTCCCCACGATCATATCGATCGCATAGTCCTCCATCGCAGAATACAGGATTTCCTCCGCCGTGCGGTTGAGACGATGAACCTCGTCGATAAAAAGCACATCTCCTTGTTTCAGGTTTGTCAGAAGAGCCGCGAGGTCAATCGCCCGCTCGATCGCCGGCCCGCTCGTAATGCGGATATCCACGCCAAGTTCCGCAGCTATGATAGAGGCAAGCGTCGTCTTACCGAGACCTGGAGGTCCATAAAACAACACATGATCCAGCGGCTCCCCTCGCTTCTTCGCGGCCTCGATGAAAACCTCGAGATTGTCCGTCACATTTTTTTGTCCGATATATTCGGTCAGCGTCCGCGGCCGAAGCCCAACATCCGCATGATCCTCACGGATGCTGGCCCGCTCGGGGTCGACAAGGCGCTGACCACTTTCGGTCTCAAGCCGTCCGTCACGGTTATCAAATTCCGTCATTCATTCCTCCATTCAGCCGATATGCCGCCACACCCTTCCTCCGTCCCGCCAGCGCCTGCCCCAAACGCAGTCACGGGAAATCCACGCTACATGCCTTTCAGCGCGAGGCGCACACAGTCCTCGACCGTGTCGTATTCCCCGGTCACATTCATCACCGCCTGGGCCGCTTCGCTGCGCGTGATTCCAAGGCTCATCAGCACACTGACCGCCTCCGTCACGATGTCTGAGGCCCCGCTGCCCGGCACGCCCGGGCGCGCCGCCGCGCCACCGGAACCTGGCAAAGTCCCTGTGCCGACAGACAAACCGGCAAAAGCGTCCGTCACCTTGTCTTTGAGTTCCAGTACGATGCGTTCCGCCGATTTCTTGCCGATGCCCTGAGCCCGCGTAAGCATCGCCACATCGGAAAAAGCAATCGCGCGTACCGCCTCCTCCGTAGATAACGAAGAAATAATTCCCATGGCCGCCTTTGCCCCGACCCCGCTCACCGTGATGAGCAGCCGAAACAACCGCAGAGCCGTCCGATCTTCAAAGCCGTACAACGAAACATCATCTTCTTTGAAAATCTGTGCCGTATACAGCACTACCTCATCGCCCTTTGCTTTCAAAAAGACGTGTGAATTTGATGGGATGAATACCTCGTAACCAACACCGCCTGTGTCAATGACAACGGAGATTTCCAGTTTTTCCAAGACGTTACCACGAATATAAGCGATCAAATCAATCTCCTCCGCATCAAATAGATCGTGCAGTACCAAAACGCCCTACGCGCTCGATATGCGCCGAAGCGTTCGCGTGGCAGATCGCGCAGGCGACTGCATCCGCCGCGTCATCCGGCGTCGGTGGTTTCACCAAGCCGAGCACTTGCCGCACCATCTCCTGAATCTGTTGCTTTTCCGCTCGTCCGTAGCCCGTCAGTGCCTGCTTGATCTGCAGCGGGGTATATTCATACACATCGAGTCCGGCATTGGCACAGGCCAGTACCGCCGCACCCCGTGCCTCTCCCACTTTGATCGCCGTCTTCTGATTGCTATTGAAAAACAGTTCCTCGACGGCGGCGACATCTGGTTCGTATTTTGCGATAATGCCTGTCAAGCCACGATAAAGTTCCTTCAACCGTTCCGGCATCCGCAGGTCCTTGCTCGTCTCCACCGTCCCGTATCCAAGCAGCCGATGCCTGCTGACGCGGTACTCGACCATCCCCCAGCCAAGGATCGCATATCCGGGATCCACGCCGAGAATCACAAGTGATTTTGGGTTCACATTTTCCATATAATGATTGTAGTCGGCTTTCTCAAGAATGTCAAACGTTTGTTCTGTATTCTGATTTTGTTTCCCGCGCCAGCGCGATCAGTTCGCGCGCATTTTCGCGGGCTTTGCCGGTCACGTGCCTGCCGCCGAGGAGACGGGCGAGTTCATCTACTCGTTCTTCGCCTTTGATCTCACGCAGGGTCGTGAACGTCTCGCTGCCGCTTGTACTCTTCTCGAGCAGGTAGTGATGATCGGCGCAGGCGGCGATTTGCGGAAGATGAGTGATGCAGATGATTTGGTGGGCGGCGGCCATGCGCAGCAGTTTCTCACCTACGATGCTCGCTGTACCGCCGGAGATACCACTGTCGATTTCGTCGAAGACCATTGTTTCGACGCCATCGAAATCGCCGATCACGGATTTGAAGGCCAGCATAATACGCGAGAGTTCACCGCCCGAGGCTACCTTCGCCAGGGGAAGCAGTGGCTGGCCTTTGTTGGCGGACAGCAGGAATTCCACGTGGTCGAAGCCTTGCTCTGTTCGCGCGGCTTCGCTTGATTCCATTTGGACTGCAAAACGGGCTTCCTTGAAATTGAGCTCTTCCAGTTGCTCGGTGATCACGCGCTCAAGTTTGCCGGCTACGGCGCGGCGGATCTCGGACAGCGTACCGGCTTCGGCCAGATAACACGCTTCCGCGTCGGTGAGTGCGCGGGCGAGATCAGCCATGAGCGCCTCGCGATTTTCTGCGCCGCAGATGCGAGCGGCAGCTTCCTCGCGATGAATCAACACGGCTTCTATGCTGCCGCCGTATTTGCGTTTCAATCGGTCAAGCTGGTCGAGACGCGAGAGCGCGGCGTCCAGATCCGACTGCTTGAACTCCATGCGCTCCAGGGCCGCGCGGACATTGTCTTCCAGTTCCTCCAGCGTGTAATAGGCTTCCGCGCCCGCGTTCGCCATTTGCTCAAATTCTGAGCCGTAGGTTGTCAAACCGGCCAAAATGTCGCGAACGCCGCCGGATAGCGATAAGGCCGAAGCGAGTTCGCCGTCCCCGCCCGAGAGAAGCGCATACACATGCGATAAGGCTTCATAGATCTTTTCGCTGCTCCGCATGATACGGACGCTCGTTTCAAGTTCCTCATCCTCGCCCGTTCGAAGACGGGCTGCGTCGATTTCATCCATCTCGTATTTTAAGAAATCCAACTCACGTGCCGAGGCCGCTCCGTGTGCTGCGGCGGTATCCAGTGCTTGCTTTGCCGCACGGAAACGCAAATAAGCATCCGCTGTCTTCTTGAGCGCGGCGGCGGTGTATTCGTGACCATAAGCATCCAGGAGACCGAGGTGTTTTTCTATGATTAGCAAACTCTGGTGGTCGTACTGACCGTGGATGTCGACCTGACCGGCGGCCGCTTCCCCGAGCTGCGCGAGCGTCACGATCTCGCCACCGATTTTGCAGACTGACTTGCCGTGGCCCGAGACCTCGCGGCGAAGGATGGTTTCAGGCTCAAGAACCAGGAAAACAGTGGCCCGGTCAGTACCCATGCGCACCATCGACTTGTCGGCCCGACTGCCGAGCGCGAGACTCATGGCCTCGATCACGACAGATTTGCCGGCACCGGTTTCTCCCGTGATGACGGAAAGCCCGGGATGAAAGCTGATTTCCAACTCACGGATGATCGCGAAATTGCGGATCTGCAAAGTGGAGATCATATGCGTTATTTTAAAATGATTTCGTCGAAACGCGCCACAAGGCCGGGGGCCTGCTCCGCGTCGTCAACGAGGATGAAGATCGTGCTGTCGCCTGCGATGGTGCCGAGGATATGCGAAAAATCCAGCGAGTCGATGGCTTCACAGGCCGCGTTCGCGCAGCCCGTAAGGGTCTTGACCACGATCATATTGCCCGAATGTTTGGCGGAGCGCACGGTGTCTTTAAAAATCTTCGCAAAGCGCTCGGTGTTGTGGTCCGCACCGGATTCGGGCGCTGTGTAGCGGTATTTTCCGGATGGCGCGAGGGTCTTCACGAGCCGAAGATCCTTGATGTCACGCGAGACGGTCGCCTGCGTGACTTCATAGCCCGCTTTTTCGAGCAGATCCGCGAGCTTTTCCTGCGTATCAATCTCGTGTTCCGCGATCAGTTCGATGATTTTGTTTTGCCTTGTGTAACGCATAAGTGAGTATATTATCCTTCCTCAACTCGAAAAATGCAAGTTTTACAGGAAATCATGCTCTTGACTCGACGATTCGCACATGCGCGCGATACTTTTGTCACAAGGGTGGCTGCCTCTTCTCAAGCGGCTGAACCCTCTAACAAATTTAAGATTGTAGGGAATCGCCGTTCCGCTTAGGAGCGGCTATTTCGCTTCACCTTTTCCTTTTTTTGTGAGGTTCAGCGTGTACCGCCCTTCATGTATTATTATTCACTATGTGGAATTATTTGTCAATCACTATTTTACATCCGCCCCTCAGCAGCTTGTGCCCTGCTTTATCCGTGGGCGGTCAAATAGCTGCGCAGGTTTTCATGGTGCAGACCCAGCTTTCTGCGGATGCTGTTCCTGTGATAGTCGATCGTTTTTTTGGATACCACCAGGATCTCGGCGATCTCTTTGCTCGAATAGCCCTCCTTGATCATGGTCGCCACCTGCAGTTCGCGCGGGGACAATTGTTCAAGGACGGAAGACCGCTTTTTCGTGACAGGGAAAACGATCTCGTCGATGATGCCGGAGACGATCGTATAGTCTCGCTCGTTTAGGTATTTTTTCAGATATTGCAGCGAAGGTTTGACGTATTTTTTCATATTCTCATTGACGGTGCGCTCGAGATTTGCCTCGTATTGTTCGCGCTGATTGAGGATCTCGAACAGCAAATTGTTTTGGGCTTCGAGGCTCTCGTTCAGTTCCGAAAGCTGGCTGATATCGCCCTCCACTTCTTTTTGGAAAGTGATGTCGCGGATGTATTCGATGACGAGAATCACTTTGCCTGTTTCATCCACAACCGGCACGGTATAGAGATTTTGCCAGCCCAGATCTGCACCCTCTTTGGTGTACGGCACCAACTCCGTTTGGGGCGTGGTGGTCTGGATGGACCGAAGTGAGGGGCAGTGCGGGCAAGGTTCGGTGCGCTCGTGGAAAATCGCATAACATTTTCCCCCCCGATAATGTTCCCGGCCCGGATACCAGTGTTTCATGGATTTGTTGATATAGATCACGCTGAAATCAGGATCGAGAACGCAGATGCCGTCCTGAATACTGGACAATACCGCTTCGTAGAGTTTGCTGCTGGACAGAAATTCATCCTCTGTTTTGACAGAAATGGCAGTGGGTACTTCCGGCTTAAAGACCCAATCAGAATCATCTTTCATGTTCACATCCGTTCTATCGTTTTACTTCTGCACAAATACTATGAAGCAGGATGCCTCCCAAGCAGAGTATAGTTCCTCACGGGTGCTGCGTCAAGAAAAAATACCAGGTCGCCCCCGGTATTTTCTTGGTACTATTACGGTGTTGTGTACTGGACAATTTCCGATTACATTGGTAGGTAGTAAGGGCTCTGCTCCCGTCCCGTTTTTGAGAGAACATCATGGAGGTATGACAAACATGGCGGAACAAAATTTACTCTTGACCCCGATCAAAATCGGTACTAAGACCGTCCCCAATCGCTTCGCGATCAACGCGATGGAGTGCTGCGACGCGGATGCGGACGGAAACCCGACCGACTCCACCTACGCGCGGTACGAGAAGATATTCGAGGGCGAAGCGGGCTTCATCAATCTCGAGGCCATCACCGTACAGTACGATTACATCTCCAGAGAGCATCAACTCAGCATCATGCCGCGCAATGAAAAGGCGCTGGCCAAATTTGTGAAGCATCTGAAAGCGATCAATCCCAACAACGTTTTCGTGCTGCAGCTCACACACTCCGGCGAGATCAGCGAACCGCATTTCTCGAAGCGCTGCCGTGTGACGGAAACGCCGCTTTACGGCTATGAAGACGCCGAACTCATCGGCGCGGATGAAACGGACAAGATCATCGACATGTTCGTTGAGTCGTCCAAGATCGCACATGCCATCGGCGCGGACGGCGTGGATCTGAAGTTTTGCCACGGCTACCTCGGCAGCCAAATCCTACGCCCTTTCAATTCCCACAATTGGAAATACGGCGGCGCCTGGGAAAATCGGCGCAGATTTGCGTTTGACATGACCGAGCGCGTTGTCAAAGAAGTGAACGATCCCAATTTTATCGTCGGATCGAAGGTCTCGATTTTCGAAGGCTTTCCGGGCGGTCAAGGGACGGCCGGGCCGGACAGTTCGCTCATGGATCTGACCGAATCGATCGACCTGATCAAAGGGCTCGAAGAGCGCGGCGCCACCTATATCCTCCAATCTGCGGGCAGTCCTTCGCATACGCTTGCGCTGTCGCAGACGGACCGGAAGATCCCGGATCATGGTTATTTTCATCATTATTTCCAGAAGGTCTGCCGGGACAATCTGAGGCCGGAGACGGTCGTCATCGGATCCGACTATACGATTTACCGCGACGGAAAGCAGCCGTTCCAGGCGGTTCGTCCGGAAAAGAACACGCTCGATTTCTGGGGAAACAAGAATATTCGGGAAGGCATCGTCGATATGGTTTGCCTGGGTCGGCAGTCTTTTGCCGATCCTTATGTGCCGAAGAAGTTCAGAGAAGGCAAACAGGGCGAGATCAAATGGTGTACGGCGTGCGACAACTGCATCGAATTCCTCATTCGGCAGGAACATGTCGGCTGCGCGGTTTACAACAAACCGTATACAGAGCGTATGAAAGAGATCCGCGCGGAGAAAGGAAATCTGAAAGAGAAGCATACGTAGACCGGCAGGCTGCTGATTCGGCTTTATGGTTTTTTCATTTCCACCAGGAAGATGTGCGCGTCTTCTTTCGCCGTCGTAAGTACGACGTCTTCTTCTACGATCTCCAGTGCGTCGCGTGCGCCCAAGTCGACCACGCCGTTGACGTCTGCTTCGCCTTCGATGAGCACAAGGTAAGCTTGACGGCCATCTCCGACAGAGAATCGCGCCGTCTCGCCGGCCTTGAGGTAGGTCGCATAAACATTGACATCCTGGCGGATCTTGATCGGTGCTTGGGATTCTTTGTTTTCCGTCCAAGTCGCGATCGGAAGCCATTGATTGACTCTCTCCTCAAAATCAAATCGGTAGTCGCCGTAGTTTGGCTCGTACCCGTTCTTATCCGGGAAGATCCACACCTGCAGGAACCGAAGGGTATCGGATCCAAGATTGTGCTCGCTATGCTGCACACCACGGCCGGCGCTCATATACTGCACCTGACCCCGCGTGAGCGTTTGCTGATTGCCCATACTGTCACCGTGGGTCAGTTCGCCGTCGACCACATACGAAATGATCTCCATATTTTCATGCGGGTGCGTCGAAAAACCGTTCCCGGCCTTCACAAGATCATCGTTGATCACGCGCAGCGCGCCGAACTGGATATTGCGCGGATCAAAATATTCTGCGAAAGAAAAATGAAAATGACTGTCCAGCCACCCATGAACTCCGCGCCCCATCGCCTTGTGATCTAAATACCTTAACATTTTCGTGTCCCTTTCCGCGCCTTGCATGATGCCGTGCCGCCTCGCCAAGTCAGTCCAACATTTCATCGGCGAAGCAATAACTGTATATTATCTACCCACTTTATACCCGTTTGAAACATAATTTATCAAAATTCTTCCAAATTCGTCATGACAGACAACAGGGAAACGAAAAAAAGCGAACAACCGAACTGCTTTCAGTACAAATACGAGCGACCCGGGGCCGCTCGTATTCATAACATTTTATTTACGACTGTCTTATGTCTGCTATTCTTCTTTTGCAGCGTCTTCCTCGGGTGCTTCTTCGGCAATAGCGTCAACGCCGTCGGGATCCGGAATCTCAAACTCCTGATCCTTAGTCGGCACCACATCGACGCCGTCGGGATCCGGAATCTCTTGTTCCTGATCTTTGTCCGCATCAAACGCTTCCGTGGACGGATCGCCGGGCTGCGCGACTTCTTCCTCCGCCGGGACAGCATCGACGCCATCGGGATCCGGAATCTCAAACTCCTGATCCTTGTCCGCATCGAAAACTTCCGTAGAAGGATCGCCTGCTTGTACCTCTGATACAGGCTCTTCCTGAGCCGGAGCGGTCGCTTCCGCTTTCGCGGCTTCTGCCTCGGCCGGATCCAGCGCGTCCTTGATGGACAGGCTGATGCGCTTGCGGCTCTGGTCGATCTCGAGGATCTTGGCCGAAACGACTTGACCGACTTCGAGTTCGTCCGCAATGTCCGTCACGCGCCGGAACGCGATCTCGGAAATATGCACAAGGCCGTCGAGGCCCGGTTCGATTTCGACAAAGACGCCGTAATCCTTGATCTGCACGGCGCGGCCCGAAATGACCTGACCGACCTCGTATTTGTTGTTGATGATGGACCAAGGCTCGGGTTGGTTTTGCTTGTATCCGAGCGAAATCTTTTCTTTTTCTTTGTTCATCGACAAAATCTTTACTTTGATTTCCTGTCCGATCTCGAGCAGATCCGCCGGGTGGCGCAGTTTGCCCCAGGAAATTTCGGAAATATGCAGCAGGCCGTCGACGCCGCCGATGTCTACGAACGCGCCATACTCCGTGAACCGCATGACCTTGCCGTCGATAATATCGCCGACCGACAGTTGATCCCAAATCTCGCGCATGCGCTTCTGACGCTCTTCGTTCAGCACCGCCTTGTGCGACAAGACGACTTTATTGCGCTTCTGATCGACGCGAATGACCTTGGCCAAGAGCGTTTGCCCTATGAATTCGTCTGCTTTTTCGACATAATGATCGGAAAGCTGCGACATCGGGATGAAACCGCCGACCTCGTTGAAAGTCGCGATCACGCCGCCGTTGACCTCGCGCTGCACCTTGACCTCAATCGGCGTCCGATCCTCACACGCCTGAATGATCGTATCCCAGTGCTCGCTCACCACAACACGTTTCTTCGATAGAAGAATATTGCCCTCGCCGTCATCGTTCTTCAGAACTTTGGCCTGGACTTCATCTCCTTCTTTGAATACGTCGTGTAAGACCTGCCCTTCTTCCAAGACAATCTCACTCTTGGGAATGACGCCATCCTTCTTGCAGCCAAGATTGACAGTCACGTCGTTGTCCGTCACTTGGATCACCTCACCCGTCACGATGTCTCCGCTCCTCGGCAGTCTGGTAGACTTGTCGATTTCGTCCATGTACTCGTGCATGGGATTGGTCTCATAGTTGTCGCTTCTAAATTCACTCATCGATAAAATAACCTCCTCAACGATTTGCTCGGGCGTTGATGCTCCGGCAGTTAAACCAACTCTATCACATCCAATTAAATGTTTCAATGATATTTCTGATTTGTTTTCTACTAAAATTGCACGCTTTTTCCCGCCATTTTTTGCGATTTCGAATAATTTTTTGGTATTCGAGCTGTTTCGGTCCCCGACGACGACGACCAGATCGACCTCTTCCGCCAGATCCCGGCATGATTCCTGGCGAAGCCGTGTAGCATCGCAAATGGTATTTTCGATCTGCGCGTTTTCAAAAACCGCCGAGATCCGCGCAAACTCATCCTTATGAAAGGTGGTTTGAGACACCACAAAAAGCGACTGGTCAGCAGCGGCGGCAGCGGTAGCAGCGGCCAGCGCACGCGCCTCATCAACGGTCGCGACCACACAAGGACAAACAGGACAGAGGGACAGGCCTTCTGTCTTGCTCTGGCAAGACAGAAGGCCTGTCCCTCTGTCCTGCTGCGCCCCACTGTCTTGCTGCTGTATCGACGCCCAGTCTACGATCCCCCTCACTTCCGGATGTTCTGCGTCGCCCACGATCACAACGCGCTTTCCGTCATTCGCCGCTTTCCGAACCAGTGCATGAATACGCCCCACCTTCGGGCAGGTCGCATCCACGATCTTCACGTTTTTGCTCCGTGCCTGTTCAAAAAAGGACGCGCCCTCGCCGTGAGAACGCACGATGACCGTCGCGCCGTCCGGCACCGCGTCCAAACTGTCTGCGACGTGCAGCCCGACAGCGATCAAATCGTTCATCACCGCAGCATTGTGAATAATAGGTCCAACCGACCAAACCGCAGCAAGGCCTGTCCCTCTGTCTTGCGCCCCTCTGCCTTGTGCCGCTTCACGCGCCATACGCACGGCGCGTTCGACGCCGCCGCAAAATCCCATATGCTTCGCTCTAATGATTTTCATTCTTACTATCTTTCTTACTATCTTCGTCATATCGTTCTTCATCAGGATCAGGCGCTTGCTCGTCACCTTCATGATAAAGCTTTGGCAGGTCGATATGCTGTGCGACTTCTTTCTCGTGCTCTCGTCTCGACTTATGAAGATTCGTGTCCGTCTGTCCGCGTTTTCCCAGACTGCGTTCAATCAAAACCGTCAGGTTCCGGTTCACCACATACGCAATCATCGCGCTAAATACACCGAACCCGAAAATAATGGCGGACCCGGCCGGCGTCCCGGACATCGGAAGCCCCAAATGCGCCAAAAATCCGCCGCCGTACGCAACAAGGAATGCAAATACATAAAACAGTATTATGAAAATTATTACAGAAAGCACCGCTGCCGGCACATGGCCAATACGTTCGCTGTCCTCCAAGTTTGCAAATGCCGCCTGAATCACGGCGCAAGGCCCAAAAACACCGACAAACAGCATGACGCACACCTTGTCCGGAACAATCGCAAAGGACAAAATCGCCGCTGCTGCGCAGAAAGCCACACCCATCCGGAGGCCAATGCGCCGCGCTGTGAAAAAGACCAAAGCCCCGGAAATCAAATAGAACAGCACGTCGATGCGAATGAGATGGAAAGACGCCAAATAATTCAGCACCAACGTGACTGCAAGCATCACGCCGCTGAGTGCAAGCGCATAAGTATTTTGCCTTCTGCTCACTAGAACTGCCCTGCTTATTCGGTTTAAATGCAGTCGCAGCACATATCTGCGCAACAATAGCACTGAAGTGCCTGGCACATTACCCGGCTGGGATCGTTGTATCCTTGCTGGTACGAACTCGCACGATAGCCATTGGTCTGCGCCATCACGGAGTTGAGCGTATTGCGGTATTCATAGTTCTGCGGATCCATACTGACCGCTGTTTGGAGCCCGTTCAGCCCTTCGTTCATCCAGCCGCGCCGGATGTTCATCACGCCAAACAGGTAATGCCATTCCGCATTCCGCGTGCCTGTGCGCTTTAGCCGCGACTCGGCGTCCCTGAGGTCTCCGCGATCGATCGATTTCCGAATTTCGCGAAACTCCGCCTGATCGTCCCCGCCGTAGCCTCCGGCGTCACCATATGGAGCACCGCCTGAATATCCCCTTGAACTCCCGGGCCCGTACTGTGCGCCGCCGCTCCGGTTCTTCGATCCCTTTGCCCCGCCCATAAGCGTCTCATACGCCTCGTTGATTTCGCGGATTTTTTCTTCTGCAAGATCAGACAGCGGATTGTTTTGATAACGGTCCGGATGGTATTTCTTGACGAGCTCGCGATAGGCTGCCTTAATTTCATCTTCACTTGCGCCGGGCTTCAGACCAAGCACTTCATAAGGGTTCTTTGCCATGTGCTTATTGTATCATATTACGGCAATTCACGGGGATATAGTCCTTACAGATCTTCGGCATCGGCGTGCGGTCCAGGTTTGCAAAATCCTGCAAACCGCCCGGCCCCGCTGTCTCAATCCCGCGCATGTCCTCTCCGATCAACGGCATCGCATACCGGATATAGGCGTCCGTGACGTCGTTCCCCGAGGGAGCGATCCAGTCTTTCGGAAGCTGCCGCGCCGTATTCGCGATCACTTCCAGCGCGACCTTGCTGTAATAGGATCGGTACCCTGGTGCCGTCTCGTCGCGAAGGATGGTCGCCATCCAACCGGTGCCCTCTTTCATCGCGATCTCCGCCGCATAACGTCCAACTTCGTACGCCTCTCGTTCGTCCACTTCCGAACGGAATGCCGAGGCATTGCGCTGCATAACGCCGGGGATTTGCCCCGTTGCATTGCCGTGCACCGGCAATCCGCGCCGGTTGAGTGCGCTCACGGCATTTTGCATCGCCGTGGTTTCACCCGCGCCGTATTCCAGGTGCCCGAAGCCATCGCGCGCGCCTCCGTCCTCTCCGATCGAAAAGCCTTCATTGACAACAACGACCGCCCGTCCGTACGATTTCAAAGCGCCGCACACATTCGCGTAAAGTTCTTCAATACCCTGCCCCGTTTCTGCAAAATACAGCTGCAACGGCTCCTTGCGTTCCGGGTCGGCAAGCCTTGCCGCCGCCGTAATAAAACCCGCGTCGCGCCCCATTGCCTGATACACCGACACCGGCTCGCTTCCGTACATCCCGCGGTTTTCCTCAAACGCGTCTTTCATCGTCATGGCCCACCAACGCGCGCAGCTGCCGAAGCCCGGCGTATGGTCGATCAGGGTGCGCGCTTCGTCGCCAAGGTCATTATCAATGGTTTTGGGCACACCGGTACAAACGAGTTCTACGCCGCGCGCATGCGCCAGCGCCGAAACTTTCGAGGCCGTATCCATACTGTCATTGCCGCCGATATAGAAAAAATAACCGATTCTGTGCGCCATCAGTACGTCAAGAATACGCTCATAGTCCTCCTGTGCCGCCGCATCTTTCCCAAGTTTATAACGACAGGTCCCGATCTGCCCCGATGCCGGTGTGACGCGCAGCTTGGCGAGTTCCACAGGATCCTGCGTATCCAACCTCACCAGCGATTCCGTCAGCACGCCTTCGATGCCATGCAAGGCACCATAAACAGCACCGATCCCATCAAAATCCCGGCACCCCCAGATCACCCCCAGCAGGGAAGCGTTGATCACAGGAGAAGGCCCCCCGCCCAGCGCCACCAATACATTTTTACCATCACCAATTGTCGCCATTTTAGTCTGTCACCTTCACTTTGTTTTTTACACCAAGAGACGCATTTGTATATTACCCCGCACTGAAAGATAGGATGTCGTGCCGGGGTAATAAAATCATGCTATATAATATTGTACCGCAATTTGGGTACGATGTTCGAGGCCCGTTTTTTCCGGGATGACCGAGATATGGTTCCGGACGGTTCTGTCCGCGAAAAACAGTCACATCTTGAGGCACCTTTGTGGGATTGCGTTACGCTCTCTTCCCTGTGAAATTCATCTTCGTAAATCCAGCCTTCATTTGCCCAAGGATTGTGTCCCCGTCAACACTCCCTGTCAGCGTGGTCTTCGTCGTCCCGACCGGCCCCTTGAGTTTCACGAGCAACTCGAAATTGCCGCCGTCTGCTTTCCCGTCCTCGATCGCATAAGCCGTGCCGAAGCACGTAAAGATCCCGGTCAGCACACTGCCCTCCGTCTTGAATTCCAGCACGCCCGCCTGCTCGCCCACGGGTGCTTTCGCGATAATATTGTAAATTCCGTCGATTGCCATTTCAGTTCCTCCTCATTTTTCGCTTCCCCGAAAAAATCTTCTATTTACATAATAATATTTTATGCATCAGAGCCGTGTGATACAGATCAACTCTTAAATACCATGCACTTTCTCCGCCGTTTTCCACAATATCTTCCGCTTGACGTCATCGGGCAGCGCTATGGCCTTCATGCGGTCGACCCACGGCTTCGCCTGAGTCCATACATCGAAATTTGGCGCATCCGTCCCAAACATGACTTTGTCCAACGACCCGATATTTTGTTCTATTACAGCCAATTGTTCCAAGATCTGCTCATCCGAAAACGATTGCCATCCGGAGATGTCGCCGTAGACGTTTTCATAGTCTTTCAGCAAATCAACAGATTCCGTAAAGAACTCATTCCAGCCCAGATGCGCATACACGAACCGGAGTTTTGGGTGTCTTTTGAGCATATCCCGCAAAAATTCAGGCGCCCCGTACTGAATCTCATTGTAAGCGGACTCGCAGCCATGGGAGAGAACGGGCAGATCATATTTCTCGCACACCTCATATAACGGATCGCAGATTTCCTCGCTTGGGGAAAATCCTGTAGGCGGATATATCTTCAGTCCTTTGATATTTCCGAATTCAGAGATCGCTCTTTCGAAGGTATACGCGGCGTTTTCACGCCGGGGATCGATCCCGAAATACGTGAATATCCGGCCCGGATACTTCTTCGCCAATTCCGAATACCGCTTGTTCATCTCCCAGAAATCAATGACAGGCTCGTCATACAAGACCCCGAAATCGACCGGAAGGATCACAGTCTTGTCGATCCCGGCTTCCTCCATCGTGCGAATGAGCCTAGAACCATCCGCATCGCAGTAGATGTCTTTGATCTCTTCTTCGTTATATTTCCCGCCGCTCAGGGTCGCAAAGCTGGTAATAATGAAGTCCCACATCTCCGGCGGCCAGATCATGTCCATCCGATACCAGTGTGCATGCGCATCTATGATCGTCATCGTTGGTACCTCCCGTTGTCATTCTGTTCTCCCTGTCATGCTGCACCGCAGAATCCACACCTATATCTTACCACTGGATTTTGCAGCTTCTCAATAGAATGACAGCGCTGCCGAATCGTCAGATCTTCTTTCCGGTTTCGTCGTATTGGTAGAATCCACGGCGCGTCTTGACGCCGAGCAAACCGGCTTCCGTCATCTTGCGCAGCAGCGGCGCCGGGCGGTATTTGGAGTCGGCAAATCCCTTGTAGAATGTTTCCATGACCGCGCCAACGATGTCCAGTCCGAGCATATCCGCCAGCGAAAGAGGGCCGATCGGATGGTTGCATCCGAGCATCATGGCCTTGTCAATGTCTTCGGCCGTGCCCACCCCTTCCTCATAGAGAAAGATGGCCTCATTGAGCATCATGACCAGCGCGCGGTTCACGATGAAACCCGGGCTATCCTTGGCGACAACGACTTCCTTGCCAAGCAAATTGCCCAGTTCCTTCCCGAAAGCGATCGTCTCCGGCGAGGTATACAAACTCACCACGATCTCCAGCAGCTTCATGACGGGGACGGGATAGAAAAAATGCAATCCGATGAAGCGCTCCGGGTGCGGGATTCCTGCGGCAAGAGCCGTCAGCGACAGCGAGGAAGTGTTGCTGGCAAGAATCGTATCCTCACGGACCAGCGGCGCCAGCGTACGGAAGATTTCCTTTTTCGCCTCCAGATTCTCGTAGATCGCTTCAATAACGATATCGGCCTCCGCCGCTTTCTCATAGGAGTCGGTGTACGAGAGCCGCTGCCGAATCACGTCGGGGTCTTCCGTCAGCTTTTCTTTCGCCGCCAGTTTGTCCAGATTTTTGTCGATTCTATCTTTCGCTTTTTCGACCTGCGCCTGTGTCAAATCATTCAAACAGACCTGAAAACCGGATACTGCCGCCACTTGTGCGATTCCCGCGCCCATAGAACCCGAACCGACTACAAAAATTGTTTTACTACTTAACATCGTTCATGCCTCACCGTGATTTTCACTACTCCTAATTGATATTTTCGACCACAAGCGCGATACCCTGACCGCCGCCGATACACAGGCTGGCCACCCCATAGCGCCCGTTTCTGCGCTTCAGTTCATAGATCAGCGTCGTCAGGATACGGCTTCCGCTGTTGCCCAGCGGATGACCGTGTGCGATCGCGCCGCCGTTGACATTCACACGCTCATACAGCTCGGTCCCCGGTTCCATACCGAGTTCGATCAGACAGCCAAGCGCCTGCGCCGCAAACGCCTCATTGATTTCGAACAGATCGATCTCTTCCAGTGTGAGTCCGACTTTCGCAAGCGCCTGCGGAATGGCCTTGGCCGGCCCAAGACCCATGACGCGCGGATCCACGCCGGTCGTAGCATTTGCCAGAATCCGCACCAGCGGCTTGCGGTTCAGTTCCTGTGCCGTAGACTCCAACATCAGCACCACCGCAGAGGCCCCGTCATTCATCCCGGACGCATTGCCCGCTGTGACGCTGCCTCCCTCTTTGAACGCGGGCCTAAGCTTCGCTAAATTCTCCAGTGTCGTGTCTGGTTTTGGATGCTCGTCCGCGTCCACAATGAACTCCTTTTTCCGATCGACCACTTTGATCGGCAGGATCTCCTCTTTGAACTTTCCTGCCGCTACGGCTGCAGCCGTCTTGCGCTGGCTATCGAGAGCGAACTCATCCTGCCGCTCTCTGGTAATATTGTAAAGTGCCGCCACATTCTCCGCCGTGAGGCCCATATTCAGCTTTTCCGGCGCCTGTCCGTTCACGGGCGCGTAAGGAAATTCAGATGCGTATGCGAATGCGTCCAGCACGGATTTTGCACCCATGCGGAAGCCTTCATAACGCACCGAAAAAGGAAGATAATAGGGAGAACGTGACATATTTTCCGTGCCGCCGGCCACGATGACCCGGGCGTCCCCGGCCAGGATTTCCTGGCTGCCGGAAATGACGGCCTGCAGCGCCGAGCCGCACTGACGATCAATCGTATACCCCGGCGTTTTTTCCGGGAAACCCGCGAGCAAGGCAGCCGCCCTGGCTACATCAGGCGTCGACCCGACGACCTCGCCAAGAATCACCTGATCGACAAGATCTGAAGAAATATCAGACCGCCGAATGGCTTCTTTCAAAACTTCGGCGCCCAGCACCTCGGAAGGAACCGTCTTGAATCCTCCGAGATAGCTCCCCACCGGTGTGCGAACTGCACTTGTGATCACAACTTTGTCCATCTTATTGTCTCCTGTCTTTTATCGCGCTATCATTCCCGCGCAGGCGGGAATCTATAACCATCTACCAAATCTCAAATTCATCCGCCTGCCTGCTGAGCGCATCCCGAAAATTGGGATGCGCGATGGCGATCAGCGCTTCTACGCGCTGTGATACCGTCCTGCCGCGCAGCTGCGCCACACCGTATTCGGTCACCACGTAGTCCACATCGTTTCGCCCCAGCGAGACGACAGCCCCACGGTCATGAAACGGCACGATCGTAGAAATGGCGTCATTTTTGGCCGTAGAATGTAGTGCGATGATCGATTTGCCGCCTCTGGACCGCTGTGCACCATAGGCCGTGTCAAACTGCCCGCCGGTTCCGGAGTACTGCTTCGTTCCGATTTCTTCAGAACAAACCTGCCCCGAGAGGTCGATCTGTATGCACGTATTGATGCTGACCATATTGTCATTTTGCGCAATCACAAAGGGATCATTGCTTCGGCTGCCCCGTATGAGTTGCACTGTCGGATTGTTATCCACAAATTGATAGAGCTCCTTACTGCCAAACACAAAAGTTCCGACCATCACATTCCGGTAGATCTGCTTGTTTCGGTTTGTAATGACGCCGGCCTCGTACAGCGACGCCATGGAATCCGTGATCATCTCTGTATGGACGCCAAGGTCCTTCTTATCGGTAAAATGCTCGGCCACCGCATTCGGAATACCGCCGATTCCAAGCTGTATTACGGATCGATCTTCCACCAGAGACGCCACATTACGACCGATGATGTCGTCCAATTCTGTTGTCGGCACGGCATTTGTCGTAAGCGGCTCATGCGCGCTTTCCACGAAAAAGTCCACGTCCCGAATGCTGACCGTATTTTCACCGATCGTGTGCGGTGCATTTTCGTTCACTTCGAGCACTACGATATCCGCCTCCTCCAGCATGTCCATTTCATAAGCGATGCCGTAGGCGATATTGAAATTGCCATGGTTGTCCATCGGCGCACTCACGCCCCAAAACATACTCGGCTTCGTCCGGGTCAGCACGCGGTTTGCACACTGACTCAGATGCGCCGGTGTAAAGGTCGACAAATGCTGTTTGTGCCATGCGCGTTCGGCCGGACCAAAGAACCAAGCTTCATGCCACAGACCGCAATCATCGTGACAAAACGGAAAATCGCCCGTGATCAGCGACGCCTGCAGTGTGACATCCTTGGCTTTGTTTTTCCCGAGCGCGTCGAACAGCGTGACCGGACCGCCGGCCGCCTGACCGGCGTTGATATACCAGCCATCCTCGATCATGTCGATGATTTGCTCCGGCGTCCTGAGTTTTGACTTGTATTCCGCTAAATTGCTCTCATTCATGTTCGTATCTCCTTACACGCATGTGATTTACCAGCGCATGATGCCGCCGACCCAGGTATAGCCCATGCCCATACCGGCGAGACCTATCAGATCGCCTTCCTTGATCAGCCCGCGTTTTTCCGCCTGATCGAGCGCGATCAAAACATCCAGCTGACCCACATGGCCGTAATCACACAGGTAGAAACTCTTTTCAAGCGGCAGCCCGAGTCTGCCGATCACAGCGGCGTGGTTTTTCACATTCATATGAAGATTGACGGCAAAATCCAAATCTTCCAGCGTCTTACCGATCTTGGCGAGTGCCTTGACCTGCATATTGATGAGATTGTCGACAGTCACCACAGCCAAGTCACTCCGGAAGAGATCCGGGTCGACCAAGCGATAGTATCTGCCGTAGTCATCGTCAATATTGTCTTTCGTCCAGGGATTTTTCGTGCCTCCGTTTGGCAGCAGGAGCATATCGGAAAATCTACCATCGGACATCCCTGCAAAGCTTAGGAAATTGCGCCTCGCATAGCCTTTTTTTACGATACATGCCGCACCGCCGCAGGAAATGTCATACAGAAAGGTCACCGTCTGATCCGTGTAATCGATCACATCCACGTTGCGGTATCCGGCAACCAGCATCACCGTATTCACGCCCTCTTCCGTCTGCATATACTTCTTCGCCTGGTCCAGCGCGACCACACAGGAGCCGCATTTGGCTTCCATATCGTAAGCCCAGGCGTTTTTCGCACCGATCGCGCCCTGCACACGCGGCCCGACAGAATAGATCTGATAATCAGAATGATTTTCGCCAAAATATAGAACCATGTCGATCTCCAGCGGGTCGACGCCTGTGTTTTTCAGGCAGTCCAGCGCGGCCGCTACGGCCAGATCGCTCGTCTGCTCCTCCTTGTCCGGCCAGTAAACCTTGTTGATGCCGAACTTGTCCCTGACAACTGCCTCGGGAACCCCGGACAAGCGGCTGATCTCAGTGGCATCCCGAGTTCCCTCCGGAAAAGCGAACCCGAATCCGACGATCCCGCACTCGATATTTTCCATATTAGATCGCCCTCCTATTGCAGCCGTCAGACAAGATGAATTCGTCGATCGCTTTCGCCAATTGCTGAGGACGCTCGATCGGGATGAAATGCGAACATTCGGGGAATTCCGCCAACTCTGCGTCCGGCAGCAGCCGCATCACCCGGTCGCAGTCCTCCGACGGACAAAAACTACTCGTGCCGCCGTGGCAAAACAGAACCGGCAAATCCAATCTTTTGTAATTCTCGGTCAGATTTGTATTCGAGATCGCCAGCAGCATCGCGATCAGAGGAAATGGTTTTGTGTTCTGCTGCGTCACTTTTTCGACAAAAGCCGCTCTCTGTTCCGCCGTAAAGAGATACATATTGCATTTCTCCGGCATTTCCTCAGCATACAAACGGAAATTGTAAGCGATCAGGCTGAGATCCCGAAGAAAATCCCTCTCATCCTGAAGCATCCGCACATTGACGTCGATCAGCACCAATCTGGTTACGCGCGCATGCCCGTAGACATCCAAATAGGTTGCCGCGACCACGCCGCCCATTGACCAGCCAACGAGGATCACATCCTTGAGTTTCTGCTTTTCAATCACCTCGTGAAGATCCTGTGCCAGGCGCTCTACGCTGTATACGGCCGTATCGGGCTTGCCGGATTCGCCAAAACCCCGATGGTCGTAAGACATGATACAATAGTCGCCTTTCAGCTCCCCCGCCATGCCCGCGAAACTGAGTTGGTTGCCCCCCCATCCGTGCAGCATCAAAAGCGGCTGCTTTCCGGACTTCCAGATCGTGAACCCAAGTTTCACATGATCGCTGGTTTCAATGTACGTTTTCATGAAAAATGCTTTCCTTTTCCTCTTCTCTTATAATAATTTTTTACAAAGTCCGGCCCGTGTTAGGCGCGTCCGGGAGCGGTCACCGGGAACGTCATTCCCTCTAGCGGAATGATCGCCGCGGCTTCCACGGTAGCGCCGCCGTTTCCGTCAGAAATGATGCGTCCGACGGCCATCGGCTGAAGCGCCTGATGGTCTTCCGCACGGATGATATAGGTGCCTTTGACGCTTTCGAACTCCAGACCTTCCAGCGCTTTGATGAACGCCTGCCCGTCTGTGCCGCCGGCCTTCTGGATTCCAAGTACGATCGCCTGAGCGCCTACAAAAGACTCACCGGCCCAGAAGTCGGGATATTCGCCGTTATAGAGTTCTTGATGGATCTGGATCAGCGCGTCATTGGCAGGGGTATCCCAGCAGTTGTAGTGATAGAGCGCTTCACCGATTTGTCCGATACCGGCCTCGCCAACGGTTTTCAGGAAGTCAAAGTCCGCGATGGAAGTGACGTACTGCATGCCATTGTCCAGCGCGCCCAGCTCTTTGAGTTGCTGCGGGAATTTGACGATGA
Organism: Clostridia bacterium; assembly: GCA_025997195.1. Classification (GTDB taxonomy): domain Bacteria; phylum Bacillota; class Clostridia; order Peptostreptococcales; family Anaerovoracaceae; genus WRMW01. The sequence continues at coordinate 32,992 of BNUG01000005.1, read as the reverse complement.
AATTGTTGCCAACGATCGCGGCACACAGGTAATCCGGATTCAGGGATTTGATCTTTTGAATGTAGGAAGTGAAATCGGTGCAGTCCATCGGCGGATAGATGTAATCGAGAACTTTGCCGCCTCTGGCTTCCACGCCGGCACCCAGTGACTCACCGCCGGAACGGCCACCCGCATAGTCGGGGGCAAGAACGACCCAAGTGGTGCCTTCGATTTCATCTTCGTTCAAGAAGCCCAAACCCGCTTCCGCCGCCATTGTCAGATTGCGGCCCGTGCGGAAGGTGTATTCATTGAAGTTCGCGCCCGTGATATCATCGCTGGCTGCGCAGTTGATGACATACGGAACACCTTTTTCCGCCGCCATATCCATGACCGCCAGTGCGATCGAGGAAATGCAGGTACCGGACAGGATGTCGACCTTATCATCTTCGAGCAGCTTGGTGGCTTTCTGGACGCCAACGCCGACGTCGCAGGTGGTATCTTCAACGATGACCTCAAGAGGTCGGCCGTCGATCGCCATCGTGCCATCCGTGGCGTAGTACAAGCCGCTAAAGAACCCCTGGAGTTCCATCTTGCCCCATTGCTCGTAGGCGCCGGAGGTTTCGTTCAGCAGACCGATCTTGATCGGCGGGCCGGTCACTTCGGGCTCTTCCGCGGCTTCCGATGAGCCGGCCGCCGGTGCCGCACTGCTGCCTGCCGCAGGCTCGCTCTTATTACAACCGGCAAGTGCGAGCGCGCCGATCATCAAGATAGCCAGCACGAGCGCGATATAGCGATAGGATTTTTTCATTGCGGATTTCATTAGACTTTTTCTCCTTTTCCTTTTTCTATTACGATTCCTGTATTTTTCTTAGCTGTTACTTTTCTATTTTTCACTTTGCCTCCTTTCTTTCTCTGTCAATCGTTACTCCTTTCGTAATTGATTGGGCTGCGAGAACCGGTCGAAGACGCCCGCGACCCCCTTGGGAAAAAACAACATGACTACTACGAATCCGATTCCGAAGATCAACATCCAGCGGGTTGTAAATCCGCTGAGTACGATACTCGCGATTTGCATGATGGCCGCACCGATGACCGGACCGTGCAGCGTTCCGACCCCGCCCAAAATCACCATGAAAAGAATTTGCAGCGTCATGGAGGAGTTGAGGATAGACGGGGTAGCAATCCCATTTAAATTTACATAGAGGATGCCGGCCAGCCCCGCCAGCAAACCGGAGATCTGTATGACAATGCTCTTGAATTTGAACGTGTTGTAGCCGAGCATCCCGATACGTGCGTCATTTTCTTTGACTCCCTGCAGGACTCTGCCGGCAGGAGAATTGACGAGTCTCTTCGAAAAGAGATAGACACAGACCAGAATGAGAACGGCCGCGATGTAAAACACGGTCTTATTGGGGAAAATCGATTTCACGCCGGGAAGGCCGTCGTCACCGCCGGTGATGGCGTACAACTTCGTGCTCATCACGTAGAAGAGTTGTCCGATCGCCATCGTCACCATGCTGAAGTACACGTTCTTCGTCCGCAGCGTGACCAGACTGAAGATGAAGGAGATGGCAACGCAAACGACGATCACCATTCCTACGGCCGCGAGGAAAGGCCAGTGGAGTTTCACGGTGGTGAAAGCGACGACATAGGCCGCTACGCCAAAGTACACGGTATGGCCAAAGGATACGATGCCGGTGTAGCCGAGCAGCAGATCGTAGCTGATGGCGAAGATCGAGTAGATACAAATGGTTATGATTATGGAATGGATATAGGAGGATCCGATCAGAGCCGGAACCACCAATACCGCGGCCAGGAGCGCAAGCGCGAGCACCAATTTGTTCTTAGTTTTCACTTGTCTTACCTCCAAACAACCCGTTGGGCCTGATCATGACGACGACCAGCATGGCCAAAAGCGTGGACGCCATGGAGAGTTCGGGTACAAAATAGCTGGTGATATAACTGATGAATCCCAGGATGACGGAGGCGTAAAACGCTCCTGTAAAACTGCCGACGCCGCCGATGATGACCACCGCGATGGCGTTGAAGACCTGCTCCATATCGATCGTGGGATAGGCGCCGAGGAATGGGGTGGCGATCGCGCCACCGAGGCCGGCCAGCGCGCAACCGAGGGCAAAGGTGATCGAGAAGATCCGTGCCACATTGATACCGATGGCCTGTACCATGCGCGGCTTGTCCGTGCCGGCCCGGATGATCATACCCAGCTTTGTCTTCTTCAGCAGCAGAGTCATCAGGAGAAAGACAATGACGCCGGCGAAGATCATGAACAGACGGTATTGCGGAACCGTCTCCGAGAAGATATGGGCGCTGCCGCTGAGCCACTCGGGCGGGAACTGCATGTACGCGCGGGTGCCGAAGATCACTTTTGCCAGTTCTTCCAGGACGTAGATCAAACCGAATGTCAGCAGGATCTGCCGGAGTTGATTGCCTCGCAGGGGCTGTATCAGCCATTTTTCCATCACAAGGCCCATGACGCCGATACAGACGGCGGCGCCGATGATCCCGAAGAGAAAACTACCGGTAGAGAGGCTGAGGATATAGCCCAAATAGCAGCCCCACATAAACATGGAACCGTGGGCGAAATTGAGGACGCCCATCAGTCCAAAGATCAGCGAGAAGCCGCTGGAAAGCAGGAAATACAACATTCCCAGTGACAACCCGTATATAATGATTTGAATCAAGATGCTCATTTCGCTGGCTTGCCCTCCTTCTATACACCCAAATACTTTTGTTTGATCGTGTCGTCGGCAAGTAATTCTTCTTTCGTACACTCAAATACGGTCATGCCATCCTGAACGATGTAAAAATAGTCGCCGACGGAGGTCGCCATCTCCCAGTTTTGTTCCACGAGCAGCACCGTATTGTCCTTCTTGATGATATTGATGCGATCGATCAATTCCCGGATGAGAATCGGCGCCAGTCCCTTCGAAGGCTCGTCGATGAGAATCAGTTTGTTGTCGTTGATCAACGCCCGGGAGATCGAAAGCATCTGTGCCTGGCCGCCGGAAAGGATGCGGCTCTTTTTCTTGAAATATTTTTTCATATCCGGGAAGAGTTCGAATACGAGCTCAAGACGTTTGTCGTAGTCGTTGCCTTTTCTCGAACTGATCAGCAGATTTTCTTCGATGGTCAAATCAGAAAAGATGTCTCTGTCCTCGGGGACATAGCCGACGCCGCTTTGGATGATTTCATAGGCGGGAAGGCCCGCGATGTCCTTTCCGTCCAGGAGGATGGTGCCGGCGAAGGGCGGACGCAGGCCGGAAATCGTCTCGAGCGTGGTCGTCTTGCCGCCGCCATTGCGGCCGAGCAGTACCGTGGCACTGCCTTTGCGCACCGTGATATTGACGCCGAACAGAATGTGATACTGCCCGATAAAAGTCTCCACATCATGGAGTTCCAAAATGTTTTCTGTAATATTATCCAAGTACCGCACCCCCTCCGAAATAAGCGTCCTGTACCGCTTGATTTTGCTGAATCTTCTCAGGGGTATCGTCGCCGATCAAAACACCGTTTTGCAGCACGGCGATCGTGTCCGAAATACCGAGGATGATGTTGATTTTGTGCTCGATGAGCAAGATAGACTTTTCTTTCGTATCCTTGATCTCTTCGATGATCTTGAAGAGTTCCGGTACTTCCTCCGCGGAGAGTCCGGCGGTGGGTTCATCAAATAGAAGGATATCGCCGCCCATCGCGAGCAGGATACCCATTTCCAGTTTCCGCTTTTCGGCGTGAGACAGATCCTTTGCCAAAAGATCTTCTTTCCCTGTCAAATGCACCATCGTCAGGATTTTGTTCGCGGTCTCGAAATAGTTTTTGAAATGCTTGTAATCGAGCAAGATCTTCAGACTGTCTTTGCCTTTCGCCTGGGCGGCGATCCGCACATTTTCCAGCACCGTTAAATCCGGAAACAGGTTCGTGATCTGAAAGGATCTGGAGAGCCCAAGATTTGCGATTTTATAGGGGGGCAATCCCGTGATGTCCTGACCCTTACAAAAGATCTTCCCTGACGTCGGCTTCATGACGCCGCTGACGATATTGTAGATCGTCGTCTTGCCGGCGCCGTTTGGCCCGATGATGGTTTTGAATTCGCCTTTGCGGAGGCTGAAATCAACATCTTCCAGAACACGGATTCCCCCAAATGATTTTTTGAGGTTTTGAACTCTGAGCACCTCTTCTGACACTACATCACCTCCGCTCCGAACTCTTTTGGATTACTATTTTTGTATGACCTGTTTTTTATGACCGTATTTCTTTTTCGGTCATAGCTTGATTATATATTATGAATCACGCTTGTCAATAGTTTTTTTAGAATTTATAAGGAGGTTTTTTACAGTTTCGGTGCATTCTCGTGCGCGGCGACGACCAGCGAGATTCCTTCCGTCAGGTATTTGACAATTTCGTCGAAATCCACCCCCCGAATCGCGTCCCTGTGGAAGTTCAAATAGCTGATACAGGTCATCATTCCCGTAATCACTTTGGGCGACAATGCCGCATTTACTTGGTTCGCCTCCATCCAGCTATTGACGATCATCTCCACCTTTTCATTGCTCAGCGTGTTGAATTTGGCCAACCGGGCATGCGCACCTTTGTCGGATACGGCATTCAGCGCCGCCTGATCATAAATACTGAACAGCAACGGCGACTCTGCAAGATACTTTTTGTTGTCATAGATATATTCCAGGATCAAATCGCCGAGTTTTCCCTTCTTGTTCATATATTTTGCCTGCATCAAGGCATTGGCCTTCAGCCATTCCTCAGTATAGATCTCAACGAAGATATCCCCTTTTGTTTCAAAAAACAAATAGAAAGTGCCCTTTCCGATCTGCGCCTCCTGCGTGATGTCCTCGATCGTAGTCTTGGAAAAGCCATACTTGGCAAACATCTTTTTCCCGGCCTCGATCAAATCCGCCTTAATGCTATCCCGCTCTTCCGCACTGAAATGTTTTGGCATTTTATTGTCCCTTCAATATTTGTAAAAGTGAAACGATTTTAGCATAGTTACCGAATCCATCCAAGTTTTTCAGATATTCAGTAGCGCGGACACACGCCAGGTGTTGTCCTCGGATTCGATCTGCAGCAGCCCGCCGTATCGTTCGCAGACTGTCCTTACGGAAGACAGTCCAATGCCTTCGTGGCGCCAGCCATCTGCGGAACGGCGACCGCCTTCCGCTTTGCGGGATAGATACGTTCCATGCTGCTTCCTCGAGATTCCGTCAAAATTATTTTCTATGATAATCGAGAGTGCGTTCCCCACGATCCGGGCGCGAGCTCTGATATACTTGTCCGGTTCCTCCATACGATGCAAAGCCTCGATCGCATTTTCGAGCAAATTGCCGACGATCACGCATAGATCCACCGCGAGGACGCGGCCTGTGTTTTTCGGGATATCAAGTTTGGCATCCACGCGCACGCCTTCTTTTTCGGCGATCGCAATGTAATACGCGGCTACCGCATTCACGGCATAGTTCTCACAATAGGTCTCTGTTACGGTGCGGGGCAGACCAACCACCAGCTCATCGATATATTTTCGGATCCCGTCTGTATCACAGGCTTCATTCAAACTGCGAATCACGGTGAGTTGATGCCGCAGATCATGGCGCATCGCTTTGACCTTCTCGGAATTTCCCACGAGCCGTTCATACTGTTCGCGCTGCACAATGACCTGACTGTTCATGTTTTGAAGCCGCAATTCCGTAGCGGCCTTTTCGGAAATCGTGACGTAGGCGTCCCGAATGAACTGAGCGGCAACCACAGCAAGCTGGAGGAGGAAGATGAAGGCGCCGATTTGGAAGATGAGAATGATCGAATCCACAAACCGGTACTCATAATTTACAAATGATAGATAGGCGGCGGCACTGACAATGATCATTGGTGTGATGAAGCGACGAGCCGACGGATTCTTATAGTAAGTGAGTTCTATGAACGCGATGATCAGGACCACCACCAGCACGACAGAAATCACAATTTCATAAGTGAATATGTTTTGGGCAAGCGAGGCCTGTCCGGTGAGCTGCAGTACAAAAGCAGTGAAGATGATGACGCTGAGGATATACCGAATGGTTTGGAACCATATCACATGACTCGTCTTCAGCGTTAGTTCCAGAAATCTAAGGAATGGCGGCATAAGGAGGAAGAGTCCACAGTAGGACATCAGGTACAGTGTTCCCGGGTGCGGAAACAGGAACGCGGAGTATGGACATTCCCCAAACGACCACGAGCCGACGGACAAAGAGAAAATGCCCAGCTGAATAAAAATCGCAGCATCGGGCGTTTTGCGGGAATAGAAAAAGGCAGCGGTGACCATTACGACACCGAGAATAAAGAAGAAGAGTGAAAAAATCAGCGACACGCTGTATTTGTGAAATTGATCACTGAGGATAAAAGCTTCTTCGCCGTATTCCAGATGCGGAAGATCCATCGTCGTCCGTACACTCGGCGAATAGTACTCAAAGCGTAGTTCCTGCGGCGTATCGCTGTCGGGCAGAGCTACCATAGTGATGATCGTGGGCGGATCAATCAGAAACTCAGGATAGGTGCCGGGCATTCCACATTCATAAATCAATTCATCGTCTGCATACAGATGCAGCTTGGTATATATGGTCTCAACACGAAGGCTATCATTGTTTGTCGCGCCCACGGTTGCCCGTACCGTTACCGGCGTATACGGTTTTAGACCTTCGATCTTTGCAGGCAGCGTGATCGGGACAGGCTCGTCTTTTCCGATCTGATAGGTTATATTTTTAAGGTCCAAAGCAGGACCTGCGTAAGACGCCGGCATGACGAGAAACGACTCTGACTTGACCCAAAGCAATACAAAAACAGTGATCATAGCCCCGCAGTAAAGAGTGAAACCCAGGCGCTTCATAAATTTCATCCGGGAAGTTTTCATACCCCCCCCCCCCCGAGATTGTTCTGGGGGCGCTGCAAATTCAACGCTTTATAGCGTACCTGCTGCCCGCATCCGGCTCCTCTTTCTATGCGATCCGTCAAAATACCCTCCTTTTTGCTTATGGGCGATTCTGCACCTTCATCCTTTATCGCAATGAACAAACCGGCGGGCTCGGTCAGTCCGCCCACGTGAGGCTCATCACATAATCCTGATAGGCCTTTTTCATCTTCCACGTATCCTGCCGGCGGATGTAAACTGTGTCACCGTTTGATACCGTGAAGTCACGGTCGATCCCGGTCACGTGATCCAGATTGACGATGAAGCTGCGGTGGCATCTCAAAAACGGCGGAGACTTTAACTGTTTTTCCAATTCATCCAAGGCGATATACAAAGAAATGTTTTGGGTCAGCATATGAATCACACTCTGCTTGCCCAAGACTTCGATATAGAGGATCTCATTTGTGCGGATGCTTGTCTGCTGTCTGTTCAATGTGACCGTGATCGAATCGTTTTGGGCTTCCCAATATTTTGCAGCGTTGAGAAGCATAGCGTCAACGTCTTCCTTCTGCACCGGTTTCACCAAATATTGTGAAGCTTTGACGGCATAACCATCCAAGGCATGATCAAGGCTGCTCGTCGTGAAAACGATACGCACATTTTCATCCCATTTACGGATTTTTTTTGCGAGCTCAACGCCGTATGGCGTTTCCTCTCCTTCCATATAAATATCCAAAAATATTAGATGGAAGAAATCCGGTACAAAAGCTTGCAAAAAGGAGCCGGGATCACGGTAGATGTGCACAACAGCAGGGAACTCTGATTCGTCGGTCAAAAGACGCAGTCTTTCGGCGTCCGCTTTTATATCTTCGACTATGCCAATACGCAGAACTCTCATAATATGTATTTTATCATGTAATAACGATGGAAAAGAATATCCGAAGGGAATTTTTTGCAGCTGTGTGCAGTTTGTGATATATTATATGAATAGAAGGTCACACATTCGTAATTGCTGCGAACGGAAAGGCGATTGCAAATGTGTTTTTTTATGGGGCGGGGTTCCGTGCAGAAGAGAGAGAATAGGATTTACCACAGATGACATTTCAGGATTTAGCAATATCCGAAGGCACGCGCCGCGGACTCAAACGAATGAATTTCACGGAAGCGACGCCCGTGCAGAGCAAGGCGATCGAGCCGATGCTTGACGGCAAAGACGTCGTCGTGATCGCACCGACCGGGAGCGGCAAGACCGCCGCGTTCGGTATCCCGGTAATCGAAAGCATCGATACGCAAAGCGATGCGGTGCAGGCGCTCATCCTCTGCCCGACGCGGGAATTGGCGCTGCAGATCGTTGAGGTTTTTCGTGAGCTCACGGCTTACAAGAGAGAGATCCGTATTCAGGCGATTTACGGCGGGGAGAACATTGATCGACAGATCAAAGCACTCAAGAATCGGCCGCAGATCATCGTGGCGACGCCCGGCAGGCTCATCGATCATTTGGGACGCCGGACGGTGCGCCTTGGCGAGGTTCGAACGGCGGTATTGGATGAAGCGGACCGTATGCTCGATATGGGGTTTGTGCGTGATATGAAACTCATCCTCAGCGAACTTCCGATCGCGCGGCAGACGGTCATGTTTTCGGCGACGATGGCGCCGGATGTAATGCAGATCGCCAAACAATTTCAAAATCACGCGGAAGCGATCCACGTCGGCGGCGAACAGAAACCGGTACTTTCGGTCACGCAGTATTATGCGGAAGTCGACGCCAAGGACAAAGACGCCACGCTGGTTGAGCTTCTGAACGAAAAACGCTACCGCATCGCCCTGATCTTCATCTCGCGCAAGCATCTGGCAAAAAAACTGGCTGCAACCTTAGCCGGCAACGGCTTTCGGGCGGAGGCGCTTCAGGGCAATATGAGCCAGCCGGCGCGCAACCGCGTCATGTCCGGGTTCAAAAATGGAATCATCGACGTATTGGTCGCGACGGATGTCGCAGCGCGCGGCATCGACGTGGAGAACATCGACGTCGTCGTCAACTATGACATGCCGCAGGACTCTGACAGCTATATCCACAGAGTCGGCAGAACGGGCCGGGCCGGCAAATACGGCGACGCGTACACGCTTGTCTCCCCGGCGGAATCTTACGAATTCAAATCCATTGTCAAGAAGACCAATGCGACGGTACAGCTGGTGAAACTGAATATGCCGACGAGTTTCGAGCCGCGGAAAAAGGCAACGCCCTCTTATACCATTACGGCAGCCGCCGAAGCTGCGGAGGCCGCCAAACCGGCAGCGAAACCTGCGAAGTCTTCGTACAATGACAGACAAAGATCCGCTGCAAGATCCGGCAGCGCGCCCAAACAAGGAACCGCACAAAAGCAAAGACAAAGCGGTCAAGACACGGGCGCGCCCGGACAAAATCCAAACGGACGCCGCCGGCGCAGAAGAAGATCACGCACTACAGGCACAAGATAAATTACACAAACAAACTGTCTCCCTATGTAATAGGTTTCCCCACATCTACGTATTCACGATAGCCGGAGTATTTTTCCAGCTGCGGGATGGTCAGTTCGATGGCGCTGTTGGCGCTTCCGCATGCGGGGAATACGGTTTCGAATCTTTTTAGGGAAACATCCAGATACACTTCTACCGCTGCGGGGACGCCAAACGGGCAGACGCCTCCCACCTCGTGTCCCGTATATGCCAAAACTTCATCCGGTGTGAGCATTTTGGCTTTGCAACCAAAGCGAGCCTTGTATTTCGCGTTGTCTACTTTCCCATCGCCGGCAGTCACGATCAGGATATGCCGGTTCCCCACAGCAAAGGACAGTGTCTTGGCGATCCGGGCGGACTCACAGCCGGCGGCTTGCGCCGCCAATTCCACCGTCGCGCTGGAAGCATCAAATTCAAGGATTTGATCCGCGATCCCGTATTGCCCGAAATATGCTTTTACGATATCGATTGCCATTACAAATGCACCTTCTCCCAGCCAAACTCCAATGACTTGAAATTGATTTTAAAGATAGCTGCGGCACCACCGTTCTGCGCCGTGCGACGGAAGCGCAAGATCTCCGGCTTGTCCGTATCGATTGGCAGGATCTCGAAATCGCCTGTCACGAGCGCCGGGGCTTCCCTTCTCGCATGCAGAGTAGACGAAAGCCAGTTCCAAAAAGAATCCGGATCCGCCACTGCGCGGTCTGCTTCGTCCCAAGGCAGTGGTAACCGGACAGAATCACGGTCGGACAGCGAGGGGTCATCTTTCATCAGGATCTCATCCCCATAATACAGACAGGGTGATCCCGGCAGTGCCAGCAGCAGCGCGGTGAGCGCGCGCAACGCCCTTTCGTCGAAATCAAGCAAGGGCGCGAGCCGTCTTGCGATGCCGCCGTTCCGCACGCCCTCGGATGGAGCATACCACTGCTCCATCTTTTCCGCATCCTCAGGCGTGAGCAGTTCGAGTGTGAGGAAATCGTGATTGCGCAGGAAGTTTGACCAGACAGCGCCCGGGGGAAGGTTTCCGAATACCGCCTGCGCCGTACGCACAAATGGACGGGCGTCCTTCGTCTTCAGCGCTGCATAAAATTCCGTCATCAGCGGGAAATTGAAACACATATTACATTCGGGCGCGTCCGCCGTTCCGAAGTATTTTAGGTTCTCGGCGATGGGCGTCGTCGCTTCCGCCAACAGCGGTACATCCGTATAATGCGTGTCGAGATGCTTCCTGAGTTTTACCAGGAACGCATGCGTCTGCGGCAGACTCTCATTGTTTGTGCCCTCGCGTTCATACAGAAATGGGATCGCGTCGAGCCGGAACCCGTCCACACCCTTCTCCGCCCAAAAGTCGGCAATGGCCAATACCTCGTCATGGACGGCCGGACAGTCGAAGTTTAGATCAGGCTGCTCCTTGTAGAAGCGATGCCAGTAATACTGCCCTCTCGTCTCGTCGTACGTCCAGTTGGACGGCTCCGTCTGTGAGAAGATAATACGCGTACCGGCGTAGCCCTTATTGTCGTCGGCCCAGACATAATAGTCGCCGTACGGTCCTTTTGGATTCCGGCGGGAGGCTTCAAACCACGCATGTTTTTCGCTCGTATGATTGAGAACAAGATCCATCATGACATGCATACCGAGCGCGTGTGCCTGTGCGACGATCTCCTCAAATTCATCGATCGTTCCGTACCGTGCATCGACGGCGCGGTAGTCCGAGATATCATAGCCGCCGTCGCGCAGCGGCGAAGCATAAAACGGCGGAAACCAGATGGCGTCTATGCCGAGTTTCGACAGATAATTCAACTTTTCCAAAACGCCCGCAAAATCACCGAAACCGTCACCGTTCCCATCCCGAAACGAGCGTGTATACAACTCGTAAAACACCGCGGATTCATACCATTTCACATTCGGCAATATTTTCATAAGACCCCCATCCTCCTAAATGATCAATGAGTTGCCCCTCTACCCAAATATCCTTTGTGATCACCGCTTTGCCGCGCACCGGTGTTGGCGGGATATCGTCCATAATATACCACGCTTTGGATTGGAACAAAACAGTGTCTCGCGTTGTCAATCAGTGTCAAACGTTACAAGTTTTCAAATGGAAGGTTTTGATGTAAAATAATATCTATGAAAACGCTGAACTTACATGGGATTGACGACCTTCGGTACGAAGACGTCCCCGACCCGATTCCCGAAAAAGACGAAGTTTTGATTCAGGTGCTCGCCGCCGGCATTTGCGGCTCCGATATACCACGGGTATTCAGCAAAGGCACCTATCATTTTCCGACGATCCCCGGCCATGAATTTGCCGGCGAGATCATCGCTGCCGGCGATTCTGCGGAGGAAGACCTCATTGGCAAGCGTGCCGCAGTCTTTCCTTTGCTGCCTTGTTTTGCTTGTGACGCCTGCGCGCAGGAAAACTATGCCTCTTGTACCGATTATGACTACTACGGCTCCCGGCGGGACGGGGCCTTTGCCGACAAAATCGCAGTAAAGAAATGGAATCTTGTTATGGTGCCGGACGACGTGCCAACGGAATGGGCGGCTATGGCCGAGCCCTGTGCCGTCGCGATTCATGCACTTGGACGAGCGGATCTTCAGCCCGGCGATACGCTGGCGATCTTTGGCGCGGGGGCAATCGGCCTCATCATCGCCTTGCTTGCCCGCGCGAAAGGCGCAAAAAACGTGATTTTGCTCGATGTGGACGACACAAAACTCGGCTTTGCGAATACGCTGGGATTCCCCCATGCGGTCAGCAACCGAAACGATGATTACCTTGACGAAATCAAGCGCATCACTGACGGACAAGGCGCCGATGTCTGTCTGGATGCCGCGGGGGTACCCGCCACGGTAGCCGGCTGTTTCAAGGCCGCCGCGCCGTTTGGTACTGTCTTGCTGATGGGCAATCCCTCCGGCGATATGACATTCTCGCAGCACGATTACTGGGAGATTCTGCGCAAGCAGCTCACGATTAGAGGCACGTGGAATTCGGACTACAGCACACGAAAGAACGACTGGAAGCAGGCGCTGGCTTGGATGGCGGACGGTACGCTCGACCTCACAGGCTTTGTGACACACCGATTTCCCCTCGCGGACGGCGAAAAAGCCTTTGCGCTGGCACGCGACCGGAATGAGTTTTATGTAAAGATCTTATTCATTCACAACGAATGACGGAACCTTTGAAATGAAGGAGTAATTGAAGGAGTAATTCATGAAAGCAGCAGTCCTGGAATCATTGGAAAACATCGTCGTCAAAGAAGTCCCAACCCCTGAGGTCGGGCCGGACGAAGCGCTGGTCAAAGTGCATGCCTGTGCGGTTTGCGGCTCGGACGTGCGGATTTATCATCACGGCAACAACCGCGTCATCCCGCCCGCGATCCTAGGGCATGAATCTTCCGGCGAAATCATAAAAGTCGGCGCAGGCGTCACGTCCTTTCAAGTCGGCGACCGTGTTGCCCTCGGCAGCGACGTTCCCTGCGGCGAATGTGATTTCTGCAAAGCCGGCCATGGCAATAATTGTGTAATCAACTATGCGATGGGCTACCAGTTTCCCGGGAGTTTCGCAGAATACGTTCTACTGAACCGCACGGTTTTGAATTTCGGGCCCGTCCACCTCATTCCTGAGCATATGAGTTACGACGAAGGCGCCCTCGCGGAGCCGCTCGCCTGTGTGCTGAACGCTACCGAACTCGCCGGCATCAAACTCGGCGATACCGTGGTGGTCATGGGTGCCGGTCCGATCGGCTGCATGATCATCCCTGTCGCACTGATGAGCGGTGCGGCCAAAGTCATCGTGATCAACCGTTCCCCGGGACGCCTCGCCTTTGCAAAGCAAGTCGGTGCCGATGTGACCATCTGCTCTTCCGAAGAAGACCAGGTTGCCCGCGTTCTGGAAGAAACAGGAGGCCTGGGCGCCGATGTGGTCTTTACCGCCAATCCAACACCCTCCGCACATGCGGACGCCCTGCTGATGGCGAAAAACCGGGGCCGCGTCAACCTGTTCGGCGGCCTGCCGGCGGGCTCCAAGGTGGAACTCGAGACCAATTTGATCCATTACAAGGAACTCATCGTCAGTGGCGCCCACGGCTCCGTGCCGCGGCACCACCGCCTCGCGATCGAATTGATTTCCTCGGGCAAACTCGATATTCAGTCTTTTATCTCTCACCGATTTTCACTCGATGAAGTGAACGAAGCGTTCCGCATTGCCGAAAGCAAAGAAGGCCTGCGCGTCATCGTCAAGCCATGACAGTAACTACAATGATAGGAATCTGGCTATGACAAAACATATTAAGTTATCTCCGTCAATGATGTGCGCCGATCTTGGCGCCCTGCGTGAGACGCTCGCCGTTTTTGAGAAACACGGCATCGACTATCTTCATGTTGATGTGATGGACGGGGTGTTCGTTCCCAATCTCATGCTCGGCACGGACTACTGCGCCCGGCTGCGCGCGCTTACGTCTATCCCGCTCGACATCCATCTGATGATCACGAACCCCGAGCCCAAGATCGCTTGGTTTGCTCCCCGGCCCGGAGAGTACGTTTCCGTCCATGCCGAAAGCACGAAGCACCTGCACCGTGCCATCCAGACCGTGAAAAAGACCGGCGCCAAAGCGCTCGCCGCGCTGAACCCCGCCACACCTCTTTCGGCGGTCGAATATGTCATGGAAGACGTCAGCGGCGTGCTGCTCATGCTCGTGAACCCCGGCTATGCGGGGCAAAAACTCATTCCCGAAACCCTGCGCAAAATCAAAGAATTACGCGCTCTGGCCGATGCGAAAGGACTCAAGGACTTCGAGATCCAAGTTGACGGCAACATCGGATTTGCGAATGTGCGCGAAATCACGGAAGTCGGCGCCGATTTCCTCGTACTCGGGTCATCCGCCGTCTTCCGCAAAGATCACAGCCTCGAAGAAGCGCTCCTAAAGTTCAGAGAAACGCTTTAGTTCGTCCCTGTCTGCCATTGCTATTTCGCCAAATTGGCGTAGCCGAGACCATCCATAACGATTTCCATCACACGAGCGGCTTCTTCAATATTGTCGTTGATATAGGCCGTCGCCTCAGCAGCTTCGAAATCATTTGCTTCGATCAGCGGCAAACGTTCCGCCAAACGGCGCGCGGCATATTGTCCCGACTCCCGCACGATGCGCGTCCACATATTGACGCGAATCACGCCATCCGCTGCCAAGCCGCGAATGTCCTCATTTTTCATACTGGATACGCCATGCAGGACGATCATTCTGCGCCCGAGCGCCGCGGTGAGCGCGCGCGCGCGCGCCTTCAGATAGTGCGCTTCCGTTCCTGACGACTGCTGTTCTGTGCCGAGATCAGCCACCAGGAAATCCACGCCTGTTTCCGCGATGAATTCCACGGCCTTTTCGATATAATCGTCGCGCTGCGACGCGTCCGTGCCATCCCCGACTGCCAAGCTTTCAATAATCCCCTCGACCAGTATTTGATCGCCGTACTGCCGCACATATTCCTTCGTGCGCTTTACATTTTCCTCATAGGGCAGCGTTTGCGCGTCAAACATCACGCTCGTCAGCAGATCCGTATTGTTCTCAAGCGCCCACTTGTCGGTGTCGGGATGCGCGTGATCGAGGTGCGTCATCACGGCCACATTCGGATACGGCGCATACGGCCCCTCGCTCAACATCCGCGCATATTCGAGCACCGCCCGCAGGCCAAACTTCGCATCCCTGCTGTATGTGACGCGCGTCACTTGCTGCATATGGGAGTAAAGGCTCGTCATCGCAATCACGACCGGAATATTCTCGATCCCATGCCGCTTTGCATACCGGCTCGCCGCCAGCAGGATAGCCTCCGTGTTCCAAAAGCTCCCTGTACAAAACAATGCAATGCTGACGTCGCGCCGCGCCGCATCCTCGAAAATTCCTTTTGCCGTATTCCGATCCGTAATAAATGCCATTGTTCTCCCTTTCGCGCTGTGTTATTTATCCCAGCCCTTTGATCGCTCCGTAGAGTTTCTGATACTTCTCCATTTTTTTTGAATAATATTCTGCATGTACGGGGTCGGGGTCGTAGACCGCACAGACACGCGCACCCGCTTTCGCCGCAGAGGGCAAATCACAGATCTCGCCCATCGCCTTTGCGCAGAGGAGCCCGAGTGCGATCGTACCGCCCTCCCGTTGTTCCAGCGTTTCCACCCTCCGGCCCAATACATCCGCTTTGATCTGCATGAGAACTTCCGACTTGGAGCCCCCACCAACTACCCGGATGTCCTTCGGCGCGAGCCCACAGCGTTCCAGTAAGACGAGGTTGTACTGCATCTCGAGGCAAATGCCTTCGAGCACCGCTTTGTACAGGTCTTCTTCTCTTGTCGCCAGTGTCAGCCCGACAAAGGCGCCGCCGACAGAGGAATCGAAATGCGGCGTCCCGGAACCGCCCACATAGGGAAGAAACAGGAGTTCCGTCGGCTCTTTCGGACAATCTTTGTCTAAAAGCCGGTAAATACTCTGCCCTGCTGCTGCTGCAGCCTTCGCCCGTTCCGCAAAAAATATATCCTTACACCAAGAGATCGCCGTCCCTGCCGAAGCATTGAAAGCCAGCGTGATAAAACGCCCCGGAACCACATGCGGTTCCTTACAGAAATTGTATTCCGCCATGCGCGCGCTGATCTCACCGGATCCGAGCACCGTCGTGATACATTCACTCGACCCCATACCGTCTACTGCGTCGCCGGGCAACGCCGCCCCGCTCCCCAGAGCGGCAAGTGCCTGATCGTGCCCGCCCGCCACGACCAGCATGGTCTGCGGCAGTCCGATCTCAGCCGCCACCACCGGCAGGATCTTGCCGATCGTCGTCCCGGCCTGTACGGGTGCGGAAAACCGGTCGTTCGGAAGCCCGAGCGCTGAGATCACATCCGTCGCCCAGTGGTTTTCCCGAATATCAAACAACATGGTGCGTGAAGCGAGCGAGTAGTCGACCGCCCGCTCACCCGTCAGCTGATAAGCGATAAAATCGCCGTAAAGCATAAGGTATTTTGCTTCGTCAAGCAAAGCAGGTTCATTTTTCTTTATCCAGAGCAATTTGTTCGCGGAAAACATGGGGTTGGGGGGCATGCCCGTGATCTCCATGATATGCGCGGCATCGAAGGTGTCCAAGATGTCGTCCACCTCGCCTGACCCCCGGATATCAGAATAATAAATGCTGCCTGCCAGTACAGTTCCGTCTTTCGCAACGGGCACGATCGCCTCGCCGAAAGAACCGACCGCCAGCGCCGCGATATCCTCCCTGGCCACTTCCGCAAGTGTTTCGCGTACAGCCTTCCAAACAATGCGGGCGTCGATCTCGATCCGTCCGGGAAGCGGGGCTGCCATCCGATATTCCCGGATGGCGGATCCGTATATCCTGCCTTCTCCGTCTATGACAGATGCTTTACAACCCGACGTGCCGACATCTAATCCAATATATAGCATCAGTCGACGATCACCAGTCCTTTGATCTTGTCGTCCTTGCTTTCCTTCATATACCGGATGCCCTCTTCCGTCCGGTCAAGCGTGAATCGGTTCGTAATGATCTGTGACAAGTCGACCTGGCCGGAAGCCACAGCGTGGGAGACATTGTCCCACACGCCCGGTGCCAGCCACGCAAAGCGAATCGTCCGTTCCGACTGGATCGCGCCAAGCACATCGATCTGAAGACGGTCTTCCGGAGACGGCAAACCAAAATATGTGACCGTTGAGCAGGGTCCTGTCACATTCAGCGCATCCTGCAGCGCCGCGATATTGCTCGTCGGCACGATACAGCGCGGCGCAAGTTCGCCGCCGTTGAATTCTTTGATCTTCGCAGCCGTATCGTCCGTATAATATTTCGAATTCTTGTCGCGTACATTGATCGCATCGTCCGCACCGACCGCAAGCGCTTTCTCAATCCCATAATCTCGTACGCCGATCGCAATCACCTTGCCCGCACCTGACGCTTTCGCAAGCTGCACCATCATGAGTCCAATCCCACCGAGCCCGTAGACCACCACCGTCTGCCCAAGTTTGATATCGAGATCAAAAATACCGTGCGTTGCGCAGGCCAGCGGCTCCGAGAGAGCCGCGGATTCAAAACTCACCTCATCCGGAATTTTGTACGCATGTGTGTATTTGACTTTCACATATTCGGCAAAACACCCGTTGACCGACACGCCGATGACCTCGCAGTGCGGACAAACGTTGAACTCCCCGCGCATACAGGCCGGACAGGCGTTGCACTGCTGCACCGGATTGATCGTGACGCGATCGCCTTCCTGAAACAGACCGAGTTTCGCAGGGATTCCGCCAACTTCGGCGATCACGCCCGAAGCCTCGTGTCCCAAAAAGAGCGGACCCTTGCCGTCCGGTGTATCCAGCGGGCTATGCCCGTAATAATAGCTGACGTCCGAGCCGCAGATCCCCACGGCTTTGACCCTGACCAAGACCTCGTTGTCCGCAATCTGAGGAATGTCAACTTCTTCATTCTTCATCACCAGCGGCTCATAAAACACTACCGCTTTCATCTTACCCTGCATATCAATCCCTCCTCTTTTTCAAATCATGCTGCGATTTTCACCGTCATTCTGCGCCAAAGGTGCAGAATCCATTTGCGATTCTTACCCCTCAGCAGATTCGCTGGTGTCCGAAGGGTTGCCTTTGCGTTGCACTAAAAACCAACAACGATGTTTCGTTTCGCAAAACGCACCAGCAACCCGAAGGATACCAGCGAATCTGCGGCGAAGGAACGCAAGCTACAATCCGTTCCTGATCTCCGCCCCGCCAACATCCGGACCGAAATGCTTCAAAATCACGAGCGGCTCTACCGGCGACTCGTTCCGCACAAGCACCCCTTCCGCCGCACGTCCCCTACTCACGAAAAACTCATCCGCCGTCAGCTGCCCATAGCGGATGAGCGTCGGCGCCTCGATCACAAAATCTCCGAAATACCCATGTCCCTGCACGCAGAGACAGCCATAAGCCGCTTTGTCTTTGATCACGATTTCCCTACCCGGCTCGACCGTCAGTTCCTTGGCCGCCACATAGGGATTGCCGTAAGCAATCCAATCCTGTTTCCAGCCCTCTCCCGAACTTTCGCTTACCGGCGGCCGGAAGAACTCCTGGCGATAGTTGGACAATGTGTTCAGCTCCCAGTCCGCGACAGCCAAAATGGCGTCGAGATCCCGCTCTTTGCCGGGCGGCAGATAGCCGCTCAGCCAGTCATAGCCGAAGACCTCGCCGCTGCCGACCACGTTTTCCCACAGCGCCATGACATCGGAGTTCCACTGCGGTTCATAGGTGCATAGAGAAGCCGGCGCATGCACGACGCCGGCCGGCGTATACCATCCCGTACCAAGTTCGATCTGAAATGCTCGCGACAATTCCAGGATTCGCGTATTCTCTTCCTCGTGCTTTGCCAGACGTCCCTTTACCTCTTCTTTCGTCACAGACGGATCAAAGCCAAAAAAACTCGTTGGTCTGGTCCCCCGATGATTGTTGTACTGTTTCGGGAAGAAATAATGCTCGTGTTTCGGCGTCACGCCGACTTTCGCGCAGGCCTCGGGGCCATGATGCACATGATGGAAGAGAGGCTCGTTGTAATCGTAAAACTTCGAGTACATCGGCCACGTTCCGTAACGCTCGTGCAACTCTTCTCCATAGAGTTCCGGGCCGAGTGCGTCCACAAAATCCTTAAATAAGATCTTGTGGGACGGATCGCCGTCTACGTTGACGAAACTCATACCTTCGTGCGGAACCGCGCCTGCCGTTTCGACCGGCGTGATCGAGGAAAACCAGCGCTCGACGATCGCACCGCGCTCCATTCCCATGGCATAAGTGTCATCGGGATGAAGCCGGAGCCGGTTTCCGGGTCGGTTGAACGGCCGCGGAACCCAGTTGGGTGCGAGGGAAAGAATCCCGCCGCCCTGTTCCAAAATCGTTTTTGCCGTACTTTTATCTGTTGCCATCTCTAACAGTTCTCCTTGCCTGCTTCCTGTTCAGAAACACCTTCCTGTCGTCCTGCTACGCTTTCGGCACGTAGTCTGCGAATTTTTCGTTGAAGCCGTCCACAAACTTCTTGCAGTCGGCGGTCGACTCCCAGGCGTCCGGGCACTCGCAAAGGTCGATTGCCCACCAATCGCCCGTATAGCCGGCGTCCAGCAGCGCAGGGATGAGCTCATCGAAGTTCAGGACGCCCTGACCGAACGGCGAGTGCGTGCTGGTATTGTCTCCGTTCAGAGTGCCGTCCGAATCGATCACATGCACAAAACCGATCTTGCCTTTCAGGAGCCGGATGAATTCAAGTACGCCGCCTTCGAGCGGAGCAGGCTCAATGTGATTGGCGCCAATGGAAGCCATATGCCCGTGACAAGTATCAAAGAGAATCGAGAAATTAGGCTCGTTTACCCGTTCGAAAACCTCCAGGATATATTTCGGTTCGTTGACGACAAAGCCCGGTTCAAATTCCCAGACGACCTGCTGTCCGTTTTTCGCCGCATACTTTGAAATGCGTTTGAAATTGTCTACGACCTTGGCACGCAATTCCGCATAGGTCATGCCCTCGGGCACATAGACCTTTTTGCGTCCTGTGTCGACGCGGATCGTATCCCATCCCATCTTCTTCGCAAAATCGCTGCTTTCTTCAAAGAGAGCAATCCACTCTTCGGTCTGTTCGATCGCGTCCACACTCCAAAGATCGACTGCATAATCTGCGACTTCGAGCGCATTGTCCGCGAGAAGTTTTGCAAGTTCGGCGCGTTTTTCGTCTGTATCAAAATCCTTCGGCGCGGCATGAGGCACGAAACCGCCCATGCTGATACCATCGAATTTGAGTTCAGCAAGCTTTGCAGCTGCCTCAGGGAGCAAAATCGGCGTCGCTAAAAACGCATACGCCCAACTGCCGATCGATACTTTTTTCTTTCCCATATCTGTTTACCTCCTTCTAATCCCGTCATCCCGCAAACAAATTCTTCAGGAACGGAATCCCGTCCCTGGCGATCGATTCCGGCGACTCGGAGAACGGCCTCCAGACTGACGCCGCTTTCGCGATCTCCACGCAATCCGGCGTGAAGCTTTCAATGATACAATAATCGTCATACCCAACATCCTTGATCGCATCGCGAATCGGACCCCAATTCGTATTGTCCAAGCCCGGCGTCCCGCGGTTGTTCCCGCATGCATGGAGATCGAAGATCTTGCTTTCTGTTCCCGCCAGCCGGATGGCGGCAGGAACACCTGCTTCTTCGATGCCCATATGGAAGGTGTCGAGCAAAAACCCGACATTGTCATAACCAATGCGATGAATGTATTCGACGCCCTGTTCCACGATATTGATGAAATCCGTCTCAAAGCGGTTCAGCGGTTCCACACCGAATTTCATTCCGTATTTCGCGCCGTACTCCGCAATGACCTTCATGTTTTCGACGCCGTATTTCCACTTGAGATCGATCTCCTCGGGCGTTTGCTGCCGCGCCTTGCCGACCGCCGAATAGATCGGCCCGACGATGACCTCTGCGCCGATCGCAACGGCGAAGTCCACCATATCCTTGGCATACTGGATTCCAAGCTGACGCAACTCTTCTGTATCCGCTGAGATATCACGAGTCGGGCCATGAACGCCTGTCACGGTTTTGATTTGCACGCCCGAATCCTCGATCGCCTTGTTGATTCGATCCGGGTCGAGCGTAGTGAAATCTTCCAATGCCAACTCGAAAATCTCGCACTCATACTTCTTTGACAGAGCGAGCAGGCGCTCGATCTCGGTCACCGGAGACTGCCAGGCAAGCGAATTCATTCCAAATTTCATAACACTTATTCCTCCTATCTGCTCAGATGCACTGTCATGCTGCAACGCAGCTGCTTCCAACTACTCTATGTTGACCCAGACAGCGCCGGCTTCATGGCTGTCGACGCATTTGTTGAAGAACTCAACGCCGTCAATGCCCATCTGCACAGTCGGATAGCCGTAATCGTCTTCGACGATGTCTTTGCCCGCCTTCTTGTCGCGTATCGCCGCGGCAAAATCCTTATAGATATTCGCAAACGCCTCCGTCAATCCTTCCGGATGTCCCGTCGGTACGCGGCCGTATTTCTTCGCTTCCGGTGTGAGATAGCCCGCGCCGCGCGAGTAGATCTTCGGTGGTTCGCCGCGGAGTGAGACGCGCAGGTAGTTATTTTCTTCCTGCACAAACTCAAGCGTACCCTTGTCTCCGAAAATACGGATCTTCAAGGCATTGTCAAAACCGATCGCAACCTGGCTCGTCCAATAGATGCCCGTCGCCCCGCCTTTGAATTTGATCAGCGCTTCCACGTTGTTGTCGAGCACGCCACCCTTACCAAAGACGTCGAGGTTGCAAGCGAGTTTTTCGATCTGAAGACCGGTCACATAACTCACCCAGTTTTCAATGTGCGTACCGAGATCCGCGACCGCCGCACCGCGCCCCGACAGTTTGGGATCCGCACGCCAGGGTTTGTTGTCCTCCGTGATGGTCTCCAGCGCGTCGAGCAGCCAATCCTGCGGATACTCGCCCATGACCATACGAATTTCTCCGATGACGCCATCGCGAACAAGTTGTCTCGCCTCGCGCGCCATCACATGGCCCGTATACACATAAGTCACGGCGAAAAGCGCGCCGTTTTCCGCCGCGATACGTTTGAGATCCTCGCCTTGTTCTTTTGTAAAGCAAAGCGGTTTTTCGCAA
Organism: Clostridia bacterium; assembly: GCA_025997195.1. Lineage (GTDB taxonomy): Bacteria > Bacillota > Clostridia > Peptostreptococcales > Anaerovoracaceae > WRMW01. The sequence goes on along the minus strand of BNUG01000005.1, from coordinate 10,937 downwards.
ACGACGTGGATGCCTTTCTCCAAGAAAGCTTTTGCCGCCGGATAATGGAAAGCGTTCGGCGTCACGATATCGATCCAGTCGATTTTGTCTTCGCGCGCGCCTTCCGCAGCTGCCATCTCATCGAAAGATCCATAAATCCGGTCTGGTGCCACACCCATATCCACACCGGCCTTAAGCCGCGCTTCTTCCGGAATCACATCGGCCCAAGCGACGAGTTCCGCCTCATCATTGATCCGGATTGCCGCCCTGTGAACGCCGCCGATAAAGGCGCCGGGACCGCCGCCGATCATCCCATATTTCAGTTTCTCACTCATTATTACACCTCCTGATCACGAGTTTTTAATCATTTCCCATCGCTGCGTCAAACGCGATATCCGACGGCGCGAAGTCTACCTTCCTGACGAAGGCTGCCGCTTCCGTACCGCCGTAAACACGTTCCATACCGCTGTCTTCCCACTCGACCGAAAGCGGACCATCATAGCCGCCCACATTCAGTTCGCGGATGATATCTTCAAAATTGACGCCGCCGTGTCCGAGCGAACGGAAATTCCAGCCGCGCTTCGTATCGCCGAATTCGATATGCGACCCGAGGATTCCGGCTTTTCCGTCGAGCGTCACCGCAGCGTCCTTCATATGGACATGATAAACACGGTCAATGAAATCACGCAGAAAGATCGTCGGATTGACGCCCTGCCAGAGCAGATGGCTCGGGTCATAGTTGAGGCCGAGCGTCTTTCGGTAATTGAATTCCTTCAGCAAACGCTGCCACGTATAATAGTCGAATGCGATCTCCGTCGGATGAACTTCGAGGCCAAACAGCACACCTTCCTTGTCAAACTCATCAAAGATCGGCGACCAAAGTTCTACGATACGTTTGTATCCCGCACTTATGATCTCTTCCGAAGTCTGCGGGAAGGAATACCAATACGCCCAGATCGGTGAGCCGAGGAACCCGGTCACGACAGAAACGCCCAGGTTTTTTGCCGCTTTCGGTACAGCCTTCATCGTCTCGATCGCCCAGGCGCGGATCTCATCCGGCTTGCCGGCAAGCGCATTTGGCGCGAAGCCATCGAGCCTGGGATCCCAATTATCGCCGACACACTGCCCTACGACGTGCGCCGCCACGGCCCAAGTCTTGAGTCCGTATTTGTCCAAAGTCGCCAGAATACTGTCCGCATAGGACTGATCCGCCGCCGCTTTCTTGGCGTCGAAATGCGCGCCTTCCATGAGTTCGAGGCCATCATATCCCATTTCCTTTGCCAGTTTGCATAGGGTATCGAGATCGAGGTCGCCCCACTGCGCTGTCATCAATGTTACCGGTCTTGCCATCGTTTTCACCTCCATGATTTTCAACTATTCTGTCATGTCTTCTGTCACTGCGCTCCGGAACTTCTGTCATTGCGATTCGGCACCTCTGTCATTGCGGGCTTGACCCGCAATCTGCGCTCCGGCACTTCTGTCACTATGCGTTCCAAAGGTTGTAGATATAATCCGCGCTTGCGCGAAGCAGTTCGGGCGTGCCCGCGACTTCGAGCGTCGAATAGTGTATCTTGTCGCTATCCTTTAAGACGTCGATCACGCCGGCAATATCGATACTGCCCGTACCGACCTGGATTGTCGAAAAGCCGCAACCAAATACCGTGCCGCGCTTCGGAATCCATTCTTCCCCGAGATCTTTCCAGTGAATGTGAAATATCTTGTCTTTATATGTCTTAGCAAGCTCAACGGGGTCGGTGCCGCCGAGCCACGAATTTCCCGTATCCATATTGACTCCAAGTGATTTCGGATTGCCAAGCAATTCCATCACATCACCAATCCCCGTGATAGAATCCGTCAGCGGACCGTGCGGCTCGAAAATGATATTCACACCATAATCTTCCGCCATGCGGCAGGGCTGATAGAGTTTTTCCGCACAGGTAAAGACACATTGGTCGTAGGACAATTTGTTCGACCATTCGCTTTTGGCATACGACTCCGTCGTCACGACGTCGCGTACGCCGATCGCAGCGGCGAAACGAATCGCCTGCATGATTTCTCTTGTTTGGAACTCCGCCGGGTGCGAAGCTTCGAGCAACGCTGCATGAGCGCTGATTGTCATGATTTCCATACCGTATTTGTCAAACATACGTTTGACGTCAAAGGGGTTGCTGTCCAGACTAATAGACGCGGACAGCCCCGCAGAAGCAAACATACTGCCGCCGGAGTGTGTATCTGTGATATCCGCGCAGGTAAATCCCGCTTCATGAGCTAATTTCAGATTGTGTTCGGCGCTGGTGTATGGCTCTAGCGCTAAGAATACTCCGACTTTCATATTGTACCTCCATGTTTCATAATGCTGCCGCCGTTTGAGAAAACCACAGGGAGACTGCGGCTAACGCAGTCTCCCCTAGAATTAGAATTTAATACAGACCTGTTGCCGTTTGCTGTTGTAGAGATTGGACTGGTTTAGTAGCCTGCGATCTCAACGAACTTCGGATCATCAATCTTCCAAACAAAGGAATTGTCATTTACGCCTTTGATGAAATTGTCGACATCTGTTGCGGGCACGAGGCTGGGTTCGAGTTCATTGATATTGTTCTTCGTGTAAGCCGTCAGATACGGATGCAGATGAGGCCTGGAAACACTGCCTGTAGCAAAATACTCTTTGAGCATTTGATAAAGGAGTACGCCTTCCGACATCGAGGACTGGTTGACGTCAACAGAAATGACGCCTTCCTTGGCCCATCCCCAGGAGATCTCGCGGCCGTTCATGGAACCGAGCCAGTAATCGTCTGTTGTCAGACCGTTGTCTGTCATCGCGGCGATCGCGCCTTCTACCATCGGATTGTTCTGTACATAAGCGCCGTCCCATCCATCTTTGCCGAGCGATGTGATCGCGTCTGACATCGCCTTCTGTGCCGGCTCAGCCATCCAGTTTCCGGAGTTCCAAGAAACGATCGCTACATCATAATCTCCTTTGATTTCGCTCATGGAAGGTTTCAGTTTCGCGATTTCTTCCGCAGTCCAGGCGGAACCGTCAGCTTTGGTTCCAAGGCTCTTGCCGGCTTCTTCATAAGCAAGCAGGAAGCCAAGGCTTTGGGCGGAAGCAGAGCCCTGTCCGAGCACGCCCTCGATCATGATGACGTTCTTCACGCCATTGGCGAGTGCATCCTGGCCTGCGAGGACGCCGCCCTGCTGGAAGTCATAGTTGGTGGAACCTGTGGAATCACCGGAATTCGGTACATCGCCAAAGAAGTGGGCGGCGCCGAAATAGGGGATGCCCGCGTCCTTCGCCTTCGCAATGCACTCACTTGTTGTGTTTGGGTTGTTCTGAATCACGATGATGGCGTCATAACCGGCCGTGATAAAGTCCTCAACGGCTTTCAGCTGCTCATCCGCGGTGCTCTGACCGGCTTTGTAGTCGATCGTCCAATCCGTTTCCGGATCCTGTGCGGCAAGTCTGCCCAGCGCGTCGTTCATCAGCGAATAATAGGAATCCGCTGCATCGGCGTAGAAGCCGATCGTCTTGGTCTGAACCTCAGCCGCCGGCGTTTCCTCCGCCGGAGCAGCTGCCGAACTTCCGGAGTCCGCAGGCGCGGGCGCCGGTGTTTCCGCAGGCTTGCTGCCGCAGCCAACGGCAAAGACCATGACCATCGCGATCGCGAGGATCATCATTAATACCTTACTCTTTTTAAACTTTTCCATAGTTTTTCCTCCTTGGTACTTGTAATAAGTTTTCTTTATAAATGGTGATAACGGTCTGTATTTGATTGGTGATAACGGTTTTTTTTTATGAATAAGGTCTTTCGGCTACTCCGCGTCGGCAGCATGATCGATTGCTGCGCCTACCAGTGCCGAAACATCCTGTTTCATCCTGAGCTGGCGTTTGTTCTGCATACCGGCCACAATCGCCCCGGCCGAAACCGCACCGATGATAATGAGGCCTTTTGCAACATACTGCCATTCCGCATTCAAGCGGAGAATATTCATGCCGTTTTCGATCGCGCCCATGAGGATCGCTCCGATAAAGACGCCCCAAATGGAACCTTTGCCTCCCGAGAGCGCAACCCCGCCGATCACCGCGGAGGCGATGACGTCGATCTCTTTGTTTTGACCGACCGTGATGATGGCTGTATTGACACGGGCCAGCAGACACAGAGAAGCGATCGCTACAAGGAAACCATTGATGAGATAAGTCGAGAAAATGACATTCTTGACGTCGATACCTGCGAGATAAGCGGCGTTCTTGTTGGCGCCGACCGCGTAGATACGGCGTCCGTATTTGGAAAATCGCATCACAATCCACATGATGACGGTGACGCCAAAGAAGATGAAGATATACGGCGGAAGATTGACCGTCAGCCCGGCGGGGTCTTTGATTTCCGAAATGACCGAAGTCTTCAGCGGATCCATTGCGCCGTTCATGCTGATTTCCTGCGAATGTACGACCAGCAAAGCAACGCCCCGGAAGCAAATCATACCCCCTAGCGTGATGATGAAGGGTTCGACATTGAGCCTGGAAACAATAAAGCCCATACCGGCTTCAAATAGAATCGCAAAGATCACAGCCGTGATGAGTGCGGCTTCCAGCGATAGTCCGAAGTCGCGGAAGCTTTTCGCCGCGTACAGCACGACGAAGCTGGTCAGCATGCCGACCGAAAGATCAATGCCGCCCGCGATCATGACCAAAGCCATCCCCATCGCCATGATGCCTGTCGCAGATACCTGCGAGAGTACATTGGTCAGATTGGCGGGAGCGATCATCGTCGGGAATTTGCCCGGCGTCAGTGAAACCACCTGAAACAAAGTAATGATCAGCACAAAAGCGAGCCAAATGACCACGACATTCAGATTGGAGTTCCACTTGAACCCCGATTTCTTTTGTCCGAGTCTTTCGCCGTCTCCACTCATATCTTCTTTCCTCCTATTGATAAATCAAGTACGTTTTCTTCTGTGACATGATCTCCTGACACCTCTCCTGCAATGCGTCCGTCTTTCATCACCATGATGCGGTCGCTCATGGAAATGACCTCCGGCATATCGGAGGAGACCATGATGATCGCTTTGTTTTCGCGAAGAAGGTTCGTCATCAACTGGTAGATCTCCTGTTTGGCGCCGACATCAATCCCCCTTGTCGGTTCGTCAAAGATAAAGATCTCGCCTACCGTGTTGAACCACTTTGCGAGTACGACTTTTTGCTGGTTGCCGCCGGACAGGTTGCCGACAAGCACGTCTGCATTTTCGGCTTTCGTGCCGAGTTTTTCCACATATTCTTGTCCGATCTTCTCTTCTTTGTCCGGCATATAAAAAGCGCCTTGGCTGATGAGCAGATTGGCGATAATCGTATTGCGCGCGATCGTATGAATCAGAAAAAGACCGGTATGTTGTCTGTCTTCTGTAATATAACACATTTTGTGCCGTATCGCTTTGCGCGGGTTGTTGATGTTGACCTCTTCGCCGAAAATATTCACGGTTCCGGACACTTTCGAGACGCCGCCGAACAGGAGTGTCATGAGCTCGGAACGACCGGAACCGACCATGCCCGCAAAGCCAAGCACTTCCCCGCGCCGCACATAAAACGAGCAATCGTTCACACCGTTGCCTGTCAGTCCTTTCGCTTCAAGCGCGATCTCTCCCGGCGGGAAATGCTCGCGGTTGTAAAACGCCGAGGCATCGCGGCCGACCATCAAACGAATCAATTCCTGATTGGTGATCGCCGACGCATCATCGGTCTTGATGTGTTTGCCGTCGCGCAGGATCGTGATGCGGTCGGCGATGCGTTCCACTTCATCCAGGTGATGGGAAATGTATATGATTCCGATCCCGCGTTCTTTGATCTTTGCAACAATCCCCAGCAGATTTTCGATCTCCGTGATCGAGAAGGACGCTGTCGGTTCGTCGAGGATGATGACCTTGCGGTCAAAGACCAGCGCTTTCGCAAACTCGATGATCTTTTGCTCACCGGAGGAAAGCGTCTCCGCCAATGCGTCAGGGTCAATCGCCGAGTCCAGATAATCAAGGACTTCCTGCGTACGTTTGCGCATCTCGGCATACCGCATAAAACCGGTCTTCGTGATCTCCATGCCGACAAAGATATTCTCCGTAACAGAAAGAGGTCCGAAAATCGTATGCTCCTGATAAATCGTCTGGATGCCGAGTTCCATGGCACCCTGTGGCGTAAGGGAGACGGGATTTCCCTCAAAGAGGATCTCACCGCCTGCGTCCGGCTGATAGGCCCCGGAGATGATTTTGATCAGGGTGGACTTGCCGGCGCCGTTCTCTCCGCAAATACAATGAATCTCACCCGCGTTCAGCGTGAAGCTGATGTCGTCGAGCGCCCTTACCCCCGGAAAGGTTTTCGATATGTGTGTCAATCTTAATAATTCAGTCATTGGCTACACCTTTTCATCAAAGTAACAGTACATTACAGTATATTTTAGTATTATTCAAGAGGTATTCTGTTTGCCAGCAAGAAATCCTCCGCCTCCTTATTCCAAAGTCCGCCGGCCTTCTTAACAATCACTGCCAGTTCTCTAAAAAATGGCTCTGTTTCCCCAAGTTTATCAAAATCCGCGATCGCTGTCAGCGGCATGGAAAAATGATTGTAAATCAATTTTTTTCCGCCGCCGATTTTTGGCATACCCAGCGTCGCTTCCGCGGCGCAGTCCAGTCCGCCGACATGCGTCACGAGAATGGCCGGCGTGATTCTGCCCTCATTCGCGAGTTCGAGAGATTCAAGCATATCGTCTGTATTGCCTCCGCTCGTTCCCGCGATATGTGTCGCATTGTAATGGACGTCATAAAAATTGAACGAAGCGGAGAACTTTTCGTTTTCCGGGCCGGCAAAGAAATTCAGACAACCATCATAAGCAAGGATCGCATCCCCCTGCTCGACAACAGCAGGGACCGGCGCAAAGACAAAAACGTCGTCATAGCCTTCGCCTCCCGTAAGTTCCCGCAAGGCAGCGGCAGGGTCTTCCGCGATCGCTGTGTTCAGGTAAACAAGTTCCACACCGAAGCGTTTGGCATCCTCGGGCGTGAGCACCTGCGCGGCATGTGCAAGCCGGTCTTCATCGATATCTGTCACCACGAGAAGACTCGGATGTTCCTCCCTGTGGATGAGGTAGTCAAGCAAGGCAAGTCCCATTGGGCCGGCCGCTGCGAGCGCCGCTGTTTTCCCGCCGTTTTTGATGCCCATTTCATGCGTGTATTCGCCATGCCGTGTGTGGTACTGTCCATGCACCGCACCGGTCACGCAAGAGAGCGGCTCGAGCAAGGAGCCATAGAAGAACGCCTCTCCGTCATAAGGGATTACATAACCATGTTCTATGACAAACGCAGGGAGGATCCCGTAGGTCATATCGCCGCCCATGTTTCGGAAACTGTAACCGATGGCCTCGTAAGTTTCTTTCATCCCGGTCTGAACCACAAAACGCATACCGGGCTTCCAGTCATCCTGCCATTTCGCACCGACTTCAACGATCTCACCGCAAAATTCGTGGCCGAGTACGGTCGGGTTCACATGGATATCCGCCGGCACCCTCTTGTGATCTTCGCCGCGCAGGGCGGCTTTGTAGGAACTCATACAAAGGCTGTCCGTCACCACTTTGACTAAGATCTCGTCCTCCTGAATGGGAGGAAGTTCGAAACTCTCCATCCGAAGATCTTTCTTGCCATAGAGTCTGAGCGCTGTCGTTTTCATCCTGTCTCCTTGTCTTACTCGTATTGCTTCATGACCGCACGCAGTTCCGGCAGAGGCATGAGCGCCGAGGCTCCACTGTCGCCGGCAAGGCTCTGTGCCGCAACGGCATTGGCCTGTTCGATTGCTTCCGGCAGAGAAAATCCGTGATAAGCGCCGAGCAAGAGCCCGCACGCAAAGGCGTCACCTGCGCCCACACTCGAGTAGATATAGTCATCCGGAAGCTTGAGCGTCTTCTTTTCGTAATACCGATCGTTTTCGACGTCGATCCCGACCGCCACCTCAGGCATATGTACGCAAACCCATTTGCGAACACCCATCACGGCAAGCGCACGCGCGCAGGGCTCAAGATTTTCCGCAAGCAGTCTTCCGTCTTCATCCCGAAGAGGAATTCCGGTCACCCGCGATCCCTCAAAATCATTGATCGTCAGGATATCCGTATAGGCAAGCGCGGGGGTGACGATTTTTTGAAAACGATCACCATCCTCACTTACTACGTCTACAGAAGTCAGGATCCCGGCAGCCTGTGCGCCTGCCAGTACACGGCAAAGGGCTGTCGGGTAGTCCGGATCCGGCCCGTCCAGCGTATCCAGCAGCAGGATATAGCCGATGTGTAGAATATCTGCTTCGATCTTTGAAAAATCAAAATGCTCCGATCCGAGCATGGCGTTCGCCCCCCGGAATTGAAAGAATGTCCGGCGGCCATCCGGCTCGGTCATGACGTCGGTGTAGGATGTCTCTCCTTCCCGTGTGACAAATTTCGTATCGATCTGCGGATACTTTGCGAATTCGCTGAGAATCAGATCACCGAGATCGTCTTCCCCCAAGATGCCGACCACGCGGATCGGAACAGAAGAATCCAGCTTGGCCGTGCATACGGTACAGGTGCAGGCCAAGCCGCCCAGCTTCTTTATCTGGCGCGTGATGGTCGTCAGGCCTGTTACCACGGGCCATTTCTCCACAAATTTTATATTATCGACAATCAGATTGCCTGCGATTGCTATGCCCTTATTCATTACGTTATCGCCCACATTCCGCTCTATGATTCCTTCTGTTTCTGCGATTTCCACAAAAATACGCGGTCTAAGCCTCGCCCAAAAGCAAGTCGATCACGTACATTTCGAGTTTTTCGAAATTTTGTTCGGTGACGCATTTCTTTTGGAAATCATAGTCGAAACGCTTTACCTTTTCGAGCAGTTTCAGGAAGATGGCTTTGCTGTTGATTAGGTGGCGGTAGCAGTCTTCCGCCGGCTGTGTGCGCATGGCTTTGACGTCGAGTCCGACGCACTCGAAATTGCCGAGGTCGCCGAAATTGTTTTCGTAAAGCACTTTGACCTGATTGAACGCCTGCCGCAAATTGTCGACGCCGAAACTCTTGTCCTGGTCGTAGCGGATTCCGTTTTGGTCGTTGAGATGAACGCCCCACAGCTTGTTCCACGCAAGGCCGAAGGCCATGTCGTTGGCGGGGTCGAGTCCGGCGAGGATAGAATGGGCGCTCTCGATGCAAAGCCCTACGCGGGACGGGTCGATCGTCTGTGCGCCGAGCGCGAGGCCATGACCCGCCGTACCGCAGTAGCTGCGGTCGATCGGCTCATTGGGTTTGGGTTCGATGAGGATAAGGATACCCGGATCGTATTCGAGCATCGTGTTGATCGCATCGCGCATTTTTTTGATTTTTGCGACGGGGTCTTTGCCTTCGGCGCACAGCGTGCCTTCCCGCGCGTACCAAAGCTGAATTTTGTTCGTGCCGAGCGCGCGCGCAATGTCGATGGAGCGCAGTGAACGCCAGACCGCGAAATCGTAGTCCTCATCGAGACTTGCCGTATAGGCGCCGTCGTTCGTGCGTTTGTCGAACCAAAGCCGGGGCGCGACAAACTCGGCGAACAGGCCATTCTTGTCGAGCAAGCCCTTGACGTCTTTCGCGTAATCTACGATCGCTGTCTCGCTCATATCGTTCATGTCAGGCACGGCGTCATCGTCGTGGAACTGCACGCCGTCGAGGCCGATCTCTTTGAACTTGACGATTTTGTCCTCAAATGGGATCTGTGGACGAATCCCGGGGCCGAATGTCTCGTTCCCTTCGTGGATGTTCCACGGACCTGCGGTGAACCTGAATGTAGCCATTTAAACGCCCTCCTTTGCTCTGCGCTGTTGATCGACGTCCGTGAAGACGCCCGTTGACGGTTGATAGCCCGCAAGAGGCAGGATCTTTTCATGAACGGCATCGAGGATCGAGCCGGCCTGCGGGAAGAAATATTCATCAAATTCAAACGGCGGTGTAATCCAGTTTTGTGCGCCAACAACGACGGGCGGCCCATCGAGACTGTCGAAAGCCAACTCTGCAATATTACGCGCGACGTCATTCATAAAGGAACCTCTTGCGCAGGCGTCACTTGCCAGTACGACACGGCCCGTCTTCTCCACAGAAGCGATGATTTTAGAATAATCAAGCGGCACGAGACTGCAAAGATTGATGACTTCCGCTTCGACGCCAAAGCTTTCCGACAACGTCTTGGCGGCTTCTACCGCCTTGTATAGTGTCGCGCCGATCGTGAGGATCGTGAGATCCGCTCCCCTGCGAACGATATTGACTTCGCCGGGCGCGATCTCATACGGCTCCGCCGGCACACCGCCTTCATGGAACTGCTCGCCCATATCGTAGATGCGTTGGCTCTCAAAAAAGACGACCGGATCCGTGCCGTTTAAGGCCGCTGTCATGAGACCCTTTGCTTCCCATGGCGTCGCGGGGAAGAAGACCTTGAGACCCGGGACATGCGCGACGAGCGCTGTCCAGTCCTGGCTATGCTGCGCACCGTATTTGGCCCCAACAGAGACGCGAAGCACGACAGGCATCTTCAGGATACCGGCGCTCATCGCCTGCCATTTGGAAAGCTGATTGAAAATTTCGTCGCCGGCGCGGCCGATAAAGTCGCAGTACATCAACTCGGGAATCACACGGCCGCCCATCATGCCGTAGCCGACAGCGGAGCCAACGATGGCTGCTTCGGAGATCGGCGAATTGAAGAGTCTGGAATATGGGAGGACTTCATCCATGCCGCGATAGACCGCAAAGGCGCCGCCCCAATCACGAACATCCTCACCATAAGCCGTGAGCGTCGGGTCTTCGTAGTATTTGTCGAGGATGGGCTCAAAGATGGCGTTTAAATGGCTACATTCAGGTTCACCGCAGGTCCGTGGAACATCCACGAAGGGAACGAGACATTCGGCCCCGGGATTCGTCCACAGATCCCATTTGAGG
>BNUG01000004.1 GCA_025997195.1 Clostridia bacterium | reverse complement strand
TGGGGCTGCGGCGAGTTTGACTTCACGATCACCAAAGAGGCCGTTAACAGTGCGGTCGTCCGCGTCGGCGATCCTGTGGTATACAAAATCACCGTGACCAACAACGGCCACGCAATCCGGGGCATTGCCGAAGGCTCCGGAAGCCCCAGCGCCCTCGTGATTTACGAAAGCCTAAGCGGCAAGTGGTACAGCGACGCCGGACTGACAGATCTTCTGCATACCGGTTCGTTCTATCCGGAACCCGACGACTTTGGCGAGCCGATGCTCCGGTTTAACGCCGGCGAAGCCCTTACCTTGTATTTCGTCTACACGGCGCAGGCCGATGACGTGAATACGACCCTCTACAATCACGTCGCGGTAAATACAGGGGAATTCCTGCTTGATGAAGACGACGACGAAACGGTTCGCATCGTGCCGATTCAATATCATACGGTCACGTTTGCGGCCGGCACAGGCGGAAGTCTGACGGGTACGGTTTCTTATCCGGGTATCCCGTCGGGTACTACCTGGTCGGCTTCGGGAATCACCGTCCCGACGCCGGTCCCTGCCGCGCATTATGTCTTCACAGGCTGGACGGCGGCGATTCCTGCGGGGAACGCTATCATCAACGCGAGCGCGACCTATACGGCAAACTTCACTCCGGATTCCCATACGGTGACGTATGCCGGAAATGCCAATACGGGTGGTACGGCGCCGGGAACGATGACGCAAACGCATGGGTCAAATGTGACAGTGCCCTCACAAGGGACGCTGGTAAGGGAGGGCTACACCTTCACGGGTTGGAATACGGCAGCGAACGGCTCCGGCCTTGCTTACGCGGCAGGAAATGTCTTTGCTCTCTCGAACAATATCACGCTGTATGCGCAGTGGCGTTATGACGGCGGCGATACGCAGCCGCCTCTGCCGCCGGTCGATCCTCCCGTGACGCCGGACCCGCCTTACAATCCGCCGTATCAGCCGCCTTACAATCCGCCGGTCACACCCCAGCCTCCGGCTGCACCCGTGACGCCTGCGACGCCTGTAACGCCTGTAACGCCTGTAACGCCTGTAACGCCGCCTGCCGCCCCGGACACTCCGCCGACGCCGCCTGCCGCGGCCGCGGAAATCCCGGAACAGCAAGTGCCGGAAGCGGCTCCGGAACCTGAGACCGTAGTGGTCGGGGATGAAGCTGTACCGGCGGGCAATTTCTTCGGAACAAGCGCATGGAGTCTGATCTCGCTGATCCTTTCGGCAATCGCTGTCCTTCTCGCGATCGTGTTATTCGCGGGAGCGGTCATGAAACGCAGAAAGAACAAGGGGATAGAAGTGTTTAAGGAAGCGGATGCGGAAAAGCAAACCGGAAATACGAGCGTCCTCCGGACCCTGGCGATCCTCCTTGGCGTCCTGACGCTGATTGTCTGGCTCATTTTGGATGACTTTACCCAACCGATGGTGTGGGTCAATCAGTGGACACTGATCGTCGGCATCCTCTTTGTCGTACACTTCGTACTGTTCCTCGTATACAAGATCCGAAGCGGGAAAGAAGAAGACGACCATAGCGAAAAGGACAACAGCAAACCGATGACCGCCTGATCTCTTTGCAGCGACAGAATAACAGTCTAAAAGTTATTCTTATACCCCATAAGGCCCTGATGGAGTTCTCAACCCTACCCCCAAACCGAGTCCATCAGGGCCTCTCGTTGTATCCGGTTCATGATTTCCTCAGGATTTTCAGGATTTCCGATTTCTCGGATTTCCGGAAATTTGAAAAAAAACATTGCTTTTTATGGATACCACTTCTATAATGAATGTTGACATTGTGATATAGCGATGTGACTGAGGCGGGCGATCGGCTCGGCGGTGCTAATAGCCGCAAAACACTCCACTGAAATGCAGAATATCGGGGACTAAATAAGATATTTGTGTATTCTACTGAACGAGGTGAAACCATGGACGAAAAAGAACAAGCGCTTCTTCTGAAAAAGAAGGTCGGCGAGTTACGTGAGATTGCGAAAGCTTTCAATATCGAAGGCTGGGAAACGATGAAAAAGCGTGAGCTCCTCGATGCGATCATTGGCGATAACGGCCAGGAAGAAGAGCCTGAAGACGATTGGGCCACCTTACCGTTTTTCACAAATGCCCGGCCCGGCGGCGCACCGGCACAGGAAGAGTTCGTGGAACTTGAAGAAGACGACGAGTTTGATAACGATTACGATCGGGAAGAAGACGCCCCCGCACGCACTGCTGCCGCAGAAGGCAGCTATGGAGCAGCGCCGATCAGCTATGAATCAGCCGGGGCGGATGCTGCGGCAGCGGAATTCACAGAAGCAGATTTGCCTGTTAGCGATGACGAAGAACTGAGCCAGACCGGTGATGAAGAAAGCGATGAACAAGGACGCATTGATCTCGAAAAAGGCAAGAACCGTTACGAAGTAGTCGGCATCCTCGAACTTTCCGAGAGTGGATTTGGTTTCCTGCGTTTTGACAACTATCTGTCCGGCCCCAATGACGTATACGTCGCACCGGCACAGATCCGGAGATTCAACCTCAAGACCGGCGACATGATCAAAGGCGTCGCGCGCAAGGCAAACGAAGGTGAAAAATTCGGCGCCCTGCTCTACGTCTTCGACGTCAACGGGGACGACCTCCGGGTCGCGATCAATCGCCCCAAATTCGAACGTCTCACGCCGATCTTCCCCAACGAACGCATCAATCTTGAAGAAAATACGAAGAACCTTTCCATGAGGTTGATCAATCTCATTTCCCCGATCGGTAAAGGACAGCGCGGTCTTATCGTGTCCCCACCGAAAGCCGGTAAAACGGTGCTTTTGAAAAACGTGGCGAACACCATTGAGAAGACCCACCCCGAATGTGAAATGATCGTTCTGCTCGTGGACGAGCGGCCTGAAGAAGTCACCGATATGCAGCGCTCGATCAAGGGCGAAGTCATCTATTCAACATTCGACGAACTCCCGTCCAACCACGTCAAAGTCGCGGAGATGGTACTCGCACGTGCACAGCGGCTTGCCGAGCACGGCAAAGACGTTGTCGTATTACTCGACAGCATTACGCGCCTCGCACGCGCCTACAACCTCGTCGTGCCGGCTTCGGGCCGGACACTTTCCGGTGGTCTTGATCCCGGCGCTTTGCACAAACCGAAGAAATTCTTCGGCGCCGCGCGCAACATTGAAGAAGGCGGCAGTATCACGATTCTAGCAACCGCTCTCATCGAAACAGGCAGCCGTATGGACGAAGTCATTTTCGAAGAATTCAAGGGAACCGGCAACATGGAACTCCATCTCGACCGCAAACTCTCCGAAAAGCGCATCTTCCCCGCGATTAACTTAAACAAATCCGGTACGCGCCGCGAAGATCTGCTCATGGACAAAGAAGAACTCGACGCCGTTTGGCTCATGCGCCGCGCGATGAGCAATTTCGGAACACAGGAAGTGACGGAAATCATCATCGACCTTATCGCGAAAACACGCAACAATCACGATTTCATCCAAATCATCCGAAAGAAACTCGAAAATGCCGGCGATTGACGCGGCATCTTTCCGGGGTATATACAAAGTATGGATTTCAAAAAAATATTTATAAAAGACGCATGTCCGACAAAGGTCGGCGGCCAGGCCGTGCTCGAAGGTATCATGATGAAGGGCGAAGACCGCACAGCTGTTGTGGTGCGCATGCCCGGAGGTCAGATGCATATCAAAACGGAACGGCTGGCCGAGAGAAGCAAAGCTGCCGAAATTCCTATTGTGCGCGGCGTCTATATTTTTGTTTCGACCCTGATCACCGGCATGAAAACGCTCATGTACTCTGCGGAGGTGCTCGGGGAACTCAATGAAGAAGAGGGTTCTGCGGAAACCTCAAACGACGAAGGCGGCATCCCGTTTGGCGTGATGATCGCGCTTTCCGTCGTGCTCGCGATCGCTATGGTCGTCGGAATCTTCATCATCGTCCCGACCGTCGTTGTCAATTTTTTGGGCGGCTATGTTACGAATGCAATCGCGCTCAATCTGATCGAAGGTGCGTTCCGAATCATGCTTTTCGTCGTCTACATCGCGGTGATCTCAAATATGAAAGACATCCGGACGACGTTTGAATACCACGGAGCGGAACACAAGACGATTCATTGTTATGAGAGCGGCTTGCCGCTGACGCCCGCGAATGCGGCGCAATTTGAAACGTTACATCCCCGCTGCGGTACAAGCTTCCTCATGTTCGTCATGATCATCGCTTTGCTGCTTTTCTCTCTGCTTGGCTGGCCCGACCTGCTCATCCGTATCGCGACGCGAATTCTCTTCATCCCCGTGATCGCGGGCTTGTCATACGAACTACTTCGCTTTGCCGGACGCAGTGATTCCTGGCTTGTCAAGACCCTCAGCGTACCGGGCTTGCTGCTGCAGCAACTCACCACGAAAAATCCCGATGAGAGAGAACTCGAAGTGGCGATTGCGGCGCTAAACGCGGTCATGGTGCCTGCAGATACGCCGGTGATCGAAGGCTTCTGCGCGCAAGACGGAACATTACTCCCTGCGGAAAACACAGCCCACATCGATTT
This sequence comes from Clostridia bacterium, assembly GCA_025997195.1. Classification (GTDB taxonomy): domain Bacteria; phylum Bacillota; class Clostridia; order Peptostreptococcales; family Anaerovoracaceae; genus WRMW01. The sequence goes on along the minus strand of BNUG01000004.1, from coordinate 78,039 downwards.
CGTCGACATCATATTAGAAAAATACAATTCCTCGCGGTAGCGAGCCATAGCGACACACGCCGTGAGCCTCCCTCGCAAAGTACACACACGTAAAGAACTACTCTCGCTCGCCAAAGATATTCTGCAAGCGGCCGGTGATGAATTTTTTGAAACGGACGCGGAAATCCTGCTATGTTATGTACTCGACACCGATCGCATCCGGCTCTTCCTAGATCAATTGGAAGCCGTAAGCGAAGAGGATTGTTTGTGTATTCTGGATTTAGCCGGACGCGTCGCGACGGGCGAACCGGTGCAGTATGTCACGGGCGAGGCGTATTTCATGGGGTATCGCTTTGCGGTCAATCCGACTGTCCTTATCCCGCGTCCGGAAACGGAAGTCCTTTGTGAAATCGCAATCGATCTTTTGACGAGCCACGGCGGTGCATCCCGCGTTCTTGACCTTTGCACCGGCAGCGGAGTGCTGGCGGTCTCGATCGCGCGCGCGGTACCGAACGCCCGCCTTACCGCCTCTGACATCTCCGCAGATGCGCTGGCGGTCGCACGCGCAAATGCACTGACTCTCGGCGTTTCTGATCGCATCACGTTCGTCTGCGGCGATCTTTTCAGTGCGATCGACGTCAATTTCGACCTGATCGTAACCAACCCCCCCTATATCCGAACCGGCGATCTCCCCGGCCTTCCCCCCCATGTCCGCTGCCATGAGCCCGGACAAGCACTCGACGGTGGTGTGGATGGCCTTGACTTCTACCGCAGGATCGCGACAGAGGCCGGTGTATTTTTGACGAATGGCGGCACACTCCTCGCCGAAATCGGATGCGAACAAGGAGCAGACGTAAAAGCGGCCCTGAAGGCCGCCGGATTTTTTGAAGTATCTGTATTCAAGGATCTTACCGGGCGCGACCGCATTGTTCGCGCCGTCAAACGATAGCGATCAAAGCGATCAAGCCCCCATCATTCCATCCAGTCAAGCGGCTCCTGTGGAACGCCGTTCACACGAACCTCGAAATGGAGGTGGTAGGCCGTTGCGCGGCCCGTAATGCCGACAGTACCGATTTGCTGTCCTCTCTCGACGACCTGCCCCTCCGCCACATTGATGGTGTCGCAGTGTGCATAATAGGTCACAAGACCATTGCCATGATCGACCGTAATCAAGTTGCCATAGCCGCCGTACACGCCCGTGAAGGACACGACGCCGTGTTCCGCCGAGTAAATCGGCGTGCCTTGCGGTGCGCACAGGTCATCGCCTGCATGGCCGCTACCGAGCCCTCTTGAGAAGGACCAACCCGAAAGAGGCCTGCCCAACGGCCCGCCACCGGTTTCGCCAAATCCTTCCACATCGCCCGGCACCAGCAGTGTACCGGTCAATACGGTAGCAGGACTTGCTTCTTTGATGACATCCGAGGTTAACTCTTCGGAACTGATGATGACGCCGTTGACGCGCGTCACGTCGCGTGTAACGTGCCGTAGACCATCCTCGCCTGCGACTTTGGTTTCGCGTTCGCCGAGATATAACTCATTGGTACGTTCTTCAATTGTTTCATAAGGAATCAACACGTCCGCTTCTTCGATGCCGGATGTTTCATATTGAATATAGGGAGTATTTCTTGTGAATTCGAATTCGTCGCCTTCTTGGATCATGAGGAAATCATATTCGGGGTAGGCGAACCGAAGTTCCTCTTCTGTGACGGCAAGCGCCGTCATCACATTTCCTATGTTGTCTTTTGCTTTCGCCGTATACGTCGTCACGGTGTTGATGCCTGTCAGCAGAAATTCCGTGACCGCTTCCACAGATTCCGTCCGAACAGAATCCAAATTGAGCGTCTTGCCAATGAGTTGAATATCATCCACAAAACCGGCTGTGACGCCTTCCGTGTCAACCACGTAGGTCTTTGCAATATTTCGCAGTACATCACTCGCCTCTTTCATCGTCGCAAGCGTCGCCATCGGCTGGCCATTGATCTCGATATTGTAAACTGTCGCTTTGACGGCGTCGCCGCGAATCAAATTGTCGATCAGGGCGGCTTCAAGAGCGTCACTGCTTTCCGTCTCCGCACCCGATGATCCGCCGGATCCGACATTCACAGCATCCGCCGCAGTGCTTGCGACATCCGGCAATCCCCCGGACGGAATCAACGTCGAGGAGGATCCGCCATCCACGAACATGGCTGATTCATCCAGACCGGGTCTCAACACAGGCTTGAGTACGATATCCGCTTCCTGGATGAGAATCTCGGAAATACCGTTTTCTCTGGAAATCTTGTCCCGTGCGTTGTTTACCAAAGAAGAATAATCCGCCCGGTCATGAACATATCCGACGACCTGACCGTTGACGGAAACACTGAAGACCTGTGCGGATGCAAAAACCGAAAATACAACCATGATCGCAACGACAGCCACGGCCACGGTCGAAACGTGTATACGTGTCCGTTTTTCAATACGGGATGCACGATAACGCCCCAAAAGCAGAAAACGCATGCCCTCCAGCTTAAAATCAAATAGTCCGGGAATTTTCATAACCCGGCACACCACTGCATCCCGCGCCATCTTCACGCAGTCCGCCGCAAGCGACCGAAGTATTAACCAATAAACAGATAATCTTTTTTTCATAATTTTCCGTTCCCACGAAACTCATAAGCCGTCAATCGTGAGTACCTCTGATATGTTACATTGAAATTACAAGATTCGTCAATAGAAAATGGCTTCTTTTCACACAAGCTTCACTTTGTGAAGATGACCAAAACAAGCCGGGAGAACAAAGACAGGCGGCCAGACATTCTGTCTTTGTCCCCTTGTCTTGTGGGACTATTTTCGGATGCGGTAACTGTCGCGGCTGCCGTCTGCTTCAAGTTCGTCCCAAATCTCATTCATCAAGGTATCCGGGTACAGATCCCCCAGACCGGCGAACTCTTCCCGCGCAAAGAAACCAATGCGGTCGAGTACCTGCGCGTCGCCGAGTTCCGGATCCTCGCCCAGTTCGGGCTGTCCTCCGATCACGGTAGCCGCGAAAAAGTTGACAAAACGCTGGCCGCGCGTCTCCGACACTTCTTCGACGTGCCAGAGCAGTCGTCCCACATGGACGATCAGGCCGGTTTCCTCCAGCACTTCGCGGATCGCGGCGTCCCGGCTCGTTTCGCCTTCTTCGACCTGCCCGCCGGGAAGCATCCAGACATCCTTCCCCTCTATTTCATAATGGTGCCGCACCAAAAGCAGTTTGCCGCTTTCGTCCGCAACCGCAACACGTACGCCTCCTGTCCACATGATGATCACCTCCCGCATCATCGCTCATGAGATTCCCGCCTTCGCGGGAATGACACCGTTTATTCCTTGCTTTCTTTTACGGCGGCGACCGCCCTTGCGACGGCCTCGTCCACCGTCACTTCCTCGCGTTCCTGCTCACTTCTCTTCTTATACTCGACGACGCCTTCTGCGGCCCGCTTGCCGACCGTGATACGCAGGGGGATGCCAATCATATCGGCGTCCTTGAACTTGACGCCGGGGCGCTCGTCGCGGTCGTCGAGCAAGACCTCCACGCCCTCCGCCTGCAATTCCCTGTAAATCTCATCGCTGACGCGCCGAACCTCTTCATCGACCGCATACTTGACTGCGCAGATAATCACATGAAAGGGCGCGACGGCGAGCGGCCAGATGATGCCGTCGTCGTCGTGATGCTGTTCCACAATCGCCGCCATCGTCCGCGTGACGCCGATGCCGTAGCAGCCCATGACGATGAGCTGCTCCTGCTGGCTCTCATCCGTATAGACGGCATGCAGGGCTTCGCTGTATTTCGTGCCGAGTTTGAAAATCTGCCCGACTTCGATACCGCGCGCGATGTTCAGCGGCGCGCCGCACACGGGACAGGCGTCGCCGGCCCGGACCAATTTGAGGTCGGTCACGATGTCCGCCGTCCAGTCGCGTCCGTAGTTGACATGGATATAATGTGTATCTTCCCGAAGCGCCCCCGCGCAGAGATTGCGCAGCCCCGGCACTTCGCTGTCGGCCACGATCCGGCAGTCATGCAGACCCACAGGCCCCGTAAATCCGCCCACGCTGCCCGTCGCCTCTCCCATCGAAACCTCGTCCGCAAACTCGATCAGATGCTCCGCCACACCGCCGAGGGCGTTGCGCAGTTTTACCATGTTGAGTTCGCGGTCGCCGCGGACAAAGGCGGCCACGTATTCTTTTATAATGTAGGTTCCGTCCTCTTTTTCGTCATAGATTTGAAAAAGCAGGGCCTTGAGCGTTTTTTCTTTCGGCAGTCCCAGGAAAGCCGCCACGGCGTCGATCGTCTTTGTATCCGGCGTCGAAACCGCCTCGAGCGGACGCTCCGCTTCTTCCATCTGCGCGGGCGCGTCGACGGTGGCCGCTTCTTCCGAGGTCGCCGCAAATTCGCAGGCGCCGCAGTAGAGCACGTCGCTCTCGCCGTACTCGCCGAAAGCGATGAATTCCTCGGAATCCTTGCCGCCGATGGGCCCGGAGTCGGCCGCGACAGGCCGGAATTCCAGCCCGCAGCGCGTGAAGACCTTGGTGTAGGCTTCCCGCATTGCCAGATAACTCTCGTCGAGTCCCGCGCGGTCACGGTCAAACGAGTAGGCGTCCTTCATAATGAACTCGCGGCTGCGCATAAGCCCATAGCGCGGGCGCGCCTCGTCGCGGTATTTGAGCTGAATCTGATAGAGGTTGCGCGGCAGCTGGCGGTACGAGTCGATCTCGCCGCGCACAATGTCCGTGAACACCTCTTCCGCCGTGGGCCCCAGTGCAAATTCGCGGCCATGCCGGTCCTTCAGACGCCAGAGCTCGGGCCCGTAGACCCCCCAGCGCCCCGATTCATGCCAAAGTTCCGCCGGTTGGACGGGCGACGTGGAAATCTCCTGCGCCCCCGCCGCGTCCATCTCCTCGCGCACGATCTGCTCGATCTTGCGCACCGTGCGCCAGCCGAGCGTCATAAAACTATAAACGCCGGACACCGTCTTGCGAATCATGCCCGCGCGCAGCAGCCAAACGTGACTCGGGATCTCCGCCTCGCCGGGCACCTCGCGCAAAGTATTTACATGTATTTTCGATAATCTCATAATTTATCCGCCCTCCTCTATCATTTTCTCCTTAATAACACGGCGGCCTCCGCCGCGATGCCCTCTTCCCGGCCCGTAAACCCGAGTTTCTCGGTGGTCGTCGCCTTGAGGGACACGTTTTCCGGCTCCGTCCCGAGCGCCGCTGCGAGGCTTTCCTCTACGGCGCTATGGTGCGGAGCCATCTTCGGTCGCTCCGCCACCAGTGTCAGGTCGCAGTTTGCGAGTTCATAGCCTTCCTTCTCCATCAGCGAAACGACGTCCCCAAGGAGAAGCATACTGGACACGCCTTTGTACGCGTCGTCCGTGTCGGGAAAACGCTGCCCGATGTCGCCGGCACGGAGAGCGCCGAGAATGGCGTCCATCAGGGCGTGCGTCAGCACATCCGCATCCGAGTGGCCGGCAAGACCCTTCTCAAAGGGAATGAGCACGCCACCGAGGATCAGCGGTCTATCCTCCGCGAAACGGTGTGCGTCGAAGCCGAAGCCTATGCGGAACCCGCTGCCTGCAGGGAACTTCGCCGGCAAATCTTCCGGCGTCGTGATTTTGATATTGGCGGAATCTCCCGCCACGACGGCAACGCGTTCCCCGGCCGAGAATACCGGCATGCCGTCATCCGTCACGGCAAGACCCGTTTCCCGCGCCTTTTGATGCGCAGCCCGAAGAAGCGCCAGATCAAAGCCCTGCGGCGTCTGGACAGCCCTTAACGTACCGCGATCCGGAATCCTGGCTGCAAGATACGGAGCGGCCTCTTCGTCTCCGCTTGGCACCGTTTCATAGATCGTATCCGTCACCGGCACAGCAGGGACGGCGGCTCCGTACGTGAAAGCGGCTTTCAGTACACTGTCAATCACTTCGCTTGACACAAAAGGACGTGCCGCATCGTGAACCAGTACGATACCATCTTCAGCAAACGCTGCCGTAAGGCCGGCGTTCACGGATGCTGTTCTGTCGGCGCCTCCCGGAACAACCGTCAATCTTTTCTGTTGACACAGTACGCGCAACTCCGACTCCGCCTGTTCCCGATAAGCTTCCGGAACGACAACGACGATCTCGTCCACCCGCGAATCCGCGGCAAAAGGTTCGGCAGCAACACAGAGCACACTTCTGCCCGCAAGTTCCGTAAATTGCTTTGGCAGCTTGCCGCCAAATCTTGTCCCCCAGCCTCCTGCGGCAAGGATCACCGTCAAAGGCCGACCCTGATACAAGTTAATTCAACCTCGCGAAAATCATACGACCGGCCGCCGTTTGCAGGACGCTTGTCACATTCACCGTCACGGTCTGCCCGATCTTTGATTTGCCGTCTTCCACGACGATCATCGTCCCATCGTCAAGATAACCGACAGCCTGTCCGTGTTCTTTGCCTTCTTTGACAAGGAAGAGCTGCATTTCCTCACCCGGCAGTACGACCGGTTTCAATTGATTTGCCAGTTCATTGATATTCAAAACACCAACGCCCTGGATTGCCGCGACTTTGTTGAGATTGAAGTCGTTCGTCACGACCTTGCCCTTTAGCGTTTTGCCGAGCTTCAGCAGTTTGACGTCAACTTCGGGGATCTCCGCCAGCGTTTTGTCGTTCGCCGTGGCATAGATCTCAATGCCGAATTCTTCCTGAATTCGGTTCAGTATATCGAGCCCTCTGCGTCCGCGTACACGCCGGAGATTGTCCGAAGAATCCGCGATATGCCGAAGTTCTACGAGCACAAAATCCGGGATAATGATACGGCCCTCGAGAAAGCCCGCTTTCATGATATCCGCAATGCGTCCGTCGATGATTACGCTCGTATCCAAGATCTTTGGTACAGCCGTTTGCGACGCGCGTCCGGACTGTTTGGGAACACGCTCGATACGATCCTGTCCTGAACGTCCGCTTTCAAAGTCTTCGCGTCTTTTTGCGAGCGCGATGATCACATCCTTTCCCTTGCGCATGCCGATCACGACACCGAGCCAGATAAAGATGATATAGATGACAATCGTAGCAGCCACCGCCGCAGACGTATTCGCATTTCGGATCAGATTTGCAATGGGGCTGCTGATCAAATAGGCGATCACAAGCCCTATTACAAGTCCCGCCACGCCCGCGACCAATTCATGCACGGACATTGACCTGATTTCTTGTTCGATACCGCTCGCTACCTTGGCCGATAGCTTGGTGAAAACCGGGAATAAAAGGAAGAGTAGTAGTGCGAAAATGATACCGCTAACGATCATAAAGATGTTTTGCCTGGTACCATCGAGACCGCTGATAAACTCACTTCCTGTAAGTACGGAGATGTGCCTCACCAGCGTAAAGACGCCTACACCCAGCAAGAAGCCAAGGATTGTGATACCGCCCCTTATTAAATTTTTAATCATTTTGTTATATCATCACCATTCTTTCCATGAGAAAACCAGGTTTGTATTTTTTGTGACGCCTGATTCAATTTTATCTATTGTACTACAAAGATTCGGGAAGCACCATTCCCCGGCGAGGTATGCTATTATAATCAGAAGATATTGAATCCAAAAGGAGATTATAGATATGCCTAAATTGCTGATCGTTGATGATGAACCCGGGATCCGCGCCGTGATTCGGGAATATGCCGAGTTTGGAGATTACGAAGTCGCAGAAGCGACAGACGGCATGGAAGCGGTCGCATATGTCCGGGATAACGATGCGGATATCATCGTGATGGATGTCATGATGCCCAAGCTCGATGGCTTTTCAGCCGTCAAGGAAATCAAGAAAATGAAAGATATTCCCGTCATCATGCTCTCCGCGCGGGGCGAAGAATACGACAAGCTTTTTGCATTTGAGGTCGGCGTGGATGACTATGTGGTCAAGCCCTTTTCCCCGAAAGAACTCATGGCGCGCATCGGCGTGGTTCTTTCCCGCAAGACTCCGCAAGAAAATCCGGAGGGGCACCTCTCATTTGACGGGCTAATCATTGATCTCCCTGCGCGCGAAGTCACGGTGGACGGCGAAAAGATCGCACTTACGCCAAAAGAATACGATCTTTTGGTCTATCTCGCGCAAAACAAGAATGTTGCACTTTCCCGCGAAGTACTGCTCTCGGATATTTGGGGTTATGAATTCGGAGATCTGAGGACCATCGATACCCATGTTAAGAATTTGAGGAATGGCATTGGCCCTTATCGCAATCGTATCGCGACCTTGCGGGGGGTGGGCTATCGGTTTGATGGCTGAACGGTTTTCCCCGCTCCTCGCTTTTTTCCGAAGTCAGATCGGACGTCTGCTGCGCGTCGATTTCGGCAGCCTCAAATTTCGGCTTTGGGGATATTTTGGTTTGTTTGCGGTCATCCTCGTCATCCTGCTCTGGGTCTTGCAGGTCGTCTTCCTGAATTATTATTATGAAGATATGAAGCTGCGCGAGACACAGCGCATCGTTTCCACCATCCAGACGCGTTTCAAAGCAGACTCGCCGCTCAGCGAGATTCGAACCTATACCACGCAGATCTACCAGGAGAGCGGTATCTATATTCAAATCGAACTCGAGCAGGGGACGCCCCTCGTGATTCCCAATGTTTACTACGGAAACTCGACGACGGACGCCTCCGGGAACGTGATCGAGGAACTGCCTTCTACGCAGCCTTCCCGCGCTTTCTATCCGACGGTATACCGAGCCGAAATCGACAACCTGAAAGCCTTGCTCATTGAAAGTGGCGAAAACAATTTCAGCAAACAGACGATCGAGCCCGAGACCGACCGGCAGACGCTCGAATACGCGGCCTTCATCGAAATGCCGCCATTCTCCTCGTCTTCGGTTCTGATCCAGGATCCCGAGTTCATCCCCGATTCCATTTTGAGCGCAACCATGAATCAGCCGGGCTCGGGACGGCTCATCCTCTGCTTGTTTTCTCCGCTTTATCCGCAGGAGTCCACTTCGGCGATCCTGAATACCCAGCTGACGTATGTCACGATCATCGCGGTGCTGATCTCGATTCTGCTGGCTTTCTACCTTTCCCGCATGATCACGAAGCCGCTCTCTGAGATCACGGCGCGCGCGGAAGAACTCGCATCGGGGAATTACGGGATTGATTTTCCGGGGGCCCAATATTCGGAGATCATCCGGCTTGCCGACACGCTATCCCATACCTCGAAGGAACTCGCGCATACGCGGACGATGCAGCGCGATATTATTGCCAATGTCAGCCATGATCTCAAGACGCCGCTCACGATGATTCGGTCTTATGCCGAAATGATTCGGGACCTCTCGGGCGATGACCCGGAAAAGCGAGACGCACACCTGGGAATCGTCATCAGCGAAACCGAACGACTGAATGCCATGATCGCGGAGTTGCTGGATATTTCGAGGTTGCAATCCGGAGAAATCACACTCAAACGAACCGACTTCTCACTCAAAGAACTCATTGATTCGACCATCGAAGCCTACACCTCTTACGTCGAGCAAGATGGCTACAAACTCATCTTTGTCAGCAAAGGCGAAGGGATTGTGCATGCGGACGAAACTCTGATCAAACAGGTGCTGGACAATCTTGTTTCAAACGCGGTCAAATACGGGGGCAAAGACAAAACCGTCGAGATCCGCATGTCTGAAATAAACGGCTTCGTGCACGTCGACGTGTCGGATCACGGCATTGGCATCTCCAGACGAGATCTCCAGCATGTCTGGGAACGGTATTACAAATCGAGCGCGCACCATTCGAGGAGCGACAGCACAGGACTTGGTCTTTCGATTGTCAAGGAGATCCTTGTGCTGCATGACGCGAAATACGGCGTCGACAGTACGTATCGTCAGGGTTCCACCTTCTGGTTTGAGCTCAGAACTGCCGTCGGCTATGAGACCTGGGAAGAAGACGAGGGGAACGCTTGATGGCAACGAACCCCCGAACGACTGCGAAATCCAAGGCTATTTTTGTCTGCGGAGAATGTGGCTTTGAAAGCCCCAAATGGATGGGGCAGTGTGTCTGCGGTGCCTGGAATAGCTTCTATGAACGCAGAGTAGAACCCGGAGGTTCGGCGGCGGCGCGGCGCGGGACGCTCCGAGGAGCCGGGGCAGCGGACGGCGGCGCGGGATACGCTGCCGCGCAGGCCGCGCCGCTTGCCGGGGTCGAGGCCGGCGGCACCCGGCGGCTCGATACCGGCATGGACGAACTCAACCGCGTACTGGGCGGCGGTATCACGCTCGGCACACTCACGCTGATTTCGGGCGAACCCGGCATCGGCAAGTCCACGCTGATCCTGCAGGCCGCGATTCGCCTCGCGGGCCGGGGGCTGAAAGCGCTCTACGTCTCGGGCGAAGAATCTCCCGAGCAGATCCGTATGCGCGCGGACAGGCTGGCCCCCGGCGGCATCCCGGAAGGCGTTCTCGTCCTCTCGGCCACCGCCATCGAAACCGTACTTGCTTCCGTAGCGGACGAACGGCCGGACTTCCTCATCATCGATTCGATCCAGACCATGTATACGGAAACGCTCGAGCAGGCGCCCGGCAGTGTATCGCAAATCCGCGTCTGCACGGATATTCTGATGCGCGAATGCAAAGCAGTCGGCCTGCCCGCCTTTATTGTCGCCCATGTTACAAAATCCGGCGACCTCGCGGGGCCGAAAATCGTCGAGCATATCGTCGACTGCGTTTTGTCCTTTTCCGGGGAAAAGAGCCGGGATCTCCGCTTGCTGACGGCGAGCAAAAACCGCTTTGGTACGACGAGCGAAGTCGGCGCTTTTGAAATGCGGGAAAACGGCCTGGCCGAAATTCAGGATCTCTCGGGCTGTTTGCTCGAAGGCTCGCTTGGACAAGCGAGCGGCACGATCGCTACGGCGGCGTGTGAGGGCACCCGTCCCCTGCTGATGGAGATTCAGGCGCTTACGGCAGGCGCGGGATCGGGCTTCCCCCGGCGCGCGGCCATCGGCGTGGACAACGCACGCCTCGGTATGATCCTCGCCGTCCTCGAGCGCAAGGCCGGGCTGGATCTTTCCGGCTCGGACGTCTATGTGAATATCGTCGGCGGTTTTCGGCCCGAAGGGACTTCGTCCGATCTGGCGTGTGCTCTGGCGGTTTGGTTCGCCGCGCGCGGCGTCATCGTGCCGGCCGGCATCTTAGCCATCGGTGAAGTCGGCCTTGCCGGCGAGATTCGTTCGGTGCGCGGCGCGGAGAGCATCGCCGCCGAAGCGGCCCGGCTCGGGTTCACGCGGCTCATCCTGCCGCAGGCCAATGCGAAAATCAAAACCCCTCCGGGGATTTCCGCCGAAGGGGTGTCGTCTGTTTTAGAAGCAATCAGTCTTGTATTTGCTTAACCGTCCTTGAGATTCCCGCCTTCGCGGGAATGACATGGATACTGCGTGGGAATGACATGGTTTCTTCTGAATGGCAATGTTTCCTTTAGTCGTTTGCCTGCGAAGCCTTGTAGTCCGCGATGACCTTTTGCGCGATGGCGGCCGGCACTTCGTCGTAGCGCTCAAACGTCATCGTGAAACTTCCGCGCGCCTGACTCATCGAGCGCAGGTTGATCGCGTATTTGAACAGTTCGGCCTGCGGCGCTTCGGCAATCAATTTCGTCGTGCCGCCGCCCTGCGGCTCCGAGCCGAGGATACGGCCGCGCCGCTTGCTCATATCGCCCATGACGTCGCCCTGATAGTCGTCCGGCACGAAGATCTCCACATGCATGATCGGCTCGAGCAGGACGGGCTTGGCTTCCTCGAGGCCTTTCTTGAACGCGAGCGAAGCCGCGATCTTGAACGCCATTTCGTTGGAGTCAACGTCATGGTAGGAGCCATCGTACAAAATGGCTTTGATCCCCACGACCCTGGATCCCGAAAGCGGACCCTTGTGCAGGGATTCGCGCAGACCTTTTTCGACGGCCGGTACATACTGCTTCGGCACGGAACCGCCAAACAACTCTTCGCCGAATTCGAACTCTTCCTGCGTCGGGGAAAACTTGATATGCACGTCACCGTACTGACCCGCGCCGCCGGACTGCTTTTTGTGCTTGCCCTGAACGTCCGCCGTGCCCTTGATCGTTTCGCGGTACGGAACTTTGGGATCGATGAGCTCGACATTGACGGCAAAACGGTCTTTCAGTTTGGTCGTGATGATGCCGATCTGAATCTCGCCCTGTCCGATGAGCAGGGTCTGGCTGGTCTCGGGATTGCGCTCGATCGTGAACGAGGGATCCTCGTCATGCAGCCGGTTCAGTCCGGTGCCGACCTTTTCGTCCTCGCCCTTGTCCTTGGCTTCGATGGCCATGTAGAGCGTCGGCGCCGGATAATCGATGGCCGGGAATTTGACCTGTGCGGCTTTGTCGCTCAGAGTGTCGCCCGTGTGGGTAACAGCAAGTTTCGTCGCCGTGAAAATATCGCCGCAGGCGACTTCCGCCGCTTCTTCGGGATTCTTGCCGCGCATAAAGGAGAGAGCGCCGAGTTTTTCCGGCTTTTCCCGGTTGACGTTGACGAGTTCCACGCCCTTCGTGATCTTGCCGCGAATCAGCTTGAGAAAGGACACCTTGCCGCTGCGCGTTTCGATCGTCTTGAAGACGAAGGCGGCGGCAGGGCCCGCAGGATCCGGAGCGACTTCTACCGGCTCTCCTTTGGCGTCTTCAGCCGGATAGGGTGCTCTTGCGGTCGGTGACGGCACATATTTCAGGATCGCGTCGAGGAAATCCGTAATGCCTTCCTGCTTGAGCGCGCAGGCCGTCAGCACGATGGCGATGTCGCCCGAAGCGATGCCGCTGGAAAGACCCTTGGCAAACTCCTCTGCCGTGAAGTCCTCGCCGCCGAAGAATTTCTCCATCAGTTCTTCGTCTGTTTCCGCGATGGCTTCGTTGAGTGCGTCCTTGTCGTCCAGCGTCACCACGCTCGTACCGAACTTGGCCTTGAGCTGAGAGATGACGTCCGCGACGTTGACGTTTTCTTTGTCTGTTTTATTGATGAGGAAAATCCGCGGAATCGAATATTTTTTGCAGACATTCCACGCCTTCTCCGTGCCGACCTGCACGCCTGCCGAAGCGTCCACGACGATGACCGCCGCCTCCGCCGCCCGAATCGCCCCCGACACCTCTCCGGCAAAATCGAAGAAGCCCGGCGCGTCGATGAAATTGATCTTGTGTTTCGCATACTCGACCGGCACGAGGGCTGTGACAATGGAGTAGCCTTTCTCGATCTCGACCTTGTCGTAGTCCGAGGTCGTGTTGCCGTCCTCGATCCGGCCCATCCGGCTGATCGCGCCCGTAGCCGCCAGAGCCGCTTCCGCCACCGTGGTCTTGCCGCTGCCGCCGTGACCGAGAAGAGTGACGTTTCTGATTTGTTCGCTGGTGTAACCTTTCATACTCTCGAATCTCCCGCTTTCTTGTGCGCCAAACTTAGGAAGCACTGCTTAAATCAGGAACACGCATCTTGCTTGGTAAATTGCATATTCCTGCTTTCACCAGCACTTCCCTAATGAATGAATATTTGTTGCGTGCAACCTCAATATATTACTATAAAATTACGCCATATGAAAGAGAATTGTTATCGCCCTCATTCCTCTCCCTCATTTTCAGACAATAACTGCTGTACGCCGTCAATGACGGGAATGAGAGCCTGATACGCTTCGGGAATTTTATTTCCGAGTGTGTAGGTCGATACCCCTATTGGTTTATTAAAATCCCTAACGGCAAACTCGACGACAGTTTTCTTGGCCTCCTTGCAAAGAATGATTCCGACAGATGGATTCTCGTCAGGTTTTTTTACGTATTCATCAAGGGCGGATAAATAGAAATTTAGTTGTCCCAGATAAGCGGGCTTAAACGCTCCGCGCTTCAATTCTATTGCGACAAGACAATGAAGGCTTCTGTTGAAAAAAAGCAGGTCGATGAAATTCTCATCGCCTTCAACGATCACTCGGTATTTGCTTGCCATAAAGCAAAAGTCTTCGCCGAAAGCCATAATGAATTTCCGAATATTATTAAGGATTTCCGCATGAAGTTCCGGCTCGCCGATCAAGTCGTCGCTGGTTTCTTCTTCAATGTTGATAAAGTCAAGAAAGTACTCAGACTTAAATGACTGAACTGCACGGGAGGCTTGCTTTTTGTCCGGAAGTGTCACTTCGAAATTGTTCGGTAATGCCCCATATTTTGAGTAATCGTTTGCTTTGATGTGATATTTAAGGGTATCCACACTCCAGAATTCGGAAGCACATTTCTTTATATAGTACCAGCGTTCTTCAAGGATATTACACTTTGATAAGATTTCAGTCTGATGTGTAAATCCGACACGAATAAACGCATGCAATTCTTCTTCTTTCAATTCGTCAGTCGGCAACTGACGAATTTGAATGATGGCTGTTTCTTCCTGTAAATCGTCCGTTGGCAATGGACGATTTGGTTCAAATACCGAAACCCATTGCTCAAAAAATATTCGCATATACTTCATATTTGTTGTTGAGAAGCCCCTTAATCCCGGCAATTCTCCTTGTAACTGCTTCGAGATGTTTTCAAGTGCACCTGATCCCCATTTGCCGGAGCGAGTATTATCTGATACATAGCGACCAATATTGTAATTGAGCGTTAGTTGTTCAATATTCACTTTGCTGGCGGCGCGATACCGACTTTGCAGGATAGCATTTTTTATTTCAATTACCGCCTCGCGGTAGATTGTTAATTCGCTCACGACTTCCCTCCGATCATTCCGGCAAGAACCTCTTTCAGTTTTTCATTCATCGGTGAGCCATCTTCGAAACAGTATTCTATAAACTGTTTCGCTTGTTCGTCGGTCGCAAATTTCTCCCGAAGTGCTTCGGGATTGTAGTCGTACGGAACGCCCTGCGGTTTATCCGTCCTACCCAAAATGTAATCAAGCGACACATCGAAATAGTTTGCATACCACACAAGCAATTCAAGCGACGGGTCACTTTGATTGTTTTCATAGCGGTTGACTGCCGATTGCTGTGTACCGATGACGGCGGCAAGTTTGGTCTGTGAGATACCGATTCGGTGCCGCAATTCTTTGATTCTGTTTGCTACGATTTCCATAATGCAATAACCTCTCCATCGGATATATCCATTGGAAATACTATATCTTATTTTTAGATAGAGTTCAACGCATAAATTGTGTTGCATGTGATTATTGTCTTTGCGTTTGTTACGATTCAAGGGAATGACGATAGGTCTATGCTTTTACAGCGGCTCCGCCGCATCCGTTCCGGCAAAGCACGCTGCGCAAACATCGCTGCCGCCGCTTTCGCAGCCGACAAAACACTCGTCGCAGATCCATTCCTCGTTTCGGGCGCAGTAATTGAAGTGCAAGATCGCTTCGAGGTTTGCCCGTTCGCGCGCGGCCCTGTGCTCGTCAGCCCAGATTCGCTTTTTCGCTTCCTCGCTGTCGAAGGCCGTCACGCCGCCGCATTCACAGCGAAACCGTGGACTTCCCCATTCCTTCCCGCAGCGGTCGCAAAAAAAGCTGAAAGAAAACGCATTTTCGCCGGAATGATCCCTTACCTTTTTTGTCAGCGGAAACATAAGCGCGCACCTCGTATTTGCTTGCCTGCCGTCACAGCAATGCCACTTTTCCCTTTTACCAATAAGGATAAAATACCCACAAAATACAGGCCTGCCAACCTATCTAAACGAATAGGATGACGAAAAACGCCGAAAAATCAACTGAAAAGATCATCCATCGTGACTTCTGCCTGAACCGATCCGAAATACCCGTTTTTGGATACGCCATAGGTCGTGATCATTGTTAAATGCAGCGCTTCGTTCACCTTCGTTTCCCCTGCAAAAACGGCCATTCTCCGGTGCAGATTTTCATCCTCTTTTTTTTCGATCATATAGGGGTGCTTTGTATATTTCATTTCACATAGATTGATCACGCCATCTCTCCTTTTGATCAAAAGGTCGATTTGTGCACCGGGATCCGCATTTTTGCTGCGCCAGGACACGGTTTGGGTCGATACGCCGGTGATTCCGAGCTTCGCTTTGATTTGAGAGATATGCAGCATACATATTTGTTCAAAGGCAAAGCCGCTCCAGGCCCGGTGTCCGCCGTCCTCTATGTAATTTGTCCAGAAATACTCGTCCTTGGAATTGTTGTCTTGCATAAAGCGGAGATAAAACAAGGTAAAGGAATCAATGAGCCTGTAATAGGCGCCGTTTTTCTTCTTTGTGAAATCGTTGTATGTGTCAATAAATCCGCATTGCAGCAGCTCGGTAAGCGCGGCAGTCAGATGTCCGCCGGCAGGAATCCCGCTCGCGTAGGTGATTTCATCCCGCGTCATCCCGGATTTCTTCTTAGATAGAACTTCGGCGATCTTCATATGCCTCTCGTAGTTTTTGAAAAGGGACATATACAGTTCGTCGTATTCATTTTTCAGCGGAGCGCTTTTCACAAAACACAGGCTGTCAACATTTTGCGGCAAACTCAGTCCTTTGTTGAAGAAGTTGAGATAATAGGGGATGCCCCCAAAAATCATATAAGTTTCGAGTATCTGATACCGGTTCATCACGACGCTGCGGTCCCGAAAGAAAGCCTCACATTCGCCAAGTGAGAACGGCTCCAGAAAGATTCTCCCGGTCACCCGGTTGTGAAGTCCTCCCTTATCGCGAAATATTTTCTTCTCGATCCACGATGTCGCAGAACCGCAAACAATGAGCAGAATATCCGGATTTGCCGAGGCCCAGGTATTCCAGAAATAACCGAACGCCGACAAAAAACCCGACCGGGGCGCGTCGAGCCAAGGCAGTTCATCTATAAAAATGACCTTCCGACCGTTCTCTGTTTTGGAAGAAAGCAATTTTTTCAGTTTTGAGAAGGCCACGAACCAATCTTCTGAACGCGCCTTGTCGCCGGAGCCGTACTCCTGCAAGACCACATCGAAGTTGGCGAGCTGGGTCGCATTGGCCGCGCCCACCACACCCGTAAAATAAAACGCGAATCGATTCTCAAAAAACTCTTTTATGAGATAGGTCTTTCCCACACGACGCCGGCCGCATACCGCAACAAACTCCGGCCTCGGTGATTCATAGTAGCGCTGCAGTTCCTGTTTTTCTTTTTCTCTGCCAATAATTTTCATCACAATTTCTCCGTCACGCTTGAACGCAAAATTTTAAAGCGTCCAAAACATACAAAATACCCTATATTTTGGACGCTTTCATTGTATCGCTTTTTTCGCGTACATTCAAGCCATAAACAAATATATTACTTAAATTTCATACGTTTCTGCATGATTCCGCAAATGTGAGCAAACCAACAGAAAAATTTGAAGCGTCCAAAACACGCAAAATAACTAAGTTTTGGACGCATCAAACGAAAGAGCCCATTCTACCGCTTGACGACGTTGCCCCTATTATGGTACAGTTTATGAAACCGAATGAACCAAATGCCTTGCGGAATTGCAGGGGGTGAGGAAATGAATGACAAACACATCGGCAGTGATTTTGAAGACTTCCTGCGCGAAGAAGAAATTTATGAAGAAGTGGATGCGCTGGCCATCAAGCGCGTGATCGCTCTTCAAATTCAGGATGAAATGAAGAAAAAACATATCGCCAAGGCCGAATTGGCGCGGCGTATGAACAGCAGCCGGTCCGAAGTGGATCGTCTGCTGGATCCCGACAATCCGTCCATTACGCTCATTACTCTGGAAAAAGCGGCCAACGCCGTGGGAAAGAGACTAAGCGTACAGCTATCTGCTTAATAAGCACAAAAAAGTCCGCCGGGAGTCTGGGGGTTCGGCGGACTTTTCGCTTTCGCGCTCTTGAGCGAGTCTAAATGGTCGCTTCTGCGCTTTTGAATTTACCTCTCCTGTCCACGCGTCCTGCGCCGCAGCCAAATCAGCCCAAGCAGCCCAGCCAGTGCAGCCCCGCCAAGCCCCATCATAAGCCCCAAAGGCGTGTCGTCCGCTGTTTTGGGAGCAGGGTTGCTCGTTGTGCCCGCCGGCTCGCCCGCCTGCAGCGGGGCTTCTCTGGGCGTGAGCCCCTCGGCCACGTAGAACAAATCCTGCACCGGCTCCTCTTCATCGTCAAAGCCCACTGTCAGCCAGTGCGGCCCCACAGCCAGACTTTCCAAATATTCGGGAGACAGCGTGATCCTCGTCGAGCCGTGCTCCGCCCTGTAATGCGTATCCCGCGTGATCTGATCCTCCGCGTCCACAGACACATCGCCCTCATGCGTGACAAACACGCGGTCGCTGTGCGTCACAAGCTCCTTCTCCGTCACATGCACAAGCGCCAGCCCCGAACCCTTGATATAAGTGTTCACATCATCGAGGAAATAATAATCCGCCGGATTGATGGTAATGGAATAATAGTACGCGTCGCCGGCAGGCGATGCGCCCTCATACAACTGCACCCCAAACGTGTACACCCCCGATTTCGTAGGCAAGCCCGTGATAGCGAGCGAAACCGTATGATTCGCGGAGCCTCCCGAAAGCGTGGGAACCACCGAAAGTCCATTCGGTGCCGAGCCGACACTCTGAACACTATCAACGCCGTTGCTCGGCACCGCAAACGTCGGGTTCGCCGCATAATAATTTCCGGCAATACCCTCGGGCAATGCAACCACATCACGGGGGTCAATGGTCAGCGAGAAAGTCCACTCCTGCACAAACTGGCCGCCGGGGCCACCCTTTCTTTCTTCGAGAGTGAACACATAAGTACCGGCCTTAGAGGGTGTACCCTTGAGAATACCAAGTCCGCTTCCGTCATCTGCAAGTGACAGACCGTCCGGCAAATCGCCGTCAATGTACAGCAAATCGCCAAACACTGTATCGTCAAAATCAGCAGCCGCGCCCGCATAAGGCACGTCAACCTTACCCTTTGACAGCGGAGTCGGTGGTGCAGCCCGCGTCACAGTGATTTCGTAATAGCAACTATGTCCGACCTCATCCGCATTATTCCCGTCCCACAACACTACCACGACCGTGTTGGGGCCAACAGCAAGGGGAGCAGACGAGGAGGAATCAGCATATGCACCCGCCACGCGGAGAGTAGATACGACCAGACCGTTGGTCGTCACAAAATCTGCAAAGCCAAGTGTATCTTTGCTATTCGCTACCGTGATACTGGCCAAATAGGGATTGGCATAGTAACCATCTCCGGCGGTCACCGTGATGGGCTGTCCGGCCGCCGAAATGAGGCTGCCGCTGTCCAAACCGAGCGGCCCCGTCTTTACCGCGCAGGAAATCACCCGCGAATCGCCGGCGTCATTGTGAGCCACCGCGTAGACCACATAGTCCGTATCCGGCACAAGACCTGTGAAGGTCATTTCGGTGTCGCCGGCTGTCGTGGAAGTCTGTGTGCCCTTTGCCGCCGCAGCCCCCTGCGCTTTGATGTCTGCGGCACTCGGCACCCCTGTCTGCGTTTTCGGATAGACCAAATAATACAAGGTCGCTGCCTCGTCGATACTCACCCGCGTTCGTATAGACTGCGCCGTATTATTGACCGTGTAGATATTTATGGACGGAACGCCCACTGCTACTGTGGTAAAGGGAAATGGGTAGACCGCAGAGATATTGCCCGGTGCATCCGACGCCACAAAATAGGCGACATAGTCCGTGCCGGCCGTCAGTTGCGTCCATTGATGCACTGGGTTATTGTTCGGATAGAACGCTCCTCGCGCCGCATCAACATCCATGTAGTCGCGTGCCATAATCTCTGCAGCTGTCGGCACAGACGCCGACGCAGGGAGAACCCAGGAATACACCCTTGCGCCCATTCTGTCACAGGAGAAAGATACACCGGCCTCGGTTTTCCTCAAAACAGAGACCTCGAAGTCACCCAGAGTAGGCGGCCCGTCCGCCCCCGCCAGCCGCGTCACAGTCAGGGTATAGCGAACCGTCATCAAGGTGTTCTCGGATATGATTCTCAGATACACCGTATTGTCGCCCACGCTGAGCGCGACAGGTTCCGAAAGCGGAGTGGTGAAATCCGCATCCGCATAAAAACTCTCCACCGTCGCGCCCGGCGAGGCAACGATATCGGAACGCCCAAGAGAAGCCTGTGTATTCCCCACCGTAACACTGCCGCTGCGACGGTAAACAGTGCCGCTCGGCGTGGTGGTGCTTCCGCTTGAACCCCAAACGAAAGTCTTGCCCGCGACCGACAGCAAATTCGCCTCCCCGGACAACGCCGCCGCCGTGATATTGAACTTCGCGTCGGGGTTTGTGGTGACAGTGATGGGGTTGCCGCTCGTCAGCACACTGCCCGGTATCGTAATGGCGATAGAGCCGGAAAATGCGGCCGTCGGCGTGCCGCCAATTCCAAGAGTAACCGTAGTCCCGCCATTGCTGAAAGTGCCGCCAACATGAAGCCCTGCGGGAAGATTGGTCACCCAACTATCCAATGCCGGAGAACTTTGCGAAAAGTCTTGCTTAAAGGTGTCACCCGTTATAGTAATACCCGGAAATAAGCCCGCTATCGCCGTACCCACATTTCCGGCCACAGTCACATCGCTGATGACCGCGCTCGCCCCTGTCGCCGCACGCGTCACGGTGACGTGGTAGTGAGCGGTTATTGTCGTATCCTCAGCGGTAACCTTGATGTACAAATCATTTCCGCCCACGCTGAGCGCGACGGATTCCGAAAGCGGAGTGGTGAAGCCAGAATTGTACAAGACGGCAGAAGCACCTGCCGCCGCTACAATATCATTATTGCTGATAGCGGCCTTGCTGTTTGGTACGGTGATACTCGCCAAGTACGGGCTTGCTTCTGTTCCGGTGCGGTCAGGCAGGACGCTGATTGCTTGCCCAGCCACCGAAATCAGACTCGCATTGGTGGACAGGCTATCGGTGGTGAAGGGAACCGACTGCACCGTTGTATCGCCCTCGCTATTCGATGCCAAGAAATAGAGAACATAGCCTGTTCCCGGCGTGAGACCACCCGAACTACGTAAAGTTGAGGTTCCGGCAGAGAATGTCTCTCCCTGAAGTCCTTTTAGCGTAACCGCGTCCGGTGTGGAGTTGGCACTCGGCACTATCGTCTTATAGACTGTCGCTTCCACATCCAAGGTGAACGTGTACGCTACCCATGTAGGACCTGGCGTAATCGCCGCGCTAATGGTCGGCGCGGCAAGGGCGCTTATCTCATCCGACAGCGCGGATAGCCCTGCGGACGCTTTGGCCGGCCCCGTCATTTCCTCATCGGCCGAGTCGGCGGCAAACGAGATTCCCGCCTGCGTGGGAATGACAGTAGTGTCCGCAGAAATGACAGTAGTGTCCGCACCACCCATGTCATTGCGGGCGCCGACCCGCAATCCATTGTCATCCGCTTGTTGTTCAGGCGCGGTGGGGGATGCTGCCGCTGCGGTTTCTGTGCCCGTGCCCTCTGCCGCTGCGCTGCTTGCTTCGGCAGCGCCGGAGGCTTCATTCGTCACCCCAGCGCCGAAGGCACCCTCGGCCACACCCGTACCGGAGGCACCTTCACCACCAACGTCATTGCCGTCCGCTTGTTCCGGCACGGCAGGTTCCGCAGACGGTGCGGCTTCACTTTCTGCAGCAGGTGCCGCCGCAGCGAAGTCTCCCTCTTCCGCAGCAACGACAAATCCCGGGACCATCGCCAAAACAAGGGCGAAAGTCAGCAGGAACGCACCCATTCTTTTCATCTTCATCTTCATCACTCCTTATCAAAAACCTACAGTTACAAAAGATAATATGGTCTTTCAGGGGAGAGGTATATGCCGGATACTGCCTTTTTTATAACGAATAGTACCTTTCTTGCTATACAGGCCAGCCAATTCCACCAAAACCGTCCCTTCACCACCAAACAAAAAAACCATAACCCCAAAAAACAAACCTGCCTACCTAAACAAACGTATAGGTAGGCAATCACAATTGAAATTTCAAAGAAAAATTATGCGATTATTATTAGAATCAAAAAACCCATCGGGTTTTATCTATTTATTCGGAAAAAAGCGCGCCCTCGGTATTTGTGAGGAATGTACATGCCGGATACTGTATTTTCCGACTATACCGAAATCAGCGGATTGTACAGTTTCAACCCAAGGGCCGTGGACAATTTTGCCAGCGTCGCGACGGTATAGTTTTCATCTCCGTTTTCCCAACGGGAAATCATCACCTGCGAAACACCAAGCCTACAGGCAAGTTCCTTTTGCGTCAGCCCCAAACGCTTTCTCTGTGTTTGCAAACTGCTGGCAATCGCCGCCGCAAATTCCGCAGCGACAATATCTTCTTCCGTGAGCGCATCCAACAGCCAAGTCGTTTCCCTTGCGTTTGTCAGTTTATCCTTGATGCTCATTTTCGCCCCTCTCCAATTCCCGATAAATTCTCACGGCGCGTTCGATATGCCTTTGATAATCCACAGCGTAAATCCAACCAGTTTTAGAAAATTCATCAGCAGTCCTCTCTTATTATATAACCCACAGATTATAAGTCAATACGCCCGCACATATATCCTTAAATTACCATTATATATAATCTCTGTCAATAACATTTTTTCCCTTATTCCAATATTCAGGCAACGTTACGCGGGAGGCTCTGTTAGATTTAGCAGTTTTGTCGATGTACACTGTTTATACCGAAAGTGAACTCCATTTGGAGCAACAATCTGATTACAGGAGGTGCGCCGTGGCAGATGAAAAATATACACGGAACGATGGTACGGAAATCCCCGATATGGTCAGAGAAAGTGAGGAGGCCGCCATGCGGACGCAGTCAAAATCCGATATGGAAACCATCATCGCTCGCATGAACGATGTGAAAGAAGGTCGTGCCAGTCTGCTGACAAGGGAAGAAGTCAAAGCAAGGCTCTAGCTTTTATCTATTCTATGCCAAGGGTTCAATTGGGCACCAACTTGGTGCCCAATTACAGGATGCACCAAGGTGGCAACAAGCTGTTGCCAAATTACCCGACACTTCAATTGGCCAACAACTTGTTGTCCAATTACCACCGACAGCTTTCCCTCAAATCTTAGGCCGGATTCCTTGGGGACACCATGTACAAATCATGGCGCACTGTAAATCCATGGACGAGGCTATGTTCTATGTTCACAAGACGCTCGAAAACGGATGGAGCCGGGCGATGCTTTTGAACTTTATGTCTGCGCACCCTATGATTCGGAAAGTGCGCGTTCGCGGTATTTGGTGGGGGATGTGCCCACTACGTCTTTGAACATTTTGAGGCTGTTGCTGTTGTACTCCATTTGGCAGGCGGCGAAGGCTTCGCCGATGGAGAGGGCGGGGTTTTGCAGGTACTCGGTGAGTTTGCCGATTTTGTACTTTGCGTAATATTCGCGGGGCGTCATGCCGGTGTGTTTTTTGAACAGGCGGTAGAAATGGGTCTTGCTCAAGTGGGCGGCGTGCGCGGCGTGGGCGGCGTCGAAGGGTTTTAGCCAGTGCGTTTCGATGTAGGTCTTTGCCCGCGCGATCTCCTCTTTGCCGTAATAGATCCAGCGGACATTCATGGTGACCATGAAAAAGCGCAGAGTCCCGGTTTCGTCCATGACGGGCGTGATGGTGGTGTCCAAGCAGACCGAGGAAATGTCCGTGTCTTTGAGGGCAAAGAGGGCGAGGTATTCTTCCTTCGAGATCGCCTGATTGGTGAAGGTCACGATCTCGCCGCTGCGCACACGCGCTTCGGCTTCGGTGATCCAAACGGCGACAAGGGCGGCGCTGTCCCGAAAAACATTGTACTTGCCGACGAGTTTGCCGCGGTCCCCGGGGTCGTCATAGCCGTTCATTTTGAGCATGGCGTCGTTGATCCACACGGTCGTGCCTTCGGCGTCGTAGATTTCGACCGGGAAAGGAGCCTTTTCGAAAATTTGCGCGATGGGAGAATGGCCGCCGCCGAGGAGTGTCTCGACAGTGGAGAGTGCGGCCCGGGTTTCGGGGATTTCTTGCGGGCTTGTACTTGTAAATGCGGCTGCCATGTTTGCGTCTCCTTTTTGGCAAAGGTAACGCGGGGACGCAGGGAAAACAACCTATCTAAACGGATAGGTTTGACTGGAATGTTGGGTTTTCAAGGAAGATTATTCGCTTCCTATGGTATGGTATTTGGCGAAAAGTTCTGCGCGGCTTTGGACGTTTAGTTTGCGGTAGAGATTGTTGGCGTGGAAATTGGCGGTCGCGTTGCTGATCTTGAGTTCGGCGGCGACTTGTTTTTTTGCCAGACCTGTCATGAGCAGCGTGAACACCTGCTTTTCGCGTGCCGTCAGACCGAGTGCATCCATCGCGTCGGCCGCCTCGACTTCTGCGGAGGCTTTCGCGTAGGCTTCCGTGTCGAGCGCGTGCAGACTGTCCGCCCAGTCCGAGGCGAAGACGTGCTTGTTGAGCACGGGCGAGAGCACGAGGCAGACACCGACCGAGGCGAAGACGATCGTGACGGCAAGGATGCTCACCGGCCCTGCGGATCGCGCGAACGCCTGATTCAGGATCGCCGGAAGAACCGCCCCGAAGAGAAAAGCGAACACGCAAATCCAGCGATAGAAGCCATGCCGCCCGTCCATTTTCGCAACGCTGCCGAGCAAATACAGCATCGCCAGATAGCCTATGTTGTCCGCAAATCCGTAAAGCAGCGACCCCGGCTGCGCACGCAAGCCGCCTCCGAACGCCGACGTGACGAGTCCGATCACGGCCAGCAGGAGATAAAGATTCCACAGGTGCCACACGCTGCGGTTGAACACGAGCTGCACGATGGCCGCCGCAAGCGCGCCAAGCAGCAGCCCGACCCCATAGAGCCGATCGTCCATAAAATCCAGTCCGGACTCGAGCCAGGAATTGGTCAAGCCGATCAGATAATAAACCACCGCGATCAAGAGCACTGCATAATAACCCTGCGCCTTGCCGGCGTTTTCGGAGATTGTTTCGGAAACCGCCTTATCCTCGTCTTCGCGCACGAAAAAAGTGACGAACACGAGAAGGCAGGCCAGCGCAAACGGAAGGATCGTCCGTAAAAAAATCTCCGCACCGGGCGCGTCATAAAACGCCCACGACAATCCATAGTAGATTCCGATCAGCATGACGCCCAACCAACGCTCGGCATTGTTGCAGATATAGCAGAAAGCGTGAAACCCTCCGGCTGCCGCAAGCCCGATAAAGAACTGAAAAAGCGCCGCGAGCAACAAGCCCACCGTTCCCGCATCCGAGTAGAGCGCGGAGGGAATCGCGAGCGCCGCGCCGCCCCAGGCACCGATGCGCAGCAAAACGGGCAGGACCGCTTTGGGCACAAGGGCAGCGATCAGATAAGCAAGGCCGTACAGCATCGACTGCAGCAGGACAGAATCGATCCCAAACAGTTCCGCATCCCGGTGGCGGTACAGCACATCCGACAAAATGATCGCGAGCGGGAAGAGCAGTGTGCCGGCAAGGAAAGCCCGCCTGACGCCGCGCAGGGACAACTCGTCCCTGGCGGTCAGGAACCCGCGAATCCCGTGCCGAACCTCCGCCTGCCCCATCCGCGCCGCTTATGCTTTCGGCGGCAAAGCGAGGATGCCGGCCTTGAAGAGCATGCCAACGGCGGCGGCGGCGATCAGCACTGCAATACCCAAGGCAAGGGCAATCGTTTTCCCCCTGCCGGGTGCGTCCACAGGATTTCCGCCATCGCCGAGCGGCGTGTCCGGCTCACCAAATTGGCCGTCTTCGGAAGCGAGGCCTCCGTTCTCCTCACCGGCTGCGGCGTCCGTTGCCGGTTCACGCGCGCCGGGGCTGCCAAACAACCCGGGCGAAACTGTGGCCTGCCCGCCTGCATCGGCATTCACTGCCGAAAGGGCAGCGAGCGAAGCCGAAGGTGCCGGAGCCGAAGGCGCCGGAGCCGGCGTGATGACAGAGGTCTGACCGGCGTTCGGCGACCCGCTGCCCTCAGTCGGCGCACCGGTACCCCCGCCATCGTTTTGCTTGCCGTCGGTGCCGGTGTTATCGCCGATGTTATCGCCATCGTCTTTCTTGTCGTCCGAACCGGCGCCGGGGTTATCGCCGTCGTCATCCTCGTCGTCCGAACCAGCGCCGCCGTCACCCTTATCGTCGTCTTTCGGTTTGGGCATCGGCATATTGAGTTTCCCGCCTACGTCGGACAGATCATACAGCACGCTGCGCTTCGTAAGCACGCGGTCGTAAGACTCGAGCGCATTCAATCCCCAAATGCTCGCCGCTTTGTCAAAGTTTGCCTCGCCGCCGCCTCCTTTGACACCGCCTGGCGGAGGCGGGACAAAAAAAGCACCCAGCGTTTCATCAATATCCTGATAGCAGCCAAGAAGCGCATCCATCACGGTCTCTCCGTTTTTTACGAACATATTATCTTTGGCGTCCGGATCGTCAAACAACACGCCAAGCGTGTTGAGCGCAATGATCACTTGTGCGTTGGCTTCGGTATTTCCGAAACTGCCCGAGTATGAATCTTGTTCCCCGGATAGCACAGCGAGCGCTGCGCCTACCGCGTCAAGGACGCTTGTTTGGATTTCTTTTGACATTTCAGGATCGTCACGATAGGGGGCGAGCGCCTGCAACACGACCGCTGTCGCGACAGGGTTGATTTCCTCTGTCGCGACAGGGTTGATTTCCTCTTCCGGAGCCCAGCCCCAACCGCCGCCTTTGCACTGCTGACCGATCAGATAGCCGATCAGACCCTCGCGTGTCGTCTGCGTCTTTTTCGAATCCTCAGCGAGAAGCGGAACCTCAAACCTTTCCCCCTTCCCATGCTTATCGGCATCTAAGGCAAGCAGGACAAGCGCCGCGTCCTGCGCTCCCTGCGCTGTGACCCAATCGAAATCCGCGAAGAGGGGAAGCAGTCCCAGGATTTCAAGATCTCCATAGGCCGCGCCGATCGCAAAAAGCGCCAGTGCCGCGCGGGCATTCTCCCCGGGTCCGGTCTTGTCCAGCATTCCGCCGTTCTCTTCCAGAATCGGAAGATATTCGTTTACGGCATTTGTATAATAGGTTTCACGCTCTGGCTCCGTCATGTACTTTACACGCGCCAGTCCGAATATTGCCGCAGCCTCGTCCGGTCCTGCCGTATCCATGCCGACGTCATTCCTTAGCCATTCCGCGACCTTGTTCGCCATGACGGAAGTTTCCAATTCGCCGAAAAATTCGACAACATCCTCGTCTTCCAACGCAAATCCCACCAAATCCGTCTGCACTTTATCGTTTACAAGACAGCGGAGTTTCGTCGAATCCGACCGGCCGAAAAGCAGCGAAAACTCACCCTTGCTATCTAAGACAAGCCAATTTGCAATGTCGAATTTTCCGTCGCCGTATAGATAGCTGACCTCGATGTGCATTTTCACCAGCGCATCCAACAACGTGACAGAGGTCCCACCGTAGTCATCTTCCAAATCATATCGCTCCGACAAATCCCCTTCGACCGTCCCATTCGCGCCAATATCGTTCCCCGGAAATTTTGCACTCAGATACTGCAGTTTCACAGCGGTCGTTGTACTTCCGCCTTCATCCTTGCCGCCATCTTCTTTTGTGTCATCCTTGCCGCCGTCCTCCCCAAGCGCGGCAAATTCCGACTCCGGCGACAGCCCCGACGCCGTAATCGGCATAGCCAATGCAAGCACAAATACAGCAACCAAAAGAAACGCCTGCCAACCCTGTCGCCGCTTCAAACCCATTCTCATTCGAAACATCTTCCCCGACCCACCTTTCTCCTATACAGCCAGTACCTCCGGGGGCTTCCAACAATCCACGCTCCCACCCGCAGATCGTCATTCCCGCGCCATACTGTCAGTCCTGCGCCATACTGTCATTCCCGCGTAGGCGGGAATCTCAAAACCATCACGATTCCCGGATTCCCGCCTGCTCACCGTAGATGACGCACGAAGTGCGGGAACGACAATGTGATTTGCAAATGCCGTATTCCTGTCACGCCAAACCAATTTATATTTATATGAAAAAAATACTCTTTCCCGGCGATATTAGCAACCTAAAAATGTTACCGTGTAAACAAAAAGTGTTACCGGATAAATAGAATCAGAAGTTTGCCTACCAAAAATGATATTGGTATTTCGGCAAAAGAAGTGTGAATAATAATGTGGATAACTTATTATTCATGACGAATTTGTGCCGCCGCTGGCGGCGGAATGGGAGCAAATATGAAGAATCGTACCTTTTGATTGTGCATCGTACTTTCTCTAACACGGATACGACAGGCAAACCGTACAAAGCACTTGTAATCGCTGCATTATCCCGGGCACAACTTCCGTCATCCCGGACACAACTTCTGTCATCCCGGGCGCCGACCCGGGATCCAAAGATATGTAATCCGCATGGATTGCGGGTCGGCACCCGCAATGACAACTACGAATTCAGCAATGACACAATGGATTAATGACTCGTGCAAATTCCGATTTGTCGGGTTTTTACAGCGGTTTCATCGTCGGGAAAAGAATGATGTCGCGGATGGACGGCGCGTCGCAAATGAGCATAATGACGCGGTCAACGCCGATGCCGAGACCGCCCGTCGGCGGCATGCCGACTTCGAGCGCGTTGACAAAGTCTTCGTCCATCGGGTGCGCTTCGTCGTCGCCCTTTTCGAGCGCAGCCTGCTGATCGCGGAAACGCTGCAGTTGGTCGATCGGATCGTTGAGTTCGGAGAAGCCGTTGGCGATCTCCCAGGTGTTGACGTAGGCTTCAAAGCGGCGCGTGATGCGCGGGTCGCCCGCGTCGCGCTTGGACAGCGGGCTGATTTCGACAGGATGCCCCGTAACAAACACCGGCCCAAACAAATCGTCCTCGCCGTATTCTTCAAAAAGTTCGGCAATGATCTTGCCGCGCGTCATTTTCTCAGCGCCCTCAAGCCCGGCCTTCTTCGCGGCCGCCCGCGCCTCTTCATCGGTATGGATGACCTCGAAATCGATGCCGGTCTTTTCTTTGACAATGTCCTGCATGCGGACACGGGGCCAGGGCGGCGTGAGATCAAACGCGCGACCCTGATAGCTGATGACCATCGAGCCGGTCGCCGCCAGCGCCGCGCGGCTCGTGACTTCCTCGGTCAGCCGCATGACATCCTCCATCTGTCCGTAAGCCTGATAGAGTTCCATGTTCGTGAATTCGGGGTTGTGATTGCGGTCCATGCCCTCGTTGCGGAACATCTTGCCCATCTCGTACACGCGGTCGAAGCCGCCGACGATCAGGCGCTTGAGGTAAAGTTCGTTGGAAATACGCAGTTTCATGTCGAGGTCCAAGGTGTTGTGGTGCGTCTCGAACGGACGCGCGTTCGCCCCGCCCGCGATGATCGTGAGGATCGGTGTGTCCACGTCGAGGAAGCCCTCGTCCTCTTCGAGATAGCGCCGGATTTCCCGAATCATTTTCGCGCGCCTGAGGAAGGTCTCTCTGACTTCCGGATTCATGATGAGATCCACATAACGCTGCCGGTATCTGAGTTCCGGATCCGTAAGACCCTGTCTTTTGTTGGGAAGGATCTGCAGGCTCTTTGTCAGCAGGACGACCTGATCGGCCTTGACGGAAATCTCGCCGTGCCGCGTGCGGAAAACCGTACCGGTCACGCCGACGATGTCGCCGATGTCGTTGGTCAAAAAATACTCGTACTCGCCCTCGCCGATGCCATCCTTGCGGACGTAGATTTGAATACGCCCCTGCGCGTCCTGCAAATCGAAGAAAGAGGCTTTGCCCATATGACGGTTGGCCATGATGCGGCCGGCAAGCGAGACGCGGATGGGATCCTCGTCTGTCTGTTCCGCCAGACCCGCGCTCACACGCTCCTGCTCGCGCGCTTCAAAGGCGGCCTTGACCGCGGCACTGTAGTCCGAAACATCCCAGGATTCCCGCAGGAAGGGATCCCGCCCCTGCTCTCGCAGGGCAGCGAGCTTTTGGCGACGGATCTGTCTTAGTTCGTTCAGGTCTTCCGTAGAAAGCTCTTCGGCATCAAAAGTCGTGTCAATATTTTCGCTCATCGCGATCCTCTCAGTCATTTTGGCGAAATACGGAATCGTTAAATTCCATGCGCGTCTATCCGATGGAAATGATTTCGTAGCTTGCGACGCCGTTGGGCAGTTTCACGTCGACCTTGTCTTTGACCTTTTTGTCGATCAAAGCAGCACCGACCGGACTGACATTAGAGATCTTTCCGTTGATGGGATCGGATTCGCTCGAACTCACGATAGTATATATCAGTTTTTCCTTCGTTCCGATCTTTTTGATCGTGACTCTCTGACCGATGCGCACGATATCCCCGCTGCCTTCGTCCTCGATGATCTTCGCGTTTTTGATCAGACTTTCCAGTTTGACGATATGGTCTTCAAGTTCCGCCTGCTCATTTTTTGCGCTGTCGTATTCTGCGTTTTCCGAAATGTCACCATATGCAATCGCTTCTTTGAGGCGTTCCGCGACTTCGGGCCGTTTCACAGTCCTGAGTTCGTCGAGCAACTTTTTCTTTTCAGCATAACCTTCTTTTGTTAACAGGATTTCTTCTGACATGTTTGGCAACTTCCTTCCTTCCTTGTAGAGACCTATTCCGCGCTGTATCGCGCAATCAAATATTATATTATTTCGAAGGTAAAATGTCGAGTGCCCGCATCGGACGGCGCAGCCCTTCGCACACAGCGGCCGCAAAAATGATCTTCACGGCGTCGCCCGGGATGAAGGGGATGACGCACAACATCATCGAAGCCGCAAACCCCGTGCCTGTGGAGATCATGAACCAAGCTGTACCCAATGCATAGCAGGCAGCGATCGCCGGAACACCGGTCAAAAGCGTCAAGCCAATGCTCGCAGCCGTCCGAACCCCATTTTTCGTGGATGCCTCCGGCAGTTTCTGCATCATTTTCGACTTGAACGTCGAGACTTTCCCGGAGGCCAGCAATCCCATGACGACAGCCGACGCTAAATAGCCGACGATATAGCCGCCGGTCGGTCCGACCAAAATGCCAAGCCCCCCTGTGAAGCCCGCAAAAACCGGTACCCCGATCGCGCCCAGCGCAATATAGATCAGCATGGAAACCGCGCTCTTCTTGGGGCCGAGTACAGTACCGCAGATGAAAACCGAAAGCAGTGCAAGATTGATCGGCACCGGCGTGAACGGCAACGGTACCATGATCTGACTGCACACAGCGGTCAGCGCCGCAAAGAAGGCACAGAGGAGGTAAAGGAAGAATTCGTGATGTCTTTTCATATCGGTTATTCTACCATAATAATAGTAGGAATAACATGGTTTCCTGGTACTTCCATTATTTCACATTGACAGAAATGTTCGTTTCATCGTATATTTATTGCCGAATCCGTATCAAATGCCGGAGTGGCGGAATAGGCAGACGCCCTGGACTTAAAATCCAGTGATCGCAAGATCGTACCGGTTCGACCCCGGTCTCCGGTACCACAATATCGATCGGCGACAAGAAACCTCGGAATTCCAATACTTCCGTGGCTTTTTCTTATCCGATATTTGAATGAGGAACGGTGTTTCCGAAGGCGATTGTCAACGCTTTTTGCGGGTACCCCTTCAAATCCATTCGCATCTGATCGCCTTCGCCGGAGCAAACATCTGATCGCCTTCGCCGGAGCGGAGTGTCAGATCGCTACTGTATAATCTCCATAGGAAGTATTCATCATTTGAAAATGATGAATTTTCAAAACGTAGGTAAGCAAATGCCACAGGCAGTAAAGATTGATATAAACAGCGAGGTCATTCATCGGAGCGCCAACGCAACGGCGGCACAGTCAAAATCCGATATGGAAACCATCACCGCCCGCATAAACGATGTGAAGGAAGGCCGTTCCAATCTGCTGACAAGGGAAGAAGTCCAAGCAAAGCTCAAAGAAGCGGGTTATTGATGGCGACAATCCGGTATAGCGATACCGCTTTGGAGGATCGTATGGATAGCATATACAAATTGCAAATTGTTATGGACAAAGCAAAAATCCAATTTGAGGGAAAATACACATATGATAATATTGTCGCAGCGATTGATAATGTGTTGGTGACGCAGCTTGGGATGCTGAAAGAGTCTGATGACATTTATGTTGGCCCCGGAACTCGACATGACTTTGCCAAACTCGGAAAAGGCGGGTTGTTTCTTGCAGAGCAATCATGGTTCTCAAACAATGTGAAATCAATGGAATACTATTCTATTGATGCAGAATATCCCGATTCAATCGATCAGGAGGACTGGAAAAAATCCATGATTGAAAATCGTCGCCTGAGCGCAGAATGGCATCGCAGTATCAAGCGACCTCACAACGGAGAAAATGCGGGCGTACAAACAGGAAGATGAGAAATTCGATTAACAGCATCCCAATTGGTGTATAATTTAATCAAAGGAGTCGTTTTGATGATGCAAGATGATAAATACATAGTAGACGATCAGGCGGACGATACACTCGATTACGAAAAGGATCCGAGATTCATTCGTTATATGAAGTCACGCCTCGAACACGCATTAGCAGATCGGGATGCGGGTCTGTTGATTGATTCCGAAACGGTTTTTTCCAGTATTCGTGACCGGTACGAGTGGTAGTATGGAATCCGGCGAGATCATATATAACTTTCGTTTTGATAGAGAAACACAGGAAGAACTCGCAGAAATTGTCGAGTACTACAGAGGAAATTCCCGGAGTCCGTACGTTTTCTATTCCAAAATATCCATATCGGCTATATTACACGGTGTTTCGTGATGAACTTGAGATCATTGGGATTTCCGTTTATCACACGAAAAGAGACCTCGATTCGCTACTTGAAAAACTTGAACATCGCAAGGCGAGATTGCGCTGACACGCAGAGAACACAGGTATAGTTATGTTATTGCTCCACCGATTAAATATTGGACATCCCATCGTCGTCGTCGTTTGACATGGTATAGAGGGTTGCGGTATAATGCAAAACGCCGCTGAAAAGCGGAAAAACACAATAGCGCGGGATAGAGCAGTTGGTAGCTCGTCGGGCTCATAACCCGGAGGTCGTCGGTTCAAGTCCGGCTCCCGCAACCAGAAGAAACGCTGATATTTCAACAATATCAGCGTTTCGCTTTTCTCTCAATCGGTGCAGTGAAATCAAATTTGTTGCAAATCTGTTGCAAATCTAATCACGATGACGACCCACTTTGCACATAGGCGCAAGAGTAATGATTTTCTCCACAATCAATGTATAGTTTTCGTCTGACACTGGTAGCTCCTTGAGCCAGTTACGAAGTGATAAATCCTATTGGTTTTGTTTTCGTTTCAGCAGGCTCAATAATAAATGTCGTTCAAAACGGCAATGAGCAAATCACCTATTACGAGGGAATCCCTTCGCAAAGTGTATTTCAGGCAATCCTCACCTGTAAAATCTCGATCATGAAGGAACGCCTTGAGGATGCCGTAAGTGAAGCGCAGGCTCAAGGTCTCATTTCGGAAAAAGAAGCCACCCTTGCTCCTATTTTTCTCAATGAAATGTAAAGTCCGCTTGCGCCTATGCTATAATGCACTCAGGAAATAAAATCTTCGAGGAAACGAGGTGAACGGAATGGCACTTGCAAATAAAATTGATATTGATAAAGAAATCGCGCGCCGCAAGGTGACTCGTGAAAGCGTCCAAGCCAAGGTTGACCTTGAAGAACTTGACCGCCGTGTTGACGAATATGAGGCAGGTCGTTCTACCTTGCTCAGTTCCGATGAAGTATGGGACATGGTCGCCAAGTTCGATTATAAATGACCAATATCCGATATAGCGACTCAGCGGCTGTTGATTTGCTTGCCGGGATGGCGGGAGTGGGCGAGTGAGAGCCTACGGCTAAATTATCTTACCGCAAACAAGCCCGAATAATCTGATCTCGAAAGCCGGAAATACCAAATGCAGACTATATCAGCATCTTTATCGTAAGTATAAAAGGCGACAAACCAATGCACGTGGAATACCCGAACCTTGGTTCCGTGTGGGCCGCACCTGAATCCCTCATGCTCTGCATAGAGTTCGGGAAATTCTGAAAGTAATTGTTCTTGTCGGAGTAGTTCATTATCAAAAAGGTCTTTGTGTTTTTCGCCAAGTTCGGAAGAGTCTTTACCTGCAAAATATTCATCTATGACGCGAAGAGCTTTCTCCGCATCTTCCAACGCGGTTTCGCTATAGAAAATTTTAGCCACGAACCCGCAAATCTTTCAGGCGTTTGTGAAACTCTTCTGAAGAAATCAGACCTACTTTGCCTTCATCCACATCCTTCATGCGGCGCGAAATAATCGCCGCATCGTCCTCGGCCTGTTTCTTCGCGCTTGCATAATATTTTTCAGCAAGAACGCTGTCTTTTTCTATTTTTTTCGCACTTGGCATGGCGAGCATCTCCTTTCGCGGTTTCTTGTCCTCCTCATTATATCACGGTAAAGAAGATATAAACATGGCAAATTCGGGGTATAGCAGAGCTCTGAAACTTGTTGCAAATTTGTTGCAAATATACCCTCATTTGAGGCAAATGTGAGGAAATTATTGGAAAGTTATGTTTGCCGTAAACGTTGGTATTTCAATAGTTCCAGCGTTTTTATTTTGTCACTCTTCATTGGTTCGTTTGAAATTTTGTCCCTATTTTGTCCCCGGGCGTGTAAAATACACCCCTATTCTATTTATTGCTTCGCCGATTAAATGTTGGACTGAATTGGCGAGGCAGCCCGGCATCATGCAAGGCGCACCTACGCTGGCTGAGGTACAGGAGCTTTCGCTCCGTTGTACCTCGCACACCTGTGAATGCAGCGCTTTAGCGCGTGGCACTCTACCGTGTCCGTTTTTCCATTACGCAGCAAGCTGCGTGGAAAAAAGGCAAAACGCAGCAATACTGGTGGTATTGCGAGGCTTTCGGGCGCAGCAGGATGTCGGGCTGGTCGTCAAGATGTCCAATATTTAGTCGGTGGAGCAATAATTTCAGTTCGTTCTCAAGCGATTGTTTTTTTGATGATGATGCTCGCAGGATTGCAAAACGCCTGGAAATATTGTAGTATATTGATAATTATCGGCATAACAAAAGGCGGTGTTAAAATATTTTATCGGCTGTGCATTAGGGAACTACGACATCTGGGCAAGTGGCTGGCGAGCATTGACCCGGTTGTATTGGTCTGCATTGCCCTCATCGTTCTCATTGTTGCAGTGCGGTTTCTGCCGCTGAACCAAGTCAATTCGGCGGGGCTGGGCGATCAGGACAAAGAGCGCATCACGCTTATCCGGCTGTATTACACCTATTGGAACGAAGATGGTATCAAAAAATTGGTTCGGCTGAATGTCGAGCAAACCCAGATTCAAATTCCGCTTGCCGATCCGGTCAAGACGCCGATCGACCCTAATTTGTATCGCGAACAGGAAAGCAAGAACACTTGGGTCGCGTACAAAGGCTATACAAAGTTCACCCCGTTTAATAGCAATATTGACCCGTTCCAACTGGATCGCATGTGGCGTTTTGTCATTGATGGCGATCCGCCGGAATGGTGTACCATTTGATCTGATTCAACGGATCCGGCTGTAAATTTCAGGATTCGCACAACGTTGATTTAGTTCATCCACTATGGTATTATTTCGGAGATTTCAGTTCAAGTATTTTATGATATAATTGCTTGGTTCGAAATTCCGCCGGGCCAAGCCCGCTTAATTTATATTGCAATATTTTTGGAGGTGTATTAAATGAATCTTATCAAGAAAAAGACCGTGGATCTGCTCATGAGTTATATGGCAAAAGATCCGATCAAAAATCTCCCCAAGATGATCGACCTTGCGGAGTCCATCGACAAGAAGGGTATGCATGCGGGTCAGATCCGAACCATGCGCGAGACCATCATCAATCCGGACAGCGTTTGGAGCAAATATGTGGTCAGCCTGTTCGAAGAAGTCGACACCAAATGCCTGAGGAAACTCGTCGAATGTTTCTTCATCAACAGCACACTCGACAATGACGAACGCGAGCGCATCAAGGAAAAATATGACATCAATATTCCTTGGGCAATCCTCATGGATCCGACAAGCGCTTGCAACTACACATGTACGGGTTGCTGGGCAGCACAGTACGGCGGCAAAGAGAGCATGTCGTATGAGACGCTGGACCGGATCATCACCGAAGGTAAGGAGCTTGACATCCGCTTCTACATCTACAGCGGCGGCGAGCCCACGATCCGCAAAAATGACCTCATCAAGCTGGCTGAGAAGCATCAGGATTGCTACTTCTTCGCTTTCACAAACGGCAGCCTCGTCGATGACGATTTCTGCAAAGATCTACTGCGCGTCGGCAACTTTACACTCGGCTTCTCCATCGAAGGCGATGAGGCGGACACCGACTTCCGCCGCGGCAAGGGTGCCTACCAGAAGGTCATCGACAACATGAAGCTCATGCGCTCCTACAAACTGCCGTTCGGTTTCAGCACCTGCTACACGAGCAAGAATACTTATGACGTCGGTTCTGACGAATTCTACGATCATATGATTAGTCTCGGCGCGCGCTTCGCGTGGAACTTTACTTACATGCCCGTCGGTGCCGATGCGGTTCCCGAGCTCATGGCGACGGCGGAACAGCGTCTGTGGATGCACAAGCGCATCCGCGAGATCCGCAACACAAAGCCTATTTTCGCGATGGACTTCTGGAACGATGGTGAGTATACCTGCGGTTGTATCGCAGGCGGTCGCCGTTACTTCCACATCAACGCCGCCGGCGACGTGGAACCCTGCGCTTTCGTGCATTACTCCAATGTCAACATCAACGAAGTTTCTCTGCTCGAAGCGCTGCAGTCCCCGATCTTCCGGGCCTACAAAGAAAACCAACCCTTCAACGGCAACTACATGAGTCCCTGCCCCGTGCTCGACAATCCCGAAGCCATTGAGAAGATGGTCACGGAGACCGGTGCGCACAGCACAGACTTCCTGAAGCCCGAGCCGGTCGGGGAACTCACAGCCCGTACACGGCCTGTCGCCGAGAAGTGGGCGGAAACGGCCAATCCGGTTTGGGACGCCTATATTGCGGAACATCCGGAAAAGGCGCGCTTGCCGAAAGACTAAGCGTTTTCAGTCGGTAAAATTGCAGATTCCTAAATAAGAACAGTACGTGCAGGCGGTTTCCGAACCGCCTGCTTTCTTTTTCGGGCGGGCTGAAACGTCGCCGGCTGCGATGCCGGCTGCGGCGGAGGAAAGAGCTTCTTCCGCCGCCGTGCGAAGAGCGGCGAATTCTTCCCGGGAAAGAGCGCGCTCCCCTTTTGCACCGACAGTGCTTGTGTCCGCTGCGAGCACGATCCCGTCCGCGCGGTACTGTTCTAGCACTTGTTCTTCGATCGCTTCTTCCGTAAGAGACGCGCCGCTTTCCGAGATATCGATATGCGGCTCAAAGATGCGAAAATACGAAGCGCCTGTCGGCTCATACTTGGCGGCGGCGGCGCGCAGATAAATCATGAGTTGAAGCTGCCAACCACCGTATACATCGCGACGGTCAAAATGATCTGTTCCTGATTTGTAATCGATCACGGACGCGCGGTCTCCCGGCAGGATATCGAGTCGGTCAATGCGGCCTGCTACGCGAACGGGTTTTTTGGCATCCGGCACGGCGATCTCGACCGGCGGCAATGCTTTGCCCTCACGAAAGGCTGTTTCAAACATCATGGATTCGGCGCCGCCGTCCCGCGCACGCAAGGTCAGCGCCCAACAAACATCCTTCACGATCGACTGGATACGGGCACGGCGATAAGCGGCCGCTGCGTCATTTTCATCGAACAGAGCCGCATAACTCGGCGGAACAGCAACGGCAGTCCCGGCAGTCCCGGCTTCTGTTCGCGAACCGTCTCCGGCTCGTGAACCGTCCACGGCCGCATCCGCGCCGATCTCCGCAAAGATCTCATCTGCGAGTCGATCTGTATCGGCTCGGTTCACCGTACGCCAGGCACTGCTCTCTCCCGCAGGCGCTCCCTTTGTACTCATCCGTCGCCCAAAGCGCATCAATGCTTCGTGATAGACGTCCCCCAACCCCCGGCTGTCGATCTCACGGCGGCGGAACTCTTTCAGACTGATCGCCCGGTCCATGGCAAACGCAAACGGGCATCGGCTATAACGCTCCAGCGCAGAGGGACTGACAGTGATTGTCTCGTCCTTCCCGGCAAGCAAAGCCGTCATGCGTTCAGCCCCGAGAGGAACAGCAGACAGAGAGACAGAGTGTCGGTCTCTCTGTCTGCTGTCCCCTTGTCCTCCGGCGTCGCTCGCCAATTCCGTCGGCACCTCCGGGAAAAGCCTCCTCAGCCGTTCAAAAATGCGGGAAGGATTCGCATCATAACTCATATACAACAAGCGCGTCGGCTTTGAAAGATTCTTGTAGATCGCAAGTTGCTCCTCCGAACGCAACGCATCATCGGAACGGAAACCCGCAAGACCAATCTCCTCAAGCGCTTCTTTTTCTTCATCCGCGATCAGCCCCGCATCCTGTGCAAACATCGGCAATTCACCTTCATTGGCTCCCAAGACAAACATCGCCTTGACGCGGCCTGTCCGCGTGCGCTGCATCGTGCCGATCGTCACGCTATCGGAAGAAGCCGGCAAGACCCCAATGTGAACAGATGCGAATCCCGCTTTTAAAATCGTTGCATAGGCGTCACGGCTCATCCGAGCGTCTCCGAGTACCGCCCCGATTTGTTCAAAAATCCCCAGCGTAACATCCCAGATTCCGCGCATCTCCTGCGCTTCCACAGCCATACCGCCTCCCTCGAGCCGATCCGCGAGCGTACGGATCCGCTCCGGCAAATGACAGGTTTCCGTCAGAAAAGAAATCAGTCCTTCTGTCCGTTCGCGTACAGTTTTTCCCCGGCCAAACGCCTCGGCGAAGGCGTCGATCGTTTTGGCAACGTAGCGCGCAGCGGCTTCCACCCGCGCAAAGACCTCCCCATCCGAATCTCCGGCACTGCGCCGCAGAGGCCTCCCCCAAGCGCCCCCGCGCAAGCGATGCCGCTCGGCATAATTTTCGAGTTCCTCGGCGTCGGCGTCAAGCAAATCCGTGAGTCCCGTCGCGATCCATCGAAATACATCCTCTGCCCGCCGACCCCGTACCAGGATCTCGGGCAGTGCCAAAATGAACTCCAACACCGGATTGTGATCCACTTCGCGACGGCCATCCAGAAAGACAGGGATGCCGTGGGCATCGAACACGCGGACGATCGCCCGGGCCCGATGTTGTGTATCGTTGCAAAGCACGAGGATGTCGCGATACCGCAAGCCTTCCTCGCGTACCAGCCGAAGGATCTCAGCTGCCGCTGCTTCCGCCTCCGAGTAAGCCTCCGAAGCCATTACAAACCGCAGAGAACAGGACACAGGGACAGGCCTTCTGTCTTGCCCTGCAAGACAGAAGGCCTGTCCCTGTGTCCTGTTGTGAAATAATCTTTTCTCAATCTGCCGGATTGCTTCCGGCTTGCTGTTCTCTTCCAAATAAGTGCAGTCTGGCGGCACGCCAGAAATCTCCGCCACAGCCCCCGCCTCGCGCGCGGCGGCCACCAGTGACTCCGCCGCCGTGTTTGTCAGCGAAAAGAAAGGATTGCCCCGCTCCGCCGTCAGCATGACGTGGACTTCAGCCGCCGCTACGGAAAGCGAAGCAAGAGCCGCAACCTGAAGCGGTGTGAAAGAATCAAATCCCCAGACCCAAAATATGCGTTCCCGTACCTGCCTCGCGGAAGGAATGGCCCGCGCAAACAACCGCATAATATCCGTACTGTCGGGAAGCCCGTCCGCCAAAGCCTCTTCATAGCCCGCATAAAGCAGTGCAATATCCGTAAGCTTATTTTTCAGCAGTCCGTCTCCAAGATTTTGCGCCGCCGCCGAGAGATCTTCCGGCGTCACCAAATGCGCCTTGAGGCTCATGATCGCGTCAGAGAGTTTCTCGATAAATGCCTGTGCGTTTTCCAGGCCGCCGTAAACCACGAGCCCTTCCTTCCGGCTTTCCCGGTGCAGCAAGCGCGCCAGCAGCATATACTTCCCGTATTGATCGATATGTCTCGTCCCCTGCCCGGTCTCCGCCAACACCTTGCCCGCCAACCGGTTCATAGACAACACGATCGGGTCGATAAAAGCGTCTGTCTTTAAATAGTCAAAAGCCGACCGCTCCGTTTCCAGTGTGAACTGGTCGGGCACAACAAGGCAGGTTCGTCCGGTCGGCTTGTTCCGCCGAATCTGTCCAAACAGAAATCGCTGTTTGTCAACGTCTTCCCTGCCGCAATGTATGGTCAGCATCGAATCAGCATTTCCTCGTCATCACATTCTCACGCAGTTACGCCGCCATATCGTCACGTCGGCGCTTCATTACTTCACCGTATCGTCACGTCGTCTGCTTCGCGACCAGCTCCGAAACGCCATAACGCTCGCGCAGTTTTGGCTTCTCGATCTTACCCGTAGCATTGCGCGGCACCGTGTCAAAGAGGATACGCCGCGGCCGCTTGTAGCGCGGCAGCCCCTCGAGATACCCGCGCAGATCTTCTTCTGTCGTCTCCTGCCCCGGCTTAAGTTCCACGATCGCGACCGCGATCTCTCCGAGCCGTTCGTCCGGTACGCCGATCACGGCAACATCCTTGACCGGCCCAAAACCGTGCAAAAAATCTTCGATCTGCACCGGATAAATATTTTCGCCGCCGCTGATGATCACGTCCTTCTTGCGGTCAACCAAATAAATGAACCCGTCTTCGTCCTGGCGCGCCATATCGCCCGTATAAAGCCAGCCATCCCTCAGCGACTCGCTCGTAGCTTCCGGGTTGCGATAATATCGCCGCATGACGCCGGGCCCCTTCACAATGAGTTCGCCGACTTGACCCGTCGCCACATCCATGCCGTTCTCATCCACAATGCGCGTCTCCCACCCATAACCGGCCTTACCGATCGCGCCGACCTTGTGCAGATTCTCTATGCCAAGATGAACGCACCCCGGCCCGATCGATTCCGAGAGCCCGTAATTCGTATCATAATCATGGTGCGGAAAAATCTTTTTCCACCGATTGATCAGAGAAGGCGGTACCGGTTGCGCCCCAATATGCATCAACCGCCAAGCAGAGAGCTCAAGCCCTCTAAGCACTCCCGTACGCGTTTCGATATAATCCAAAATGTCGCGCGCCCAAGGCACGAGCAACCAGACAATACTGGCATGCTCCGCCGCCGCCGTATGCAGCACCCACCCCGGGTCCGTCCCCTTCAGTAACACCGTGCGACCCCCTGCCACGAGACTGCCAAACCAATGCATCTTCGCGCCCGTATGGTAGAGCGGAGGGATTAGCAGGAAGACGTCTTCATGTGTCTGATTGTGGTGTTTCCACTCTGTAATGGCCGCCGAAAACAGCGCCTCCTGCGAATGTAGGATCGCTTTGGGCATCCCGGTCGTGCCGCTGCTGAAATAGATCGCGCCGTCGTCCCCGGGTCGAATTTCCGCAGCCGTATCCGGACGATCGGCAGGAAATTCGGCCGCCAAACCTTCGAACCCGGTCGTCCAGGCAGGAGGATTGATTCCGACATACAAATAGCGCCCGATGCCTTTCATCTCCGCTTGCTCACGAACGGATTCCACACGCTCGAGAAACTCATACGCGAAGAACAGCACGGATACCTCCGCGAGTTCCGAGCAGTAGGCGATCTCTTCCGACGTATACCGGAAATTCATCGGCACCGCCAGCGCGCCGGATTTCAAAATCCCAAAATAAATCGGCAGCCAGTCGATGCAGTTCATCAGCAAAACAGCAACTTTGTCGCCGGGTTTCACACCGATTCCATGCAGCATATTCGCCACGCGGTTGGCCTGCGCGTCAAACTCCAGCCAAGTCAGTTCCGAACGATAATGGGCGGAATGGCCGGACTCGACCAATTCATATTCTTTCCACGCAAGATTCTTCGCGTCGTCATGGATGGGGTTGAGTTCGATCAGCGCCGTCTCATTCGGATACAGCTGAGCGTTACGCTCCAGCAAATCCGCAAGCAACTCCGGTTCCTTGTTCACCTTCGGGTTTTCATTAGACATCACACACCTACTTTCCTACGTTTCCCGCGGCAACCACCGCGGCGCCTACTTGTGTACATCCGCCCGGTTCCTATTTCAACCGGCGACAGATAAAAAACAGGGTAGCACACACGTGGAAAAAAGGCAACTTCCATATATTGACATGCGTATGCAGGCATGGTAATATTTGGATAATTATTTATATTCCCCCTGCACCCTGAGGTAAAATTCGTGTTTGACAATCTTACGGATGAATTAATATGCTGAGCCCACTTTATATCATTGTCTACCTATTCGTCTTCGCCATCGGCGCGATCATCGGGAGTTTCCTCAACGTCGTGATCTACCGCCTGCCGTTAGGCCTTGACTGCGTAAAGGGCTTCTCGTTTTGCCCCGCCTGCAAACACCGGCTCTACCCGAAAGACCGAGTGCCGATCTTCAGCGATCTGTTTCTGGGACGCAAATGCCGCTACTGCAAAAAACCCATCTCGCCGCGTTATATGACGGTAGAAGTCATAGGCGGCGCACTGGCCTGCGCGTCATGGACAGCCTTTATGCCGCCCATAGGCTTTCTGGCGGATTCCCTGCCGGCTGCAAGCACACTGCCCCTTCCACATGCAGAGACCTTCCTGCTCATTACAAATACTGCAATCTACTTCATCGTACTTTGCGCGCTGCTAACGCTGGCCTGGATCGACCATGACACGATGGAGATCCCAGACCGGTTTCACATCATCATCGCCGCATGCGGCATAATGATGCTCTTCTTCGGCCCGGGCACCGGACTCAAATCGCACCTGATCGGCATAGCCGCGGCGTCCGTACCCCTCTTCATCATCATGATCGTCTGTCTATTCGCAAGAGGCGTAGAAGCCTTCGGCTTCGGTGACGTCAAACTAATGGCAGCAGCAGGCTTCTTCCTGGGCTGGCAGCACACCCTGGTAGCGCTGTTCCTGGGTATCCTAATAGGAGGCGTCTACGGCGTCTACCTATTAGCCGCCGGAAAAAAAGGAGGCGAAGAACATTTCGCCTTTGGCCCGGCCTTATGCGCAGGCATAGGCATAGCCATGTTCGCAGCAGACCCCATCATCAACTGGTATCTCGGCTTTCTATAAGCCTATAAGCCTACAATCCCACCAAGTCCTTGATCACTTCCCCGGCAATAATCAACCCTTCCGCCGGGGGCACGAATCCGTTACTCGCAGGAATCTGCCGGCGAATCAAACAGGTTCGGGCGGCGGCAGGCGGACAAACACACCCGGTACGGCAACTAATCTCCATATCTTCAATAGGAGTAAGCGCCGGCTCTTTAGAATAAACCACCTTCACGTCCTTGATTCCCCGCGCCCGCAATTCCTTGCGTATCACCTTAGCCAGCGGATCCATCTCCGTCTTGTGAATATCCGCAACCACAAAAGCCGTAGGATCCAATTTGTTAGCAGCACCCATCGCGCAAATAATAGGAACTCCTGCAGCCTTGGCCCGCACAATCAATTCGATCTTAGCCGTCACCGTATCGACAGCATCGACCACATAATCATACTGCGACAAGTCGATCTGATTCGCCGTTTCCGGCAGATAAAACATCTTATACACACCAACCCGGGCGTCCGGATTGATATCCAAAATACGGTCCCGCATCACATCAACCTTGTATTTGCCAACCGTGCTATGCGTAGCCGTGATCTGCCGATTGATATTTGTAAGGCAGATGAGGTCGTCATCAACAAGATCGAGAGCCCCAACACCGGCGCGCGCCAAAGCCTCCGCCGTATAGCCGCCAACACCGCCGATGCCGAAAATCGCCACCCGGGCGGAAAAAATCTTCTCCATATTTTCTGAACCGAACTGCATGGCGGTTCGCGAAAACTGATTTACATTACTCATCGTGTTTGTATACGATACTCCATGATTGTGGAAGAATGACTCCCCCCGTTTCTACTTCAGCCGTGCGCGCTGCATGCTGCGCTCGACGTCCCGCTCCGCCAGCGTAGCCCGCTTGTCGTAAAGCTTCTTCCCCTTGGCAAGCGCAATCTCCATCTTGGCAATGCCGCGATCATTCAGATAGATACTGAGTGGTACAATGGTCAGGCCCTCTCGCTTGATCTCCGCATAAAGACTGTTCAGTTCCCTCTTGTGCACAAGCAATTTGCGCATCCGCATCGGATCCACATTGAAACGATTTCCCTGCTCGTAGGGTTTGATATTCATACCGATCACAAAAAGTTCCCCATCCATGACCCGCACATAGCTTTCCGACAGACTGACCTTGCCCTGGCGCAGACTCTTGATCTCGGTACCCGTCAGCACAAGTCCGGCCTCGATCACTTCAAGAAGGAAATAATCATGACGCGCAGACTTGTTGACAGCCAGCATCTTGCGGTTTGGATGCGTTTTTTTCATCACAACTTGCCGGCACTACTGAGTGGAAACAAGCGGAAAAAGACCTTCCCGACAATCGCATCCTCGGCAATACAGCCAACCATAGAACTTCGACTGTCAAGCGAGACCTCCCGGTTGTCGCCCATTACAAAATATGATGCCCCGGGAATCGTGATGGGTGCCATCATGCTCAGCGTCACACCATCCTTCGTATAAGGCTCCGCCAGACGCTCGCCGTTGCGGTAGACCGCGCCGTCCTTGATTTCGATGGTATCGCCCGGCAATCCGATCACACGCTTGATCAAATTTTTGGACACGCCGTGTTCATCCACCAACATCGACTTGAACACGACGATATCGCCCCGCTCAACCTCACCAAAAGCATACGCCTGTTTTGCGAGGAACACATAATCCTGCGGATGCAAGGTATTTTCCATAGATGTTTCAAAGATGAGCGTCGGTCGAACAAATTGAAGAACCAGAATCAGCACGACAAAAGCGATGACAATGTCGCGCACAAATAGCAGGATTCCTTTTGCGGCGCCCTGCTTTTTTTCGGATAGAATTTCGGCCGACGGTTCCTCCGACCGAGGTGCGTCC
Organism: Clostridia bacterium; assembly: GCA_025997195.1. GTDB lineage: Bacteria > Bacillota > Clostridia > Peptostreptococcales > Anaerovoracaceae > WRMW01. The sequence continues at coordinate 33,219 of BNUG01000004.1, read as the reverse complement.
CTCCCCACTATTTCGTTTTCGTATAACATCCCAGTCCCTCCCCGATCAAGCGAAACCGTTCTGGCGGCTCCGCGGTAAATTCCCTCCCCGATAAGTAAGCGAGACTTCCTGTGCCTTCCCGCAGGATGAGCCGATGCGCATGCAGCAACTGCGTGGTAAGCCCGAACCGCCGCTCCGTTTCTTCGTTCACGCGAGCGTCTCCATATTTGCGATCGCCGATGACAGGATATCCTGCCGCGGCGAGCTGCGCGCGAATTTGGTGCGTCCGCCCCGTGATCAGCCGCGCTTCGACAAGAGTATATGCCCTGCCGCACCAAATCGGCCGCGCCTCCATACGGGCTATCTGTACGGCATCCGCTGATTCGTCCTCTTCTATAATACCCACAGGAAGCACGCGTGAAACATTTCTTTCCCGGTCGCGGATCATCTGTCCCGTCAGCGTCAGCAGCGCGGGGGGACGTCCCCGCACGATCGTCAGATAGTATTTTTCGATCAGCGCTTCCCCTGCATCGGCCTTACCGCGCATCATTGCCGCCAAATCCCGAAGTGCCGGCAATGTCTTTCCAAACGCAACGAGCCCTGTTGTATTGCGATCAAGACGATTGGCGGATGCGGGAGAAAACGTGTTTCCCGGCTCCGGACGCCACGTGCCCTGTTCGGCCAGATAGCCGGCAACTTGATTGGCAAGCGTGTTTTTCTTTTCCCGCTCGTCTCCGTGGGTGAGCAGCCCGAACGGTTTGTTTACAAAGAGTACATTGTCATCCTCATAAACGATGCCGAATTGCCGCTTTGCCTTGTGCAGCGTCCGCGGACGACCTCCAAATTCGCTGAGCTGCCCCTCCGCCAAGAAAATCTCGATGACGTCGCCGTCTTTGAGCAGGGTATCCTGCGCCGCGTGCCGCCCATTCACCTTGACGTCTTTGCGTAAGGTGCGGTAGATGAAAGCGAGCGGAGCGCTGGGAAGTATTTTTTTCAGATAGCGGTCGAGGCGGCGGCCATCCTCGTTTACGCCCGCTTCAAGGCGCAACATTCGCGGCCGTGTGTCAGGCTTTTCCTGAGCAACCGAGCACGTTCACGATCTTGCGGCGCACCATCTCTTTGATGGCGGTGCGCGCCGGCGTCAGATACTGTCTCGGGTCAAAGTCAGCCGGATGCGTTGCGAAGTGCCCGCGTATCGCCGCCGTCATAGCGAGCCGTAAGTCCGAATCGATATTGATCTTGCAAACCGAACTCCGCGCAGCCTGCCGAAGCATTTCTTCCGGGATTCCGATCGCATCGGGCATTTGTCCGCCGTATTTGTTGATCGTTTCTACAAACTCGGGAATGACAGACGAAGCGCCATGCAGCACGATTGGGAAACCGGGCAAGCGCCTGGAGACTTCCTCGAGAATATCAAAGCGTAGCTGGGGTGTCTGACCCGGCTTGAATTTGTAAGCGCCGTGTGAAGTGCCGATGGCGATGGCAAGCGAGTCAACGCCCGTCTTCTCGACAAATTCCTGCACCTGGTCGGGATCGGTATACGAATGGTTTTCAACATTGACATCATCTTCGACGCCCGCCAATTGTCCAAGTTCGCCTTCGACAACTACGCCTCTGTCATGCGCGTATTCGACGACCTTCTTTGTGACTTCGATATTTTCTTCGAAGGAATGGGATGAGCCATCGATCATGACGGAAGTGAAACCGCCGTCAATACAACTCTTACAAGTATCAAAATCCGGACCGTGATCGAGATGGAGGCAGATGGGCAACCCCGTATCCTCCAGTGCCGCTTCGACAAGCTTCATCAGATAAACATGTTTGGCATATTTGCGGGCGCCGGCGGATACCTGCAGGATCAGCGGAGCATTTTCTTCTTTTGCGGCTTCTGTAATCCCCTGTACGATCTCCATGTTGTTGACGTTGAACGCTCCGATCGCATAGCCCTCTTGATAGGCGCGGGCAAACATTTCTTTTGATGTAACTAACGGCATTGTGTCCTCTCTTTCCGGCGTCCCTTGCGCCTATCCGACCAATATTTTTACGATCTCGGCCAGCGTCGCACCGGCAGGGATCTTAAACATACCTGATTTGAGCTTGCTGTCCGCACCCTGCGCCGTCACTTCCGCAAGGAACGCAGATTTGTCCGTGATCGCACCCGCCGCCACAAGTTTGTCGCCGATCACACTTCCCACATCGCCCGGGGATACCGTGATGGAAGTGTCGACCTGTGGTGTTCCCGGTGCGGGAGGTGTGACCGTTTCGGCCGGCGTGACAACCTCGGCCGGCTCATCCTCATCCGCAGGTGTTACAGCGGTCCAGGCGTCATCGGTTGTTTCTGCGGTCTCTGGTGACTCCGCGGTAACGGCCGGCGTGACGTCATTCGTGACCACATCGTCCGGAAGTCCTCCCCCTGTTGTGTGCGTACGATCTCCGCCCAGCCCGTCAGTCAAAACGTCCTGGATGTCAGGCATATAAGTATTCCCTTCTCCGCCGGCCATTTTCGACGGATAATCCATAATGATACCTACCCTCGTGTAGATGACGAAGGCGGCAACCAGTATGATCAGTATGGCGATCAGAACATCGCTCTTGTTATAAAAGAAATCTTTCATATGTTGCTATTATACTCCATTTCCCGGGCCAAAGCTGTACGCGCCCGAAGCCGCCGCTGCCGGCGTATTTTGTTGCGTAGAATCAGGATGAAAACAAACCCGCCAAAGGCAGCGATGGCAATCAAAACGACGTTCAGAACGGTGAACAAAATCGCCTTCGCCTTCTCGGAAAAACTCCCTGTCGCTTGTGGCGTATCCGCATCAGGGATAACAGCGGTCTCTGTGGGATTCACCTCCGTCAGAGAACCGATCTCCACAGGTCCGGTTTCTTCTACCCAGGCAGCGGCTTCCGCGCCACCGCCCGTGCCGCCCGAACGATCTGCATCGTTCGTTGTTGTGGTTGCGATTGCCGGTGCTGCCGGAGAATAGGTCGCGACGATGACATACTGCGCGACGCCGCCCAGGGATTCCGTCTCGTAGGTTTGCGCGGCCGTATAGTAACCGGGCACAGGCACCCCGATGAGACCGCGGTACACGACTTCCGCGGTATAGGAAGCCGGCAGCCCGTATTCATCGTAACGCGGCGCACCATTTTCGTCTTTCTCAAGATCAAAGCGTACCGCAGCACGCCGGAACGTGGCCGTATTGTCTTGAATCGTATAGTCAATGGCATCCACATCGTTTGTCGGAAGACCCGCAAGCATTACCGTTTTGTCTGCGGACTCTGTCCCTTCGCGCGTCACCGGTGTTAGGGTAAGTCCCGGGATTTCCGTCTTCAGCCTGGCAGCCTCTTCTTCGGATATGAAACTGTCAATGCTCCAGGTATAGGTTCGTGTAGCGGCGAGCGTTGCTTCCTGAACGGCGGGTTGCCGCTCCGTAAGGCGATAGGTCCTTCCGTATCGCTCGATCGTATCAGGAACGCTGACGCTTCCTTCTTCGCCTTCCGTATAGCGATATTCGATTTTGATATCTGAACCTGAGGTCGTCTCCGGTGCGACTGCAGCATGAACCCCGAGCGGTATAGCAAAGACGACAAACGGCGCGGCGAGTACAAGGACGATCATGCCTTTTACAACTCCCGTGGCTATTTTCTTACGCATTGGTTTCATCGCGCGTTCCTCCTTCTGTGCCGGCCGTGCCAGCCCCGGATAGACGCCATCGCCGGCAAAGGATTGCGAAGCAAACCCCTGCGGTGCAGCAAGAACAAGAGAGCGACAGAGGCAATCACCGCGATCCCTCCCCAGAGCCACACCTGCATCCCGTCGTAAGTACGCACGACGCCGCTGCCCGCAGGTTTTTCCGACTCCGCCAAGCGCGGAATATTGTCAACATAAGAACTTGACACCCTGGCGGGCGCGTCAAAAATGTCTCCCTCCAGAGCAAACGTTACAACTTCCTTCGTGATCACACCATCTTCGTCGGCATCCTGCATCCAGCCTCCGGTATCGGCGCTTTTCTTCGCAATCCGGGAGACAGCCGTCGCTGTGATATCTTCGGTTTGCATCGGCCGTACCGCTTTGACAAGATAGGAAGCCGGAGCAAGCGTAGTGTTTGCAATTTCTTCGATCTGCGCAGGACCATAGAAAGGATCTCCATTCTTCGGCGTCCAGTCCACAATATTCGAACCCGTAGCCGGCGTTACCGCAAGCGCGTCGAGTTCCGAAAAGCTGAGAGTGGCCGTACCGCCTGCCGCGGAACCAACGGTAGCATCCGCAGGAGCCGGATTTGTTTTGTTTCCCCCAAGCCCCAACGCCGACAACAATTTGGCGCCAAAGCTTTGCTCTTCCGCCGGTGCAGGCTCCGCCGCCGGCGCCGCTTTATTTTCCTCCAGAACAGCGATCTGCCGAAGCTCGTCGTCCAGCGTGCCGTTCGCATCCCGGCGTTCACCGTTGAGCGAGGGGATTGCATCCTTCTTTGTCGTAAAGCCTGGATGGACTGCGCCGTATTCGAAACGGAGCGCTGTGATATATTCCCCCTCGGCAAGCGGGAGCGCCGCAACATCAAGCCGCGTCCGCTCCGTGGTTTTCAGATTTGACGCCCAAAGCTGGTAGCCCGTATTGGCCAACCATTTCATTTCCGCCGGCAGATCTTTCACGTTGAAATCCATCGTCGTCGCTCGTACATCCGAATAGTCTTTCGTGAGATCTGTTAGGTTCGTCTGATACCAGACATTGAACAAACCGTTGGCGTCGCCCCAAGCGATCGGCGTCCACAGAGACACGAGGCGAATCTGATCCTGTGCGACATTTTGCAACGGATCATCAATGTTAAACGCATCGGCAGCAAGAATTGAGGTCGAACGCGCATTGACGTCATAGCGGAAAAGTTCGGTGCCGATATTATTCCAGCCTTCTTCTCCCGGCAGACTCTCATAGGCCGCGCTGGTTCTGCGAATCGTATCCTTATCGACTTCGCAGGCGATCAGCTTCGGCAAGCGCACCTGCGCGTAGTCGTGATCATCTTCATCGGCGGCGAGATCGGGTTCCCCATCTTCGTTGATGCGATGCTGATCGATCTCATTATCGACAACCGTCCCGTTCGGCGGTGTATTGCCATAATCAATTCCCGGCGTCGCGCCGTCGTTTCCCATATCCGCATCCGGCGTCGAGTCGATATCATCGACCGGGTTCCCGCCGACGTCCTTTATTTCCGAAACCTCTGCGATATTGGTCAGCAGATTGCCTTCCTCAGCGTCCTCCGGGATATCCACGGTCAGAATGAGCGGCAGACGCTCCTCCGGAACATATCCTTTGCCGTCCGCAGCCTGGTCATGGAAGGTGAGCGGAGGCCCGCTATATTCAAGGATATTCTCCGTACCGGCCTTTCGCTGCCAAAGGCCATTCGTGTACGGCGTGGCAGGATCGTCAGGATTTTGCACGGTCGCCGCCGGGTCGAATTTCAGGCCGCGCGGCAAATAATCCGTGATCTTTGTAACCTGCGTGAAATTGCGGCTTTGATTGTAGATATCGATGCGGAACAAAACCCGGTCGCCATTCATCACACCGGGGGTGTCCGTATTCGGCTCATTCCTGAAATAGACCGTTTCCGGTCCCTCCGCGCCGCTGCGCTCTACTTTTTTCACCCATTTCCGCAGCGCTACATCATAATAGCTCTTGTCATCCGTCACGGATTTGTTCCATACAATAACGCCGTAACTGTCGGCTTCTTTTACCACCAGTTTCTTGTCCCCGGTTTGTGTCTCGATCAGAAAAACAGATCGGTTGTCCTTTTCGATCGTCACCGTGAACGGTTTCACCCCGACAAACCCTGTCGGTGCCGTCTCCGTGATCGTGAATACAAGATCACCGCTCCACGGCACAGCGGGCAGCGGGATTTCGATCTTTCCGTTCGCACCGGTCTTGAGTTGACCGCTTGGAATGTTCTCCGCCTTCAGCTCCGCGATGGCGGAGTTTGCCGCTTCGGCAAGTACCGGATCGCCGCTGGCGGCGATGACGTCAAAAACAATGCCCTCCATCGGCAGCGTGGTATTGAGTTCCAATTTCTCGAGAATGAATTTGCCTTTGTTGGGGCTGGACACAGGCCCGCCGCTTACCGTACCTCCCAGCAATACCTGCGCGGAACTACCGGCGACGGGATTGCCGTCGTTCACACCTTTGATCGCTACCGTATTGGAAACATTCTGTCCGTAGGTGCCCTGTGCATCTGTCGCAGCCTTCGTCATAAAGCCGATCGCCAGCGTACGCCCCGTGACGCCGTCTCCAAGGAGCGCCGCCGTATACATCTCGACCTCAAAGCCCTTGTCCGTCAGGGTGATCGATTTGATATGTTCGGGTGGGACCGGCGTGAGATAATTGTAATATTTATCACCCGACCCGCTGAAATTAGGGGCATAGAGAAGCGCGCTTTCTTCGCCTCCGTTTAGATAACTTGTGCTGAAATACGGGTCATATGCGCCTACCGGATGTCCGTCTTTCGGTTGATGTCCTTCGTTTCCGTCGTTGGCCGGCGTCTTGTATCCCGAATCCGCGCGGTCGATGCGATCTTGCCAGATCACATCGCTATTGACATAGAATAGCTTGAGATAAGCCGGACCCTCCCGTTCCCCAAGGCCGTTCCCGAAGAGGCCGGCGGATTTGTTGATCAGAAGGGGCGTATCCGGTTCGATAACAGCCTTCCCGTCCGCGGCGGTAACATTGCGTAGCCAAGTCGGACGAATCCCCGAGCCCGTGTCCACAATGGTAAACGTATCGCCGCCAGGCAGCGGAGGATCGTCATTCGTAGTAATATTATCCGTATTATTCTTACAATTGGCCCATTCTTCAAGGGTCGCATGCTTGTGCCCGTTGAGAAAGACATTCCAGTAAAAGATCGTATCCGCGGCAGCCGTAGCGTCCGGCGTCAGCCGGGATCCGGTCTTACCGTAACCGGGCTCATCGATATCATAGGGATTCCATGACGTATTGCCGCCTTCGGGTATATTCGGAGGCTGCGGAACGACAGTGGTGGTTCCGCCCGGCGATTGCGATTCGCCGACCGTGATTTGCCAAGTGACCGGGGTATTGCCGCCGCCGCCTTTCCCCGGTGTATAACGAAAGCCCCATATGCCGGTGCCTTTGACGCCGTTTTCTCCGCCATCACCAATCAACCCCTCAAAATTGGAATCGTCCAAAGCCAGTCTCAGCGTGATATGCTGACCTTCATAGTTTGTAGAATTGATCCAATTGATGGAACCGGCTGTCGCTCCGTTTCCGAGGTAGATGATGGGCGCAAAAGCACCTTCTTTTTCCTGAACCTTGGCTTGAATCGTTGAAAGGCCGAGATCGATCGAAACATCGAACCAATTGCCATTTTCAACAGCGCCGCCCGGATCACTAAGCTGCCATTCAAAGTATAGAGCATAGTCGCCGTCCGTGATTGGTACGCCGTCCGGATAGTTCGGGCTATTGCTGATTGGAATCTTGTTTGTTTCGCCCGGAGAGCCGGGATAGAAATACACGTTCGTGAGTACAATGCGATCGCCGATGTTTTTCTCGGCAGGCAAGTCAGCCGCCGGGGCTCCAAAAGCCATCGCGGTCGGGACAACGGCGGAGACAACGAGAACCATTACGACCAAAAGCGCCACAGGCAATTTGAGTTTTCCGATTTCCGGTATTTTTTTATGATTCTGCGAGAATCGGTCGCGGAATTTGGTTCCGAATTGCCGGAACCGATCGCCTAAGCCGCCGCCATATTCCCCGGTATCCTGCCTGCGCCGATTCGATTGGCGCGATTGGTTCCGGGTCGATGGACGAGGCCCCAACGGTAATCTGAATTTGCCGATCACAAGGACTTTTCTCTGGTGTTTCAAATGCGTACCATCCTTCGCAACTATGTCCTTTTGGACTTGCCACGGGATCCAATTGGCTCCAAGATTTAATTTCCATTAAATATATCGTTTTATATATAGCTAAAATTCTACTGGAAACACCTGCGTACATGGTTACGCACACATTTTGATTTTGTGACCGAATCTATAAATTTGTGTTGCGGTTTTATTACCCGCCCCCGTATCTAGGCGCCGCGGTCATACGATTTCCCCCGGTTCTCTATGAGAGAACCGGCAGGGGGGTTGCGAGAAGCTGGACGAACGCGAGGCCGATCATAGCGGCCGCAAAAAGCCAGAAAGCGATGCTGGAAAAACCGTTTTCGTAGGTCACACGCCCGTAGTAGGGAGCACCGGCACGAATCCGTGCCGCAAGCGGTCGGCGTAAGGCAATGGCAAGAATGAGTGTTACAACCGCACAAAGAAAAAGGCCAAAACCACCGGGGATGGCAAAAGCCTCATAAGAAATCAGTACGGAAAGGCCGTTAGAAATAATATGCAGTGCAATCGACGTGCGCAGCGACCAGTGCGTACCGGCGTAGCCCAACACGAGTCCCATGACAAAAGCAAAGGGCATCTGCAGGATGATCGCATGATAGAGGCCGAAAAACAACGCGGAAAACAGGATCGCAAAATTGTCGCCGTATTTACGCAGAGAGCCCAAGATCGCACCGCGAAAAATCAACTCTTCAAAGATCGGACCAATGAGTACTACATAAAGCAGACCAACCGGCGTAAAGAGTATTTCGATCGTAGATTCATAGTTCCCGATGATGGAGACGCCTTCCGGCAGTATGGTTTCAACGAGACCGGCGATGAGACCGGTGACATATTGGACGCCTTGTGTCGCAACGACGAGGATGATGAAAATGGAAGGTTTCAGTCGTTCCATAGAAGGTAAGGCAATATCCGTGAAAAACCGTTTCTTCCGGTAAATCACGAAGGCAAGGCTACCGGCTATGATGCCGACAATAGAGATCAGCGCAAGCGTCTTTCCGTCCGTCAGCACTCCCGTCAAATCCCCGCTTGTATTCAAGAAATCTGATAAAAAACCTCCCGAAAACTGCCGGACGACCATGACAATCTCGATGACAAAACTTACAATGAGATTAAATGCATAAAACAAAAAAAGAAAGAGCGCACAGTTACGCACGTCGCGCCGCACATCATACCGGAACAATGCCCAATTCAAAGCAGGCTGCTCCGTAATCCCAGGGTTGTCGAATCTAGTATCCATCTTATAAGTATAGCACTTTATCGTTCAACTGATGTATGATGTACGAAAGGAGACGAACGATTATGACAAAACTCAATCTCACACTGCTTACCGATTTTTACGAACTTACGATGTCAAATGGTTACTTTGACAGCGGAATCGCAGACGAACTCGCCTACTTTGATCTCTTTTTTCGGCGCGTTCCGGATGGTGGCGGCTTCGCCGTCATGGCCGGACTGGAACAGGCCATCGACTATATGTCAAACCTTAGCTTTGACAGTGCTGACATTGACTTTCTAAGACGAAAGGGCGGCTTTTCAGAAGCCTTTCTCCGTTATCTGGAAAATTTCAAATTTGAATGTGACGTGTGGGCCATCCCCGAAGGTACGCCCATCTTCCCCGGTGAGCCGATCGTGACGGTCAGAGGACCCCTTCTCCAGGCGCAGTATATCGAAACGATGCTACTCCTGCTCATCAACCACCAAAGCCTGATCGCGACGAAAGCCAACCGCATCGTGCGTGCGGCGGAAGGCAGAGGTGTCATGGAATTTGGAACCCGGCGCGCACACGGCGCTTCGGCTGCTGTCCTTGGCGCGCGCGCGGCCTATATCGGCGGCTGTATCGGCACCGCTTGCACGGTCTGCGAACGCGATATGGAAATCTCCGCCCTCGGCACCATGGCGCACAGTTGGGTGCAGGTCTTCGAGAGCGAGTACGAAGCATTTTTGGCTTATGCAAAATTATATCCAAACAACTGTACCCTGCTCGTCGATACATTTTCTGTGATCGGATCCGGCATCCCGAATGCGATCCGCGTCTTCAAAGAATTGAAGCCGGCAAGGATGGGCATCCGCATCGATTCCGGCGACGTTTCCTATCTGACAAAGAAGGCGCGCGCCATGCTTGACGAAGCAGGTCTTACAGAGTGCAAAATCGTCGTATCAAATTCTCTCGATGAGTGGTTAATCCGCGACATCCTGCGCCAGGGCGCGCGCATCGACAGCTTCGGCGTCGGCGAGCGCCTGATCACGGCGGCTTCGGATCCTGTTTTCGGCGGCGTATACAAATTGTCGGGCGTCGAACACGAAGGTGCCGTCGCTCCTCGAATGAAGCTTAGCGAAAATGTCGAAAAAATCACCAATCCTGGGTTCAAAAATCTTTACCGGCTCTACGACAAAGACAGCGGCCGTATGATCGCGGACGTTATCACACTGGCACACGAAGAAGCGCCGGCCGGCGATGACTACACCATCTTCGATCCCTCCTTTACCTGGAAGCGCAAACGCCTGTCAAATTTCATCGCGAAGGAAATCCGCAAACAAATCTTTGAAGGCGGCAAACTCGTCTATGAATGTCCTCCGGTAGAAGAGATACGAAGTTATTGTCTATCGCAGATCGAGACGCTGTGGGACGAAACTACGCGTTTCGAAAACCCACAGCCCTATTACGTCGACCTCTCGCAGGAACTGTGGGAACTACGCAGTTCCCTCATCGCAAAATACAGCGAGGGATAGTCCCGCGCTGGACCGCCCTTTTTTGTCTTGGGTCGTTTCTCCGGAAAAATGTTTCATTGAATTACTAAGGGCTTGTTGATATACTGATAAAAAGAAATGTGACAGAATTTTCCCTGTCGCAAAAGGAGATAAACACGATGAATGCGATACAATTTGAATCCGTCATTCAAAACGACACAATACGAATCCCCAAACGATATAACGGTTGGGGTACTTCTCCTGTGTTGGTTACGATAATTCCCGCATCGGAAGTCCGGCCCTCTTTTGTAGCAAAGACAAAGCAAAGACCTTCGGGCATTGATGAGTTTCCTGCTTTGCTGGATACAAGAGGATGGAAATTCGACAGAGACGAGGCAAATGAGCGATAGAGCCTTTGTAGATACGAACGTATTTATATACTTGTATTCTGACAGCGATACCGACAAACGGGAGCGCGCATATTCAGTATTGGACGAATATGATTGTCAGATCAGTACACAGGTTTTGAATGAATTTAGTGCGGATGAATCTTCAAAAGAAAGGTTTCATTATGGTGCTCATCGGCATTGCCGCCAGTGTGGCACTTCGTTCCATCGTTGCGGTGCTTGATGGAGCATACCCATATTGGCTCCTTGTGATTTGCCTGATATTGATTATCGGCGGCATCGCAACTGCAGCAAAAGGACGGACACAGGAGAAAGAACGGGTACGCAAAGCACTGGAAGAACGGCACCGAGCTGGGAGAGATTGAAAGGTATTATATATATGAGTTTGAAAGAAAAAATGGGTGAGGGTATCAAGGCAAAAGGAAGTTTTAGCTTTTCGGGGATTCGCGAAATCACTCAAAACATTGTGCAGGAAATGGGCGAGAAAGCGGTCGTGATCTTGGATGCAAACCAAGAAAACGGTACAATCGCTCTCGGCTTTTTCAAGACGGGCGTGCAGAAAGTCATGCATTTCAATATCGTCGATTTGGCGGACAAATCTCCCGATTTATTGGCGGCCATCGAAATAATCAGCGATGGCGCGGTGACCGTTAGCATCGTTGATGCGACCACCAGTCAGCAAAAATTGTATGGGCTGATTCCTGTATCGCCAAAGGCTGTACACGGAATCACCACCTATCGTGACTTTCTGGATCACTTCACGGATGAGTTACTGCGGATATATCCCCATGCCGAAGTCAGCAGAAACGAATCGCAGAACACAATTTCGTCTGCTTCGCCAGAATTTACTCCTGTCACGCCAATTCCCAAAACAAACGCTTTCGTACAAGACGAAGCCACGACAGGCAAGTATTGCACAAATTGCGGAACTGTTTTGAAAAAAGACGGGAAGTTTTGCCCGAAATGCGGGAATCCGATTGCTCAAGAAAATAAGGTTGTTGACGCTCCAACAACAAGTGGATTCTCAGAATGCAACCCACCTGCGAAAATCCAACACAGTGCGTCGACGGCTTCAAAAATGAGAAATAGTTCCGGGGAAAAGCTGCTAAAAAATGCGGCAGTCATTTGGTTGGTGATGACGGGATTGTCATTGTTCCATTTTCTGGGGTTTGACCATATCTTTGCCGGCTATTTTTTACTGAGTATTGTTTCCGCCCCAAATTTTTGGTTCACCGAATTATTTTTGATTGGACTGGTATTTAATGTTGTAATCGGCATAGTTGGCAGTTTGGTTTTAAAAGGAAATCTGACTGGTGGTGAGGGGAAACGTTCAACGATCATCGGTGTCATTTGTATTATTTGGGTTGCGATAACCTTTGTGTTTGGCATTACCAGAATGGCTGAAATATCGGCGCTTTTTGGGCAGCGTAATATAGTCGTGTTTGCGGCCATATTGCTCGGAACGGCCACCTCTGCTTTCGTTTCCATTCTCTTTATCATCGGCGGCAAAAAAGTAATGGCCGCAGCACCGATGCGTCACAACTGCAAATCGTAAATAGATGCAACAATAACGGTTCAGTTGCAAACAGGCATTGACCAATCTGATTATTCCAAGATTGAAAAAGGAACAAGATACCCTACGGTTGAACAAGCCAAAAGATTAGCCATATTGTTTGAAACAAGTGCGGATTACATATTTGGATTGACCGATGAAGAACGCCCTTATCCGCGAAGGTAAGAAGCGGAGCCTGCACTGAACACCGACCCGCAATCCATCAATCCATCGGGGTTATTTTTCCCAAATCGAGCGCAGATGATTTTCGACAGCTTCGAGCATTTCCTTCGCGTGAGCAAGTTGCTCTTCCGCTTCCGATTTTGAAACGATATAGAAATCCCGGTAATCCGTCGCCTGTCTTTTGCCAAAAGCTTCTTTCACATAATCTGAGAATTTGATATCGAAAACCCCTGTCTTAACATATTCTTTTTGAAAGTGGGAGATGACGCCGGAATGTTTCTTGAAGTCCACACCTTCGATTGCAAGCACGGCTCTCATCAAATAAAAAATCGCGTAATACGACCGACCGATGCTCTCGAGAAAATATCCTGCATGGATCATTACATCAGCCGCGGCAATGCTTTCCTTTGCACGCTCAACACGATGTTTTGAAAACGCTATCGTTTCTTCGTTAGGCACTGATTCGCACCCCTTCGCGGGCAATATTTCTGAAGAACGGTAAGTCATTCTTCCAGTTTGTGAAAGAAGCCGCGCTTTCCAGAAGAATCGACGTCAGGACATCGTACTTCAAATCGAGCCGACTGCCGAATACCGCAAATTCGGATTCGTGACGCTTTATTTCATCTTGCTTTGCGTCGACCAAAATCATGATGTCGATATCCGACTCTTCATCATAATCACCGCGCGCATACGAGCCATAGAGAATAATATCCTCAAGACTGTCGCCAAAGGTATCATTTGAGAACTTGAAAATCTCCGTCTTCAGTTGTGTCAGTATGTCTTGCGTACACATCGTTCTTCCCTCACGAGCATCGGAAATCTTCCTTATTATATAGCATATTGCTTAAATCATCAAAACGTCCAAGACTGGCACACAGGGACGGTGAGTTTTTGCGGGGAAAATGGACGGAGCTGCCTCGTTCTGAGACAGCCCCGATTTTTAAACCGCTTTATCGCTTTATGACAAAGCCGCTATTTCTTCTTTCCGCGCAACTCCGGGGGCGTCAGCGTCTTGTAGTAGGAACCCGCCAAATGATTCGGGTTGAAGGACTCGCGAATCTTCCACTGGTAGGTCGCGATGCCCGGCTGCGCATTTTGCTATGGGCGGTACCCGCTGAATCGTGACCCGCTGCGTACTTTACTGCGCGGTCTTCTCAATCAGCTTGCAGACCGCGTTCGAAAACGCGACCGGATCTTCGATCGGCAGTCCCTCCATGAGCAGCGCCTGATCGTACAGCACACCCGCGTAGGTCTTGATTTGCTTTTTGTCGCTTTCATACAATTTCCCGAGCGCCTTGAGCACCGCGTGATCAGCGTTGATCTCCAGTACGCGCTCCGCCTTCCTCTGTCCCGCCGCCTCGGCCCCCGGCATCTGCTTGAGGATCTTTTCCATCTCGAGCGACAGCCCGCCCTCACCGGACACCAAGACGACCGGGTGCGATTTCAGCCGTTTCGACAAACGTACATCCGTCACCTTGCCCTCGAGCACCTTCTTGATCTCCGCGATCAAATCGGCATATTTCTCAGCCTTCTTCTCGGCCTTCTTCTTGTCCTCTTCGCTCTCTTCGATACCGAGATCGGGATCGGACACGGATTTGAATTCCTTGCCCTCATATTCGCGAATCATCTTCAGCGCAAACTCGTCCACCTGATCAGGCCCGTAGAGAATCTCATAACCCTTGTCCTTCAGCATTTCCGTCTGCGGCAGTTTGTCAATCTTTTCGGTTGACTCCCCGGTCGCATAGTAAATATACTTCTGATCTTCCTTCATGCGGCTGACATACTCGCCCAGCGTCACGAGTTTTTTCTCCGACGAGGAGTAATACAGCACCAGATCTTTCAGCACATCCTTGGCCGCACCGTAGCCGTCATACAGACCAAATTTGAGCTGCAGCCCGAACGCCCCCCAAAACTTTTCGTACTTCTCACGATCCCCGGCCAACAAGGCTTCGAGTTCGGACTTGATCTTCTTCTCGAGCCGCTGTTCGATCGCCTTGAGTTGCCGGTCGTGCTGCAGCAGTTCGCGACTGATGTTCAGCGACAAATCCTGCGAATCGACCACACCCTTTACAAAACTGAAATAGTCAGGCAGCAAGTCCGCCGCCTTATCCATGATCATGACCCCACTCGAGTACAGCTGAAGCCCCTTTTCAAAATCCTTCGAATAATAATTGTAGGGCGCCCGCGCCGGAATGAAGAGCAGCGCGTCATAGCTGACCACCCCTTCGACCCCCGTGTGGATGACCTTCAGCGGATCCTCGAAATCGGCAAATTTGTCCTTGTAAAAGTCCGCGTATTCCTCCTCCGTGATCTTTGACTTTGCGCGCTTCCACAAAGGCACCATGCTGTTCAAAGTTTCTTCTTCTATATAGGTTTCATATTTTGGCGCGGCGGCCTGCCCGTCCGCGTCGTTCGTGCCCGCAGCACCGTCCGCTCCCTCGGGCGCTTCCACCTTGCGCGACTTCTCCATATCCATCTTGATCGGATAGCGGATATAATCCGAGTACCGCTTCACCAAAGACTTGATCTGCCACGGCGAGAGAAATTCACCGTATTTTTCATCGTCCGTATCTTCCTTGATCGTCAGCGTGATCTCCGTCCCGACGCCCTCTTTCACGCCCTCCTTGATCGAATAACCGTCTGCGCCCACGCTCACCCATTCCCAGGCCTGCTCTTCGCCGTACGCTTTCGAAATCACCCGGATACCCTCCGACACCATGAACGCGCTGTAAAACCCGACGCCGAACTGCCCAATGATGTCGATCTTGTTCGCGGCCTTTTCCGTAGCCTCTTCATTCTTGAACAGCAGCGACCCGCTCTTCGCGATCGTGCCGAGGTTCTCCTCGAGATCCTTTTTCGTCATCCCAATCCCATTGTCCGTGATCGTGATCGTCCGCGCGTCCTTGTCCACCGCGATCTTGATGAAAAAATCCTTCTTCGAAACGCCCGTGATCTTTTCCGTCAAAATCCGGTAATACAGTTTGTCGATCGCGTCACTCGCGTTGCTGATCAACTCCCGCAAAAAGATCTCCTTGTGCGTGTAGATCGAATGAATCATCAGGTCGAGCAAACGTTTCGACTCCGCCTTAAACTGTTTCTTCGCCATCGTGCAAATACACCTCCTATTTTTTGAATCATGTGCGCGCCGTGGACTCTTCCGGCCCGCCGGCGTTTTCGCCCTGTGCAGCCTCTTTCGGAAATCCGGCAAATCAGCCATCCGGCCCGTGCCCCCACGCAGGAAGCACCGTTTAATCCGGAGTTTTCCTTAGCACTCACCTATCGCGAGTGCTAACAACCTCATCATACAAAATTCCCGCGCATATTGCAAGCAAAAAATCCACCGAAATTTGACCTCAGGAGTTTTTATGCTTATAACCGCAAAACTCTTGCAATTAATCCCGTTTTGCGGTAGATTGATTGTAAGGAAGGTGATTACGATGATTTTACGACCTGCGTATATTGAAAAAATTATGTCTTATACGGACACGCCCTTTGTCAAGATTCTGTCCGGTGTAAGGCGGTGCGGCAAATCGACCATATTGAAAATGGTGGAGGATAATTTGCGCGGGCGCGGAGTGAACGATGACAGGATTCTCGTATACCGCTTTGATTCCCTTGCCAATGAGGACATCAATACAGCGAAACGGCTTTACGATGAAGTGAAAGGCAAACTCGCGGAAACGGAAAAGACATATCTGTTGTTCGATGAGATTCAAGAGGTCGTGGATTGGGAGAAAGCGGTCAACTCGTTCATGACCGATTTTGATGTGGACATCTATGTTACAGGCTCAAATTCCCGGATGATGTCCTCGGAAATCTCCACCTATCTGACAGGACGATACGTTGCTTTTCGGGTATTTCCGCTATCCTTTGCCGAGTATCTGACATTCCGCAGGCAATACGGTATCAGTTTTCCCACCCATTTTCCTGTTGCGTTTTCAGAAGTACCACAAAATATTCACGAAGAATTTGCGCGTTATCTTAGGTTCGGTGGGTTTCCGGCAATTCATCTGCAGGAGTATTCCACTGAGGAAGCCTACACAATCGTCAAAGACATCTACAACTCCACGATATTCACGGATATTGTAAAGCGCGGGCAGATACGCAAGATTGACCAATTGGAGCGTATCGTGCGCTTCGCGTTTGACAACATCGGCAGAACATTTTCGGCGGCGTCGATTTCCAGGTATCTAAAAAGCGAAAACCGCGCCATCGACAACGAAACGGTATATAACTATTTGAGCAAATTGGAAAGCGCATTTATCCTGCACCGCTGTTCACGCTATGATCTCACAGGCAAGGAAATTCTCAAAACGCAAGAGAAATTTTACGTCTGCGACCCTGCTATCAAATACAGCGTTCTTGGGTATACGCCGGACAGCGTGGCGGCTATGCTTGAAAATATCGTGTATCTTGAACTTCTGCGGCGTGGATATGATGTTCACATCGGAATGCTTGGCGGCGCCGAAATTGATTTCGTCGCGGCGAAGCAGGAGAACAAACTCTATATCCAAATCACACAGCAGATTGATTCTGAAAAAACAGAACAGCGTGAATATGGACGCTTGCTCTCCATCCGCGACAACCACCCGAAATATGTCTTGCGCACAGATGAATTTGCGGGCGGCAACTACGAGGGGATTCGCTCTATGCACATCGCTGATTTTCTGCTTTCCGACGAATATTGAATTTCCCGCCAAGATGGGCTGCACTTGCGGAATGCTCAATCCCTCCATTTTCGTCATAGTCATTGTTCTTTTCGTCAGCAAGATGAATCAACTCTTTGATTTTTCCAAATTGTTCATTCGCTTCAAATATTATATGCAATATTAACCTTCAAAACTATGTCGAACTTGCGGAAAATGTTATAGCCCCAACAAGACAGAGGGACAGGCCTTCTGTCTCGCCCACGAAAGACAGCCCAAAAACAGATGAGACCCTGACGGAATACATGTGGGGGTCAAGAAATTCCGTCAGGGCCATATGAAAGGTATAAGAATAACTTGTATTAGAGAGTTATTCTGTCTTCGCGTGAAATCAGGCGGTCATCGGCTGGCTGCCATTCGCTTCGTCGTCTCCGTCCTCTTTTTCATCCTTCGCCTTGTTGTATCTGTAGACGGCGAGGAAGATGATATGCACGAGGAATACGACGGCGACAAAGAGCGTCCACTTGTTGATCCATACCATCGGCAGACTCAGATTGTCAAGGATGAGCCAGACGATCATCACGAGGAAGCCAATGATAATTGTCGTAATCCGAAGAGCCGTCGTGTACCTTCTCCGTTCTTCCTTCTCCTTCGTTTCTTCATCTTCGTACTGAGCCACATCTTCGTCTCTGCGCTCTCTGCGTTTTGCGGCCGCGCGGACGAGCAGCAGCAGGGCGACGATGACCGCGATCAGGGAGAGAATCAGCGAGAGCAGACTCCAGGCGCCGCTTCCGAAGAAACTGCCGAGCGGTACATTGCCGTTGGCAAGGTCGCTGAAGATATTGCCGGTCTGCGCGTCTAATCTGGCCTGATCATTTAAGATGATTTCAGGCGCCGGTGCGTCAGGAACCTGCGGTTCGACTTCCGTCGTCACCGTCGTGTTCGGATCCGGCGGATCAATCGGCGCGGGAGGCGGGACCGGATCGGGATCCGGTTCTGTATCCACCACGACGACCGGAGGCACCACAGGCACCACAGGCGGCGGATTGACCGGAGGCGGAGGAGGCGGGGGGGTGCTGTTGTCCGTCCACTGCGCGGTATAGACCGCGTTGTCCGTGATGGCCGTACTGCCGTCAGGAATCACCGGAGACCATCCGATAAAGGTATAGCCCGACCGCGTGGCCGTCGGCACCGCAATGCCCGACGCGGACCAAAGTGTTCCGTAGTCGATGTTCGGGTAGAACAGGATATTCCCGCCCGTATTCAGTTCCCCGCCGTTCGCGTCGAAGGTGATGATATAGGGAATCGCCTGATAATAGAGATGCAGGGCAAGACTGCTCACGCCCACAGTCCCCGCCAGGACGGCGGAAGGATGCGCGGCATTGTGCGTGTATCCGGTATAGACCGTATCCGTCGGTGCCACAATCGTCTGACCAAAGAGCGCCATGCCGCCGGGAACCACGATGGAAGTACCGCCGTTCGGCCCGCCGACAAAGTGATGTGTGATGGTGTAGTCAAAGGAGTTCAGACTAAAGTTCCAGGTTCCATAGATGGTCTTGGTCGTTCCGGCTGCCTGTGCCGGTACGGTTTGCGTCGCACTATAAATCGGAGCCGCACCACTTGCATCCGAAGCCCATCCGTTAAATGTATAATAACCCGACCCATCCGATTTCGGATACGTGCCGCTGATCGTCCCTACGGCAGCAGACGCGCTTCCTGTCGGAATATTCGTTTGCGCGGCAGGAGCCACAGGGCTGCCCGTTGCATCCGCGGGCGCATTGGCGCCATAGACCAAATCCCATGTGGTAGCCGTAAAGGTCCACACCGCATACAGCGTCTTGGTCGTTCCGGCTGCCTGAGCCTCTACGGTTTGCGTCGCGGTATAAACCGGAGCCGCACCACTTGCATCCGAAGCCCATCCGTCAAAGGTATAGTAACCCGACCCGTCCGATTTCTGATACGTGCCGCCAATCGTGCCAACAGCAGCAGACGCGCTTCCCTCCGGGATGTTCATCTGATTTGCGGGAGCGGAAGGTGTACCGACCGCGTCCGCAGGCTGATTGGCGTCATAGGTCAGGTTCCATGAGGTCGCCGTGTATGTCCACTGGGCATACAGTTTTACTTCCGTGCCCGCAGTCTGCTTTGGCACAGTGTTTCCTACTGCATAAGAAGTGCCGCCGCCGTTCGCTGCCGTATTCCATCCCGCAAAGACGAAGGTTCCGTTCGGGGCGGTGGGCAGACCGCTTGGCGCGGTAAGGTTCGCGGAGGCGTTCGCCGTGGAGATGTTCAGTTGGCTTGCAGGAGCGGTGACAGCACTGCCGTCCACTCCGGCAGGCACAGCGGGGATATTCTTATCAAAGACCAAATCCCATGTGGTAGCCGTATAAGTCCACACCGCATACAGCACATAGTTTGTGTCTGCTGCCTGTGCGGGTACCGTAGCAGCGGCGACATAGTCCACCGTGCCGGTGTTCGCGCGCGCAGCAGTGGTAGCCCAACCGGCAAAGATGTACACACCGCCGCCGTCAGTGCGCAGCGGCACATTCGCCGGCGCGCCTACGGCTGCCGAAGCAGAAGCAGTGGAGATATTCGTTTGCGGAGCAGGCAAGGTCACGGCGGGAGCGACGTCGGTGGTTGAACCCACAGGCGTATTCACGTCATAACTCAAATTCCATCGCGTCGCCTGCAGACCGAAGTCGCGGGTAACAGAACCGCTTGGCGCAAGATTAAAGTCATAGATATTTGTCCCCGCCGGCTCGCTATACCTGAAATGAGGAAAGGTCGATACTGCGGGTGCAGACACAGTGTAATCCCCGCTCGGCAGATTCTCAAAACGATATTCACCATCTGCATTGGTCACAGCCGTCAGAGGATAGCCCAGATTGTTAAGCAAAGCCTGAAGCGCCGGATCCGCCGTGGTAAGCGTCACGGTAACGCCGGATTTAAGTTCGTCAACCACCGTCCCCATATCGTTGAACGCCCCCGAAAAGTCCTTGTCGTCATAGACAATACCCGCAATATCGGACGCGGTGGAAACAACCGGAGCCGCCGCGGCATTCGGCATCGGCACAGAGCAGGTGACATACGCATTGTTGTTCAGCACGCCTCCGGTCTGGAACAGACCGATTTTTGTGGTGAAACTCACCGAACCCGTCGCACTGTTGGGGACAGTGCCAATGTCAAACCGCACAGCGGTAGCGCGGACGCCGGAAGCGGGAACGTCGGATTCCCAAGTGATACCGGTGCCGCCGGTCTTATCGGCTGCAAGTTTAGACAGCAGGGTATTTAGTGCTTCCGTCGTGTATTCCACACCGCTGCTTGCTGCTGTGATCTCAAGCGGAGCCGTCAGCCCTGTTGTGCCGCGGCCGTCGCCCGGGTAGGGCAGGACGTCTACCAACTTCAGACTGGTGATGGAATCAGTAGGCGTGAAGTTCGCATAATTCAGCGTCCATGTTACCTCATCGCCGGACTGCACAGCGTATTTGTCGGCGGTTTTTTGCACGGCAAACTCCTGTAACGCGTTAAAGGCAATTGCCGATGAGCTTTCGCGGTAATTCTGATTGATATTATCGGACGGGGACGATATGACGGCTTTGGCAGTACGCGTTCCGACCGTGGTATTAAGCGGGACAACAACCGGAATATCCAGGGTAGGCAGAGCCCCATTGTGGGTCACCGTGCCAAAGTTAAAGGTCAGTACCGTGCTGCCGCTGCCCGTATCACTTGTAACGGTTGCCCCTGTAAGACTCGAATACGTGTTGTTTAGTAAAGTTTGGAGTGCGGCTTCGTCCACCGACAAATAAGCGGCATTCGGTATGGTAACGACCACCTGTAGATTTTCCGCAGTACCTTCGGTGGGTGTGAGATAAGGACGGCTATTATACGTACCAACATTGTTGCCCGAGCCGGCATGATTGCCCGCGACCCAAGGCGTCAACTTGAGAATCTGCAGAGCGCCCGGCGTTTGAACTGGGGCAACGGTGGTATTGTTTTCCCATTTTAGAACGACGTCGATACCTGCGGCATTGATGTTTTGAGCACTATCCTTGCGTGTCAAACTCTGTAAATCCGATGTATAAAATGAATGAAAGGGAATACTTCCTACGGCAGCATCACGCTTTACTACTAGCGGTATTGAGGGTCTAGTTATCATCGCGGCAGGAATCGTTGCTGTCGAACTACCAACAAGTTTAACAGCGTTGATACCACTGTTAAGCGATGTGGGTTTTGTTGTGCTCCACGTTGCAGATGCAAAGGTTGATGGGTCATTGATATCACTGACCTGACCATAATACACTGTGTATGCAACGCCATTTATAGTAGTGCCTGTCACACTTCCATTTGAGTCAAATGCAGCAAGACTTTCATCCCAGGTAGCAACAAATTCGACATCTGAGTGAGGAGGCATTGCCGCGCCAGCATTAAGAAAAGTATCGTATCGAAACGTTTCTCCTCTATGAAGGTCACGGTTGATTCCGCTTATACTCGAAATCTCGATGATTAGATTTAAATAATCAACAAGTCTTGGAAACGCAGACACTCGGCTATTTCTCATACCATCGTCAGCAAATGATTCATCCCCGGGAGTCCCAGAGTCGAGGCCTGCTGTTTTTGAAAGCAAGGTAGTGGTGTTTGGGGTTGTGCCCGTTGTTGAAAGTGAAGTGCTTGGCGCCCAAATAACTATCTCAAAAGTTTTTACATAATAGGCATCAGCACGAACCGTGCCTCCGCCATAGGCAGTCGTTACTCTTGGATTCTTGAATGATGTATCAAATCCTGTCGCGGTAATCGTGTGTGTATTCACCAGACCTTTTTCGGCATAGGATTGACTTCCAGAAAAAACAGATGGCAATCCTGTAATAGCATATGTTGCACCACCCCACATCGCGCTGATTGCAGTCTCCACAGTTGTGTTCACCTCAAAAGTACATGAATCAAGGGGGGCAATCCCTTTTACATCTTTATCGGGGTCAATTACTGCATATATTCCAAAACCATATCCAAAACCATATCCAGCTTGGCTCGAGTAGTTATGACTAGCGTCTTGATTTGAACCTAGCTGTGCTGCTCCTGAAATGTTATCGCCCATAGTCACTCGATAATTCAGCACAGCTGACACAGTTACGGTGGTCGCAGCGGCTCCAGTGGCTTCTACACCGCCGATTTCCGCACTGGCCAACGTGACGGTTTGACCTTGCGTGTGGTTGTAAACCCGCGCCGATAAGACAAGACTTCCGTTACCTTTTACCTCGCGCACGAGAGTCAGCAATTTGCCGTCGTCACTGATGGAACTGCCTGTCTTGGCATCCACAAGCGCACTTAAATCCCACTCCATACCCTCCGGCAGCCCGATAACAGCAGTTACGTCACCCGCAGTAGTTATCTCATAAGTCAGTTTGTAGGTGATATGGTCGTTGTTGCGGACAATACCGTTCTTGTCACCCGAGTCATTACCCGCAGTGTCGTCAGAATCAAAAGGCCCTTCGCCGTCAGCAAGAACCGCAATAGAAGCATTGGCAATAGTGCCAACACCCAAAGCCCCAATCTCTCCAAGCGCCTGTATGGATTGCGGGTCGGCGCCCGCAATGACAGAACCGTCCCCCGAAGTGACAGGCTCCTCATCAGCATCACTGTCATCCCGCGTGTCATCGTCACCGTCATTCCCAAGAGCCCCTATTGTCATTCCGGACGCTTCGTTTGTCATTCCGGGCACAGGCCCGGAATCCACAACAGCGTTGAAGGTAACATCCCCCGACAAAACAAAACCACCGATAGGGGCATACCCCCCGGCAGCAAGCAAGTCCTCATTATTTGTATATATTATGGAATCGTTTCCGACCGTCCATCCCAAGAATCGGACAGCGGCTTGCGGGTCAGAACCCGCAACAACGGCATTGATCTCCGCCTCTGTCGGCAGCGCCTCCGGCGGTAAAATCGCCTCGGCATAACCCTCGGCAGGAACGACCGTTCCTTCCTTTATAACCTCTCCGTCATACCTAAATTCTACTGAAAACGGAACCCCCCCCCGTTACCAGTATTTGCCATTGCCGCGGTAGTCATACCCACCAGCATCGCCACGGCGAGAAGGACCGCAAACACCCTTTTCGCAATTCCACGAATACCTTTGTTCCTCATCTCGATACCCCAGGGAAACCCCCATTCCTTTCTACGCAACAAACTTTAACTTTTCTTCTGTCATTCCCGCAAAGCCGGGAATCTCCACCTCTTGTCATTCCCGCGAAGGCGGGAATCTCTCCCGTCATTCCCACACCGAACAGCAAGAACGAACCACTTTAACGACATTATTTATTATATACTCTTTTTAAAACTATACCCGCTATCGCGGCGGTTGAAACATATATCATGAATAAAATGATTTTGTGACCCCCGCCTTTTATACTTGAGTAGAAGCGTATCATTTCAATTTACTGCCTGAAAAAGAAAACTTTTTGATATTTTTTTATATTTTGCGCGTTTTATTGAAAATTAAATGATTTTGATGTCCTTAGATTTTTGGCAAGGTCTTGAACATTTTGTAATATCCGCTGGGGTAGATTTTGTTATTTACGAGTGCGTAGCCATTTTCTTGATAAAACTTGATCAGCGGCTCTCGGCAATCAAGGTACACTATTTTTCCCCCAATAAAATAGCGTCCTTTTTCAATGACCGCTTCGGCGTCTTCAATCATCTCGCGGCCGCCTATATCCGTAGACTCAAATGCGTCGTTGCGTCCAAGTTGAGCTATGAGTATGCCGCCGAAATGGTCTTTTGTATCGCGTCCGGGTTTTCCGCCGAGGACTTTGGCTTTCCGGCTTTTCGATATACCCTCGAAACTCGTAGCCGTGATTGCAATTGAAAAGTAAGTCGCAATACGAAATCCATCATTGTCGGGGGAAATATACAAATATGTCCGGCTCAATCCGCTTCGTTCGTAGGACAAAGATTTTTCCTGCAAGAATGATTCTATATCCGAATCCTTAGTACACGAAAACTCCCTGATTTCTCGATCAAGGAGTTCTGGTTCAACTCGTTTCATTTGCTCCTGAAGCGGAGTAAGGTTCAAATCACTTCGCAACGCTATACTTTTTCTTCAGTGCCGCTGCAATCTCGTCCGGATCGCCCCATTTGATTTCGCGGGTTCGGGGTGCCGGCGGATTGGCGTCAACACGCTCCTGTGCCGCAATGAAACGATCTGCGAAATCGTTGTCCATATATACGATTTGTCCAATGCTTTCAGTTGCCATCTTCAACCTCCTTTCCGTCACTTTCGTGTCCTGCAATAATTTCTTATTAAGAGTATAGCATCCGGTATCGCCAAATGCAATCTCTCAGATTATGAACTGAAATTCAAATGATTTTGATTTCTCGTTTTGCGGTGGAGCGCCAGCGGTCGCCGTTGATTTCCCATACGATTGTGTAGTTTCCGGGAGCGAGGGTTTCAAACCCTGCACCGATATGACTTCCCGCGCCGCTGAGAACTGCGGTGCCGCTTTCTGAAGTGATCCGCCAGGAAACGGCTTCCCCCTTGTCTGTGATCAGTTCAGCAGCGCCCGGATTGACGCCGTCCGGAAATTTAGAATCGCTGCCCGCAAGCACGATGGCGACATCGGGATGCGCGATGGCTTCCGGCGCGAAGACTTCATCTGTGACTACCGTCACTGATTCCGGCGCGGCCACCACCATTTCATTGGCTGTATGTACCACGGCAGCGCCGCCGCCTATCGCGACGAGGACACAAACGATGATGGCAGCGACCACTTTGGAACCGGCATAGATGCCTGCACCCACGGCAGTTCCGCCGCCGCTGGCGCCTGCGCCG
Source organism: Clostridia bacterium (assembly GCA_025997195.1). GTDB lineage: Bacteria > Bacillota > Clostridia > Peptostreptococcales > Anaerovoracaceae > WRMW01. The sequence continues at coordinate 8,067 of BNUG01000004.1, read as the reverse complement.
ATTTGCGTCACTGCCGCCGCCGCGATCTTGGCGTCACACAGATGCATCAGCTGCGGAACATTCATACCGGAAATCGCGGCGTCCGCCCCAACGGCAAACAACGCATGGGATATTAATTCATCTATATTTGTTTTTCGCTTTGCCAGCATTTTTTTCAGCATCCTTTTTGCTTTTGTGAGGTTTGACCCCACAGTCTTTACGCTGATCTTTAGCTCATCCGCTATCTCCTGATAGCCCCTTTCCTCATAATAGTACATCCGGATCATTCTTTGATAACCGGGCGGCAGTTCTGTGATCGCAGCTGCTAAAAACTCGTCCGTCTCGTTCTTTTCGAGATTGTCTTCCGGTATATACTCCCTGCGCCCTTCCGCGATTTGCATCAGAACCTCGTCGTCATCGTCCTTCCCGGGCTCGTGTCGCTGCTCTTTTCGGATATGACTGATGCACTCATTCTTGATCAGTACATAGAGCCAACTCCGGAAGCTGTTTGGGTCTTTCAGACCCCGGATCCCACTCCACATGGATATAACAACATCCTGTACGACATCCTCAAATCCATTCTCATCCTTAAAATACCGACGCGCAATGAACACGATGAAGCGAAAATTATTCTTGTACAGTTGTTCAAATGCAGCGCCGTCTCCATTTGCTGCTTTTTCTATAAGAGCCCTTTCTTCCGGCGTGACCTTATATTTGCTTTCCTGTTTACTCAACCAAGTCCCTTCCCTGCGGACTCTACTATAGTAGAGACGCTTTTTTTGATATTACTGCCTGCAAAACAAAAATCAAAGTATGGTTGAATTATAACAGCAAAGGACGTGGGCTGTCCAAGACATCGGGACATCAATCATGGTATTGCGTTATATCACGGGCCCGACTAACAAATTGCCGGGCGGGTGAACACGGTGGCTGTTTGCCGATTATTCAAAAACAAAAAAGAAAAAAGGCAAAATTTCGCTTACGAAATGAAAATATTTTTGCTATACTGTTCTCGCAACGTGCGGTGTTTTCATGTAAGTCCAGTTGAAAGCGCAGCGCGTTTTTTTGCGGGAAAAGCGTGGAGAATCGGCTGTGACCATCTTTTGCGGCAGCAGGAAAGAGGAACGGAAACGGAGAGAGATTGCAGATGGCGGAATTACAAAAAGAAAAATTATGGACGAAGGATTATATCGTAGCGGCGATTTCCGGGCTGTTTGCGTCCATGGTGTTTTATATCACGGTGACGACTTTTGCGATGTACGCCGTGGCGACCTATCAGGTCAATGAGAGCATTGCGGGCTTGGTCGCAGGGGTCTTTGTGGTCGGCAGCGCGTGCGGCCGCCTGTTCTCGGGCCGCTATACAGAGCAGATCGGCCGCCGCAAAGTCATTCTCATCGGCGGCGTCCTCTTCTTTGTCATCGGGCTGGCCTACCTGATCCCGATGCCCATCGTGGCCTTCCTCGTCTTTCGCTGGCTGCACGGCGTATCGTTCGGTATGTACCACAATGCCCTGCTCACCGTCGCGACCGGCCTGATCCCCGTGTCCCGGCGCGGAGAGGGCCTGAGCTATTTTTCCCTGAACTTCGTTTTGGCGACGGCCCTCGGCCCCTTTGTCGGCCTGTATTTCATCCACCATTTTTCCTATCCGGCCCTGTTCGTCGCCTGCTCGGTCTTGGCTCTGCTCGCGCTCGTCCTCGGCGCCCTCGTGAAAATCAAGCCCCCGGTCTTTACGGAGGAACAGCTTCTTCACCTAAAAGCCAAAAGCACGATCACAGATTTTTTCGAGAAAAAGGCGCTGCCCATCGCCGTCATCATCTTCATCATGAGCATTTGCTACGCCAGCGTCACGGCCTTCGTCGACGCCTATACCATCCAGATGAATCTGGCGAATTTCGCTTCGGCTTTCTTCATCATCTACGCCATCGTGATCCTCATCGTCCGGCCCTTTGGCGGCAAACTCCTCGACCGAAAAGGAGATAACATCGTCATGCTCCCGTCCATCGCCTTTTTCGCGGTCAGTCTTCTGCTCCTCGGATTTGCGGATAACAAAGTTCTGTTGCTTGTCGTCTCTGTGTGTATGGCGCTTGGCTATGGCAACATCCTGACGGCGGGCCAGGCCATCGCTGTCAATTCTTCGCCGCATCATCGGATCAGCACCGCCACGTCGACCTATTTCATCTTCAACGATCTGGGGCAGGGCGTAGGCCCGCTCATCATGGGAATGATCGCCGCGCGGCAAAACTTCTCCGCGATGTATTTCGTAGCCGCCGTCATCATCGCCTTGTCCCTCGCGCTATATTACGTTTTGCACGGAAGGCAGGCGCGGAAAGGGCACTGAACTGCGCGAAGCACTAAAAATAGCGGAACTGCAGGTATGACGAATTACATCACGCCGCAGCACTTCTTGTATTTTTTTCCGCTGCCGCACGGACAAGGATCATTCCGCCCGGATTTTTTTGCTTTTTCTAAATCTATTTTCCCATGTATTTCGCTAAGATAATTCGTCGGGCTTACGGTGTCCGGAATCTGAATCAAATTGATTTCGAGCCCTTCCGGAAGAATATCTTTCATTTCTTTTGCCGTATGTAAAAATTGAAACGGAAGTTCTCTTGGCTTCAATGAAAAATCGCGGTACGCGCGCATATCATTTATGGCATTCAGCAGCGTCACTGCAATTACACCAAACCAATCCCTGTCACGCGTATTGTTTTCAGGGTCGAGTGTCAATTCGTGACTCAAAATCAAATCCAGTATTTTGGGAAAATCAAGTCTGGGCGAAAAGCGAATTTGATCTGAAATTTCCATTATACTAGTAGTTGTCAGCTCATAATTCATTTCTTGCTTCAGCAAATCACACAATTCCATTAAATTGTTACTAACGCAAAACGAAGTATCCGCATAAGTCTCAATGATATCCGCCTCAAAGAAAAAAATGCCCTCACATTGTTTATCCATGGCGTCTTTCGCCTTTTTTCGGCTTTCCAAATAGGATGCGATTTCATCCTGATAGATTTCCGTAGCAATCATTCTATGATCCGACAGATAGAAGCCGTGATTCAATTGCGCAAAAATGGCTGCCAGCTTTGAGAAATCCGCGAGATCCGATTTCAAATCATACGCGTATTTCAAATTTTCATGCATATAGTCAATCTCTGCAATTCCCATAAGATTGATGAAACTGCGGATGTGCGTCATCGTATTTTTGTTTTTTTCCAACAGATTCTTTCGGTAAACTTCCATAACGATATCCGGCATTCTGAAATCGGCAGGCATGAAACCGGCATCCGTCGTATCCGTAAAACAAAGACAAACGGAACACAACGTCAGCACATGATCATGACTGACCTCGGAATCTGAATCAAATCTGCTGATCTCACGAAGGATGCCATCCTTCTTTATAAAAATATCTATCGTATCCGAGAAATCCTCCGGGAGCATACTGAAAATCATTTGGATGTTTTCCGTATTATAATGCGCTTTTGAAAGTTCAATATATTTCTGGCGCTCATATTTTTGATCGTCAAAACCCAGCATTTTCGAAAGGCCAATCAACACCTGCTTATCCGCAGCCTCTATGCACTCGCCGGCGTTACGCGACAGCCTGGACGTTTTCCCCTCATGCAATAAATTTTGAGACTTCAATATCCGCTTATAGTTCGCGCCCGGGTTTAATATTTTTCCGAACATCCCCAAAATATCATCTTTTCCCATATTCACCTCTGCCCCAGACTTTCTCGTATCTTATAGTATCTCTGCTGCGCTTCTTGACAATCTAACCAAACATATTAAGCTGAATTGCTTTATCTGTCTTGAACGAAACATCTCCCCTATTGCTGCGAATCAAAGAATCCATTTCAGGTACAGGAACTCTCATCAGCTCCTTTGGTTCGACTTTCCGAAGTCCTCCGCCGTATACTCTTCCCTCATCAATAAAAGATTGAGAATCGACACGATTCATAATCCCCCACACATTTTGCAACTCATGAGGATACCGCTTAAGAAACTCTTTCATTATCCCTTTGGGATACAGGGCGAGATAACAATTCGTTACTGTCGCTGTTGAGTGGTTCAAAATAAATCTGAAAGACGTACCTGATTCATTTCGCTCTCTACCCATGTATGTACAGATAAACAAGGGGGCTTCGCGTTGTTCCTGATAATACCAACACTTACGAGATTGACACAAGTATCCCTTCGCAACCGATTCTTTTCCTTTCAGTAGGTAATCCCAAAGTGTGGGGTACCGCATTTTCACTTCATGTTCCGGCAGTTTACAATCAAGCAAAAACAGTTCACGGCTGAGAAGCGGATTACCACTATCATCTGCTAAAATTTCATCGGAAGGAAGATTTCGAGAATTGGGTAAAACAGGCCGAAAAACTTCATGCGGCAAATCAAATTCTCTGATCTTATCTTTCTCCAGAATAAAGAAATTGTTGTTGCCTGTTGCAATACCGCGTTTCACCAAGAAAAAATCGCCCAATACAGCCGATGACTCATTATGTGTACGAACAGTCTGTAATGGAAACCGCGTCCATTTTGATTCTTTTTGTAATTCACTAACAGGAACGAGCCTTACAATATTTGGCGCGGACAATCGTCCTCCATATGTGAATTTGACAGAGGGATTGCCTTTGGGTTTTCTATTTCTGAACCATACCACAGCAGACGAAACCAAAGCATCATCAAACTGCACATCGTTTGGATCATAACGATGAATTTGAAGCAGTTCCACATTATTTAACAGAAAAGATTTGACCATACTTCCATAGTTCACGTCCATAAATTCGCTTGGGATCAGCCACCCTGCAATACCGTCATTCTCCATCCACGCAATAGACTGGAGAAGAAAATGACAATACAACCCTGCAAGACCGGACAATTCCACGCCGGAGAATTGTTTTGTGCGCGTTTTTATCCGTTCTTTATCTTCAATTAAATGATGTCTGACATAGGGAGGATTGCATATAACGAAATTAAATTTTCTTTTCGGCGGCAATACTGTGAAGTCACCAATTGCAATATCAAGTACTGTATTTCTCCACAGCTCTTGCGCAGGAATTGCATAATGAGAATCAATTTCAATCCCTGTTGCCTTCTCAATAATAGTAGAGTCTGCATGATTGGTTAGCGCAGAGAAAAAAGAACCTGTACCAAGCGCGGGATCGAGGAAACGAACCGTATTTGAATTCAGAATATCCAACCCGAAAGAAACGACTTCATTCGCAAGTTCTGTCGGCGTAGCAAATTGTCCAAACTTTCGGCGGTCGCTTATTGACTTTTGTGCGTCTAAATCACTTTGTAATGATAGACGCTGTTCTTCTTTACTCATAATCTTCATAACCCATATTGTTCCAAATCCTCTATCCGATGTTCCCAAACCCAGTCAATACCTTCTGCAGCCTCATAGCCAAGATATCCTGAATCAAAATACCCGTTAAGGAACAGACCGTAATTCACTTTGTCTCCATATGTACTTCGAAACTGCGTCATCTTTTGCGCTTCCTCTTTCCGGCGTTTATTTACATTCGTAAAGTCACCCGCCGATTTTGCTTCAATCAGTACAGGAAAGCCACCGTGTTTTGCAAACTTCGGCAAAATAACAATATCAACAGAAACATTAACCTTCCCGCCATCAGGATTTGTCACAGGCACATTCGTGTGGAATGAAAACGTGCCGGGCTCCATATCATCAAACTTATTGTCCTTTATTGCTTTTTTATAGCCGTGTTTAGACAGCCACTTCTCAATCGCTGCCAATTGTCGTTCTTCCTGCGCGTTTCTAATAATAGGATCGGCAACTGCACCACATAACCTGTCTGCAATTATTGTGGCGGCTCGATCAAGCTCGTCTTGTGTCGCCGGAATAGCACGATTGAACCATACGAAAATATCCGGATCAGCCATCTTCTTTATTATATTTCCGATACTTGTAAGATTATCGGAAAGTGTCTTTAAATCCATTCTTGGAGGAATTCGGCTGTCTTTTTCCATCGACTCCACCAAGTTCTTCGGCACACCAGCCAAACCCGTTAAGCGATCTCTCGCAATCGGAGGGCATGTTGCCATCCTCAACATAGGAAGAACTTCTGGATGTTTATTCAAAATATCTACGCTAATATCCTTTAACATATCCGTATGAACAAGCGCCGTTTCCACTTGTTTTGCGGTTGTTATTCTGGTATCTCTAAAGGCTTTGGGCGCAAATTCCATAAACCATTTATTATAGAAATCCACAGATTTCGTGATATCTGCTTTCCATAACTTTGGCTTATCATTATTTATTGCCATATAATATTCCTTCTTCGTGATTGTTGTGAATTCAAACGATACTCGCATTATATCATGGGGCATAGTCAAATTGAACTTTTTCAGCAAAAATATAAACATATGTTTATGAATATTTTTATGAATTCATTGTCCCTATGATTGAGAAAAAATTAAAACCTAACAATAAAATCCCCCAAGTCCTTTGCCCTGAGGGATTCTTTGATTATCGCTCTGAAATTAAACTTCCGTACGCTCCAGTCCTGCCGCAAGAACCGTCGCGTATCTCAATCTGTCATTCTTGCGAATCCTGCTGCCATTCGCCGGCTCGACCGGCGTCTGTCCCAAGCGAAGACTTGGGGAATCCAAGTCCGTCCTAACGCTTCGAGAACTGGCTCGCTCTCCTTGCCTTCTTCAGTCCGTACTTCTTGCGCTCCTTCATCCGCGGATCGCGCGTCAGGAAGCCTTCGTTCTTCAGCACCGGCCGGTACTCCGTTTCCTCGATTTGGAGCAGCGCCCGCGAGATCCCGTGGCGCAGTGCGCCCGCCTGTCCCATAATGCCGCCGCCGTTGACACAATTCTTTCAACAACGGGACGTCAACTTCTTCCTATCCGTTGCGGCTTTCTTTGACAATTCTATACTACGATCAAATTGACAAACAGTAGTCAGCAACTCCAGCACTAACTCGCCTTTTCATATATCACCCTGCCAGTATTTCGAACATGCCGCAAAAATCCGCTCGGATCGTTGCCGTCCTCAAACAGAACAGGCTCAATACGACTGTCGATCTCGACACCCAAGCCAAACAAGTCCGCTTCGATTTTTAGAATATCGCCTGTGATCTTTTCAACAATGATGGCAACATCAATATCGCTGTCAATGGTTGATGTGCCTTTGGCCTGCGAGCCGTAGAGAATTATCGCAATCGGCGCGATATAGCCAATCACTTCTTTCGAGTACCGATTCAGTTTCTCTTCTAATTCTCTTTTATCCATTTTAGAAAAGCCTCTGTATCCTTTATGATCTCTTCGCATCGTTCCTTTGATAACGACTTGAATACCTCATCTTTTTTTCGCGGATACCGCGCCTCGATATTGAGCGGCATCATTTCGTTCAGATAGCGTTTATAATTTTGCGGCATCATATCATAGATACCGATGAACTCCGCCAACCTTACGAGATTGTGAATCTGCGGCAAATCCTCTTCCGGCTTTACTTCAGTAAACTTCCCCTTGAGAATTTTTTCTACCGCTTGAAAGCACATAAACCCGACATAAAGATACCGACCCGTTACAAGCATTGCTTTCGCGGTTTCAAAGTCATATTCCGACATCTCCTGCCAATATTCAATTTTGCTGTAATCGCTATCCATGCCTTGAGTATAACACCGCGACCAATCATCAGCAATAAACCACTTCTATAATAATCCACAGAAAGCCATCGCATACGCCCGCGAACACAGCGGCTTCCCCAAGACTTTCGTACATCCGGCAATTCAACAATCTGGCCCGTGTTATTAACAAGATGGTGAATACCTTTTCAGCGCTCATCATAATAATAAACCGCCCGACCCACTCCCTTGGGAGTCGCCCCGATAAACGGCGCTTGCTAGTCAGACGGCACTTCTAAAATCACTATACACCACAATCAACAGATTGCAAAAAATTATTATTTCAAAGATACGCCGCCGAAATATTAACTTCTACTGAGTTTTACGCCTAAACGAAGAAATCTACAAATAAATGGTGAAAAAGCCCGATTTTGTGTGTTTCTTGTTGCATGGGATCGGGTTTTGTGTTACACTTTCTTTAGGCGTATTT
>BNUG01000003.1 GCA_025997195.1 Clostridia bacterium | reverse complement strand
AGCCAAGCCGTACAAGCATTCTATCAACGATTGACCCAGTGTGTTGGATAGCGTACATATGCCTACCGCTTCTCCTTCAAGGATATCAAAGCATAGCGAACCTTCTCCACCTTCAAAAATCACATCCGAGAAGCTGAGAACCTTCTTTGATGACACCGGTTCCCTCCTCATAGACTGCGGCGCGATCGGATAGTTTCCGATCATGATTTTGTGAAAGACGCCCACGTCATAATCGCATTGCTCAAAAACACCCGCATTCTGTCCATCACGAAGGATTTGGATTTGATCACAAAGAGATATCAACGAAGTCGCATGGTGGTCGACGAGTATGAACGTGACGTTCATGGAATCGATAATATTACATAACAGTTTGCGCAATTTCGGAATTGACTCTGTCCTTTGATGCTCAATAAGATGATCAATAATGATGATGTCGGCACCAAAAATATATGCGCGTATAATCAAAACAACGAGCTTTTCAAGCGAACCAAGCGATTCAATATCTTGACTTGCTTTCAGCTCAATTCCGATTTCGTTCAATTTTAATTCTTGAAAGAGCGTTTCACATTCATCAATCATGTGCTGTTTATTAAAAAGCAATTTTTTCCCTACAGCTTGCATGACAAGAATGTTCTCCGCCACGGTAAAATTCGTGATCAACGCGTTTTCACTATCGACATAGCGCAATCTTGATGCGGCCAACTTATCAGATTCAGGATGTTCCACCAATTTATTTTCAATGTAAATCCGCCCGGTTCTTTTAAGCGACCAACCGCATAAGATCCTTACCAGTTCCGTTTTTCCCGAATGATTTAAACCAAGCACACCGGTCACAGATTTCTTGAATGCAGAAAAAAATACGTGTCTGAGGGATTCAGATCCACTGATATCCTCCATCCGGACGATTTCGTCATGCAAATTTGACATGGGCATCTTTACTATATGATTCCTCCTCAAGTATGTATGGCAGAATAACTTCGATCTGCGTACCCACGCCAACCGTACTGGCAACCCTAAGCCCATATTCATTCCCGAATTGCAGCTTGATCCGTTGATTGATATTGATGAGCCCTATGCCGGTATGCGATTCTTTAATGTCATCCAACTGCCCGATTTCACTTTCCGAAAGAGAATCGATCCGGTTTGTGATGTCCGCAAGCAACTCTGGCGAAATTCCACTTCCGTTATCAGACACTCTCAGGATCAGGCGTGAAGATGTTTGATATGCAGACAAGACGATTTTCCCTTCCTCGATCCTCGATTCAAGACCATGATAAATCGCGTTTTCTATTAAGGGCTGCAATGTGAAATTCAAAATCTTGCTCTTTTTAAGACCATCTTGATCGATAGAGATTTTTTTTTCGAAGGCAAATCTATTTTTGAAACGAAATCCTTGTATCATGATATATGCTTCAACTGTAGCGATTTCGTCGCTAAGCGATACCAGCGTATCTTTTTTTTGAATATTGCTTCGGAATAAGGAGGATAGAGCCCCTATCATATCCGCAACATCCTCAACGCCCTCTGTATAGGCGAGGCCTCGTATCGAGTCTAAAGTATTAAATAAAAAATGTGGATTGATTTGACTTTGCAAACCCGCCAATTCCGCTTTTTGGCGCAAAAAATTTGCAGTTAATTCCCGGTTTCTTGAATCCCTGTGATTCACAATTACCATTTCAAGCATTTCGTTATAATCAATTTTACCAATGTCAATATGTAGACTATTGCCGCGCTGCGTTACGATATCTCCGTACAAATCACGCAACTTGATTTCTATCATATAGATCGGTTTTAACACCTTAATATGCAGAATACACATTAACAACACAAACAGACTCACACTGATCAGAACGACAATGATCCGATCCCCGGTTTCATTCGCGTCAAAATAATCCTTCCTAGAGAATGCAGTATATAAAACAAATACAATGATACCCGTAGCGCAAATAATCACCACGTAAGCCCAAAAGACGAGCAAACCTTTATTTAATTTGTTCTCTTTGTGTTCACTATTCATGTTTCACTTGAATGATGCAAAATCAATAAAATATACGGCCTTAAGATATAATTTTGTTACGATATTCCGATGGCGTCAAACCTGTATATTTTTTGAATATCTTCGAAAAATATTTCACATTCGCAAATCCCGTAAGCCGTGATATTTCGGAAAGTGAATATTTGATATCTTCCAAAAGTCCCTTCGCGACATTGATACGACACAAACTGACATGATCTACAAAATTGATACCGCATTGACGCTTGAACAGTACAGAAAAATAGACAGGGTTTAAATAGACCATTTCCGAAATACTTTTTAATGAAATTTTCTCTTGATAATGTAGTTGAATATAATTCTTTGCAATCGAAACCGCCACGTTCTCCGTTTTTTTTGTTTCTTCGAGAGATATTTTCATCTCTTCTTCGATTTCTTGGGTTAACACCTGTTTGATCTGTAAAATACTACTCGCGTTTTCCATTTTCTGTATCAAAGCGGTCATTGCTCTCTTTTCGTCAGAAGATTCATCTAACAGCGTCAGGAAAAAGTGAAAGATTTCAATAGAAAATTTCCAACAAAACCGTGTATTTTGCTCTCCGGATTCAATGATGCCCCCAGCAAAAGCCTGTTCGATAAGATTCATGATGTCAACTGCTGAAAACTGAACTGCTGCCGCACGGAAGTCATTTTTAAAATCCAACGTGAATTGCTCTTTCACCAATTCACTTGCCTGCTGCTCCATGGTAGATGCCCGGCTGAAAACGATATTGAAATTTCCTGATGGAAACAGGATGCGATCGATCATTGCAACATAAGCGGATTGATAGCAAGCCCGAATATCGGAAACATCATCAACCGCATGACCTACGCATAATGAAATACTAATATTTTCAAATTTATCAAAAAGGTTCTTGCCGCGTTCTTCTATTTTGCCATACGCGTCTTCTATTGCGTGACAGTTTTCATTCGGATAGTTTAGAAAAATAATAAGTTTGTCGTTCTCATACGTGAACAATAATACAGAACAGTAATCGCCAAATAACTCAAACACATCGTTCCTGATATACTCATGCACGATTGTAGAAATCTCCGAGTTCTCATCTATTTGATCGATTTTGCAGATAAGAAACAGGAAAAATCCATCCGTCAGCTGAAGATAATATTGCGTATTCACATCATCTATATTTTTCTGCAATGGTTCCTTGACCATCTGGCCTGTAGACCAATCGAAGGCAGATGAGACAATCATGTCCAAAAACATAGTATTTATTCCACCTTTGATGCCAGTCAATGCATCATGGAGACTTTGTATATCGGCTATCTGATTTTCTCTTTCTTTCTTTTCTTGGATCACCCTCTCAAGAATATTTATTAGCTCGGAGGATTTAAGGGGTTTTAGCAAATAGTCCGTTACGCCAAAACGAAGCGCAGACTGGGCAAATTGAAATTGCTTGTGTCCACTTATGACAATGAATGAGATGGCATCATCGTTTTTCATCGCGAGACGGATCAACTCTAACCCATCAATACCTGGCATCTTGATATCGGTTATCACGATATCAGGTCTCAACTTTTCAATCTCCCTGAGAGCAACTATCCCGTCATTAGCAACACCGACGATTTCTAATTCAAGAGCCTTCCAGTCAATCAGATTTTTTAGTAATTCGATCACATATGGCTCATCGTCTACCAAAAATACTTTCATATTACTTTCAGCCTCTCACTTTACATTGAGAAATAAACAAATTGCAAACTGAATCAAATTGCCAGCCCACTTGACTACTGGATGATTTTACTCCCTCCCCTTCCCCAATGCAAATTTCCAGACTTGATAATTTGAAAATAAGCGACTGCCGCCTGAAGCAACGTGTGGCTTTTAGTTGATCAGCGTTCCGCTACGATCAGCAGGCGGCCGAAGTGTACGCTTGCGGTCACATCTTTTTCATTGACGAATTCGTTGCGGGCGCCGATGGGATAGCTTTGTGTCAGCACCGCATCTTCGAGTTCGTATTTGGCATTTTGAATCACTACGCCGCTCGAGCGTTCGGCATAGGAAAAGACGGAGAATTTTGCACCGGGGCGTCCGCGAAAGACGGCAGGCGCCTCAGGTTTTGGCTCAAATCCCACGCGCACCGCTTCGCCGTCCGCCATGAACAAGCGCTCCCGCGCGGTCACGATCTCGGCTTCACATTCCAAATCTGTCAGAAAAGATAGGGTCTGCAGATTTGCCATGGTGTGGCTGAATTCGCCGCCGAGGCCGCCAACGATCGTGAAGCGAGTATAGCCAGACGCCAGACCGTACTTCACACAAAGCAACGTATCGGTCTCATCCTTATCGGCTGGATAGGTTTCAACAGCAATGCCTGCCGCACGTACGGCACCCGGATCCTCGCTGTCAAAATCGCCGATTACGATATCAGGGCGAATCCCCTCCGCCAGGCAACGAGCATAGCCGCCATCCGCGCAACAAACGTAATCACCTTCGCCGACGCCGCCCGGCAACCATGATGCCACCGGTTCAACCGGGCCGCCTTCAAGCGAGCCCGGTATGATCACAAAACGATACGGAGGGGCTGTCCCTCTGTCTTGTTTTGTCCTGCCTGGTTTGGCACAATCAGGCACCGGCTTTTTCACGCTCCTGCGTGAGGACATCCACAATGCCGAATTTGGCTGCCATGCAGATCTTTCCCTGTATGCCGTTTTTGTCCCGCGCCGGATCGATCTTGACGAGCAGTCCGCCGCGAGATTCAAGGGTGACCTTGCAGGCGTCCGGACAGAGCGTACAGGTGATCGTCTTCTTTGATGTTGCCAGCGGCACTGACTTTTTCAGGGCAAGCCGTTCGCGCAAGGCACCGGTCGGGCAGACGGAGACGCATTGGCCGCAGGACGTGCATCCCGACGCCGACAGCGGGGTTTCGAAAGCGGGCTTCACAACGGTATTAAAACCGCGCCCCACAAGGCCGAGTGCGGATGCACCTTCCACGCTCTCACAGATGCGCACGCAAAGACCGCAAAGAATACATTTGCCCTCTTCACGGATGATATAGGGATGGCCGTCGTCCGCTGCGTCAGGGGCAGCCGGTAGACCATCCGCGTCTTTTACAGAAACTTCATTTCCAAAGCGCTCGGGCTGAGTTCCATAAAGGTTGGCGTATTCATAAAGCTTACATTCAAAGAAATCGCCACAGCCACATTCGAGGCAGCGCAGGCCTTCTTTTCCGGCTTCTTCGGGCGTCCAGCCAGCCACCACTTCGTCAAAATTTTTGGTACGTTTCTTCGGCGAAGCAAGTTTCATCTTGGGCCTGCACGCCCGCTCACGGTCTTCAAAAGTCTTTTCTGTAAGATCATCGCGTGTCACGAGATACGGCGGCTTGTATGCCACATCTTCGCCGCCGAGATAAGCATCGATCACACCGGCGGCAACCTTAGCGTCCGCGATGGCTTCGATCGCGATCGATATCTTGTCGTTCCCGCAATCGCCGCCCGCAAATACACCCTTCAGGCTAGTGCGATAGGTTTCAGGGTCGTAGGCAATGCCCTTCTTGCGTGTCAGTTCGGGGGCGGCTTTTCCAAAGATATCGGGAGAAACCGCCTGCCCGATCGCCAAGATCACGCTATCGACCGTAAGTGTTTCGGTTTTGCCCTGGACAGGAACCGGTGAACGACGGCCCGAAGCATCCGGCTCTCCGAGTTCCATGATTTGCAAAATGATCTTTGATACGCGCCCCGCTTTGTCCTTGACAATCTCGATGGGATTGGTGAGATTTTTGAAAATCACGCCCTCTTCTTCCGCCTCTTCGATCTCGATCAGGTCGGCAGGCATTTCGTTTTTCGTGCGGCGATACACGTTGTAAACTTCTTTCGCGCCGAGTCGTATCGCCGTGCGGCAGGCGTCCATCGCGGTGTTACCGCCGCCGATGATTGCCACGCATTCGCCAAGTTCCGGAGGCGCTCCGAGCACAGTCTGCCGGAGCATATCGATACCACCATAAACGCCGATTGCGTCCTCGCCCTTCGCCCCGGTACCCGTTGACACCCAAGCGCCGATCCCGACCGAAACGGCATCGTGAGACTTGCGAATCTTCGCAAAAGAGATATCCTCCCCAACGCGCACGCCGGTTTCAATCCGGACGCCCATCTTTTCGATGATGGCGACTTCCTTGTCGATCACAGCTTTCGGAAGCCGATACTCAGGGATGCCATAGCGCAGCATACCGCCGGCGGCGGGCATCGACTCATAAATCGTCGCGTCATGCCCCATGCGGCGCAGAAAATAGGCGACCGACAGTCCAAACGGTCCGCCGCCGATGACCCCGACGCTCTTACCTGTTTTCTTCGCGCAAGTCGGAATCCAAGGCTTATCGCCCGCCAAGTCAAAGTCCCCCATAGAACGCTTGACGAGGGCGATTCCGACTGCGTCATCTACCAAAGTGCGCCGACATTCGTCTTCGCAGGGATGCGGGCACACGCGCCCGATCGAAGCAGGCAGCGGAATATTTTCCTTAATCAGTTTCAATGCCTCGTCATAAGCACCGTTCGCCGCCAGCCCGACATAACCCTGACAATCCGTATGCCCCGGACAAGCCCGAAGGCACGGCGCGCGGCAATCTCCTTTGTGATTGGATAGCAGGAGTTCCAAATTGGTCTTGCGCGACTCACGCACGCGCGGCGTATCTGTGAGGATGTTCATGCCATCCGCCGCTTCCGTAGCACAGGCTTTCAGCAGCTTCGGATTGCCTTCCGCTTCTACCACGCAAATGCCGCAGGCGCCGTAGATCTCGACGCGCCCGTCATAACACAGCGTAGGAATGAACACGCCGGCCTTCTGCGCCGTGGCAAGAATCGTCTCCCCTTGCTTTGCCGTAACTTCGATTCCGTCAATCTTTATTTGAATATTTCTCTTCATGCTTCATCCCTCAATACCGCGCGGAAGCCGCAAACCTCTTCGCACCGCCCGCATTTGATACATTTCGCCTGGTCGATACAGTGCTGCTTCTTGACTCCCCCCTCGATCGCGCCGGTAGGGCAATTGCGCGCGCACTTTGTGCATCCAATGCAGGCATCTGTTATTGTAAAAGTAATCAAAGCTTTGCAGTAATGTGCCGTACAGCGCTTTTTGTAAATATGATCCTCATACTCGTTCCGGAAATAGCGGATCGTCGTGAGCACCGGGTTCGGAGCGGTCTGGCCAAGCCCGCACATCGAACCATCCTTGACTTTGCCGGCAAGTTCCTCAAGCAACTCGATGTCGCCGTCTTTGCCTTCGCCCTGCGTGATGCGCTCGAGGATTTCGAGCATACGCTTCGTGCCGATGCGGCAGTAATTGCATTTGCCGCAACTCTCTTTGCGCGTGAAATCGAGGAAATACCGCGCCATGTCGACCATGCACGTATCCTCGTCCATGACGATCATGCCGCCCGAGCCGACGATCGCGCCCGTCTTCGTGATGTTCTCATAATCGACCGGCGTGTCGGCAAGCGCGGCAGGGATACAGCCACCCGAAGGTCCGCCCATCTGCACGGCCTTGAAGGCCTTGCCGTTCTTGATGCCGCCGCCGATGCCGAAGATGATCTCGGAAAGCGGCAGACCCATCGGCACCTCGACGAGACCGCCTTTCCGGATCTTGCCCGCGAGCGCGAACACCTTGGTGCCCGGACTCTTCTCCGTACCATAGGCCGCGAAAGCCGACCCGCCGTTGGCAATAATAAAGGACACATTCGCAAAGGTCTCGACATTGTTGATGTTGGTAGGCAACTGCCAATAACCTTTTTGTGCAGGGAATGGCGGTTTCAGACGCGGCATGCCCCGCTCCCCTTCGAGCGAAGCGATCAGGGCGGTTTCCTCGCCGCAGACAAAGGCGCCCGCACCCGCTTTGATGCGGATATGAAAGGAAAAGCCCGTGTTAAAAATCTTGTCGCCAAGATAGCCGCATTTTTCGGCCTGTTCGATCGCCAGCGTGAGCCGCTTGATCGCGAGCGGATATTCCGCACGAACATAAATCACGCCTTCATCCGCACCGATGGCATAGCCGCCGATCGCCATACCTTCGAGCACGGTATGCGGATCGCCTTCGAGCACCGAACGGTCCATGAACGCGCCGGGATCGCCCTCATCGGCATTGCAAACCATATATTTTTTCTTACCTTTCGCTTTGCGCGCCGCATCCCATTTGAACCAGGTCGGGAAGCCCGCACCGCCGCGACCGCGCAGACCGGAAGCCTTGATCTCGTCTATGACCTGCTCCGGCGTCTGCTCCGTCAATGCTTTTCTCAGCGCCTCGTAACCGCCGACTTCAATATATTCCCCGATCTTTTCGGGATTGATCACGCCGGCGTTTCTAAGGACGATGCGCTGCTGACGAGAAAGAACTTCCGCGTCCTCGTCCGAGATCAAATCGTCATTCTGCGCCGAACCACTGTCGTTCTGCGCCGCAGGTGCGGAATCCAGCACCCCTTCAAAAATCGCCGCCGCCTTGTCCTCCGTCGCGTGAACATACCTTGCCATGAGCGCACCGTCTCTGTATACATCCACGATCGGCTCCAAATAGCAATTGCCCACGCAGCCTGCGATTTCAAGTTTTACGGCTTTGGCGGCTTTCGCGGCCTTCGCGTCTTTTTCACCGGCTTCATTTAACAGCGCACGCAAAGCGGTTTCTGTTTTTTTCGCACCGGAGGCGATCCCGCAGCTGCCTTCGCCGATGACGATCCGCCACTTGCCCGTACTCATGAGGCCACCTCCTCTCGCAAGGCGATCTCACCCAAGATCTTCACCGCAGAGTCTTTGGTCAGATTGCCAAAAGTTTCCTCCCCCTCCGGACCTTTGATCATCATGACCGGCGCCAGCGAGCAGCAGCCCAGACAAGCGACGACATTCAGCGTGAAGATTTCATCCGCCGTCGTCTCCCCGTTCGCCACCGAAAGATGCCCGGAAATCGCTTCTTCAATCTCGGCCGCGCCATTGACATGGCAGGCCGTTCCCGCGCACAGCATGACGATATACTTCCCGACCGGCTTCAGCCGAAACTGCGTATAGAACGTAGCGACTCCGTAGATCTTCGCCGACGCTACGCCCGTACGAGCCGCGATATGCAGCATCGCCGCCTCCGGAAGATAGCCGTAAATATCCTGCGTTTTTTGCAGAATCGTAATCAAACTCCCTTTTTGCTTCGCGTACTTTTTCAGCACCGGCTCGAGTTCCGGAAAAGCCGGCTTGGTCGATTTACATGTACAATTTTTCATTTTCACCGCCAACTATTTTTATTTAATCAACTTGGATATCGTCTTGAACGTATCGGACTTGCTATCGTTGTCCAGCAATTCAAACAGCGCCGATTCCACCGTCGTCGGCAGCACACGCGAATGGGTCATGCGCTGTACGCCCGGAACCTCATCGAGCTCCTTACGCGACGAAATGGCGTCGGTCACGAGAAACACTTCATAACCCGCTTCCCGCAAATCAAGTGCCGTCTGCAACACACAGACATGCGCTTCGATCCCGAGCAGCAAGACAGTCTTCCGACCCATTTTTGCCAGTGCATCCCGGAAGTTTGGTTCCGCCATGGCCGAAAACGCAGATTTTTCGATATGGGAAAAATCCCCGTCAAACGCATCCCGCACTGCTTCCACGGTTTCCCCGAGACCCTTCGTATACTGCTGCGTCACAAGCACGGGAGCGCCCAGCGCCCGGAACCCGCGAATTGCCTTTGCCGCCTGCGTTACGACTTTTTCGCCTTCGCGCATCGCTGGAACAAGGCGTTCCTGGATATCGACTACGACCAAAATCGCATCGTCTTTTTTAATTCTCTTCGGTTTTATCTCCCAATGATGATGCATGTCTCCTATACCCTCTCTCTTAACATATCACACCGCTGCATTATCTCATTTTTACCCGACTGTTAAATACTCAAAATTAATTACTGCATATACAATTAAGGTGATAATCGCTCTCCATCGTTTTTCTGCTCTAGGATATGATCGCGATGGCTTCGATTTCGACCCGCGCACCTTTGGGCAAGCCGGCGACGCCGACAGCAGACCTAGACGGCAAACTTTCCCCTGCGAAATACTTCGCATACACACCATTCACCTCGGCGAAATCACCGATATCCGCTAAAAAAACGGTGGTCTTAATGACCTTGTCAAGGCTGCTTCCCGCCGCTTCAAGCACGGCCTTCAGGTTTTCGATCGCGCGCGCAGTCTGCTCAGAGGCCGTCGTCCCTACGATCTCACCGGTGGCCGGATCCAGCGGAATCTGCCCGGACGTGAACACAAAGTCCCCTGCTCGGTTCGCCTGTGCATACGGCCCAATGGCTGCCGGCGCCTTGTCTGTAGCAATGATCGTTCTTCCCATACGTTACGTTCCTCCTCCTCGATGTCTATCATAATTGTCTGCAACGAAACATTGAATCTGTCATTCTGCGCCGCAGATGCAGAATCCCCTTACTTTATATACTTCCTTTCGATTCCGCGCGTGCTCATCGCCAGTGCGAGCGATCCGTAATTCAAATCAAACGCCACGACATCCCCTACGCTATAGGAAACAGGCGAATCCTCGATGTCCAAAATCGTATGGTCGCTTGACGCACCAAGTATGGTCACACCTTTCCCGCGCGGAATGAGCTGATCCGGGTATGCATAATCCGCTTTGCCGATCGCGAGAATTGCGCGCTTGCGATCACCCCGATCTGCATAAACCGGCTTGTTGCGATATGCGTCATATGCGATCTCTCCGATCGGATGCGTCGGCTTGACGCTGGCCTCAACGATCTCCGCCCACAGCGTAAAGACATCCCGGTGCGTCCCCGGGATTTCATATCCATACAGATCGCCTAGGTCATTGAGCAGAATCGACTCCCCGATCCGCAAATGGTTGATCCGCGAAGGCAGATCCCCGTTCAAAATGCGGGGAAGCGTTGTCGATCCCCCGCCGGAAATCACTTCGAGACTGCGACCAATCGCATGCTCCGCCAATTCCGCTTTTGTCACAAGTTCATTCAATTTGTCACGTGTCGGCTCGATCGCACCATAACAACCCAGATTGGTGCCCACGCCGAGCAGATGCAGATTTTGTAAGTTCTTTTCCACCTCAAGCGCGGCTGCAATCAATGCGTTGTCACCCCAGATCCCCTCGCGGAGATCGCCGAGTTCGATCATCAGGATGACGTCGTGAACCCGTCCACGCCCCGCAGCTTTCCGATCAAGCGCCCGCAAGGTTTCCAACTCACTATGAAGACTGATATCACAAACCTCAACAAGCAACCCGAGCTCAGAGCGCATGGGGATGCGTATGAGCATCAGCGGTTTCCTGACCCCGGCGGCACGCAGTTCCTTGAGATGACTGAGCCGTGAGGAAGCGATTTGTGCACATCCCGAATCCGCCATCACCCGGCTGCAGGCAAGATCACCGTCGCATACTTTTACAACACCGGCTACTTCGACGCCAAACCGTGTGCACAGACCCGTGATGACGGCTGTGTTATCATGCAATTTACCAAGGTCGATTTCAATGTGCGGGTAAGCTGAATTCATAAGTAAATCGCCGGCGTCGCCGCCCAAACTCCTTTCCAGAACCGTACGTGCACTATTAACGCATACGGCTCCCCGCAAAATATCCGGTCTTTCCCGATAAATTATACTACAGTAGAGCGCCGGAACACTAACAATCATTTTGTTCTCTGGGAGTAACGTAAAGAGATGACTTGATCGGAATCGGCAGGACGGGAGTTCTATTGCAAAGCAGTAATGTGATAAACTAAGGATAAGGAACGACCGGAAAGGCAGGGTGCATGTCATGGGACATTTTTTGAATCCGACAAATAAAGGTTTTCAGATATCATTAAATTCCGAAATCTATGTGGATAAGACCGGTATGATTTCTTATGCAAACTCCGTACTCGACACAGAGCGGCGCTTTTTCTGTGTCAGCAGACCGCGGCGCTTCGGGAAATCAATGGCGGCAAATATGCTCGCGGCGTACTACTGCTGTGACTGTGATTCACGGGCGCAGTTCGCGGGACTGAAAATCGAAAGCGACCCTTCGTTTGAAACACATCTGAACAAATACAATGTGATATTCCTGAATATGCAGAATTTTTTGAGCGGGGCGAAAGACATAGAAGGGATGATTGCAGACATCGAGGAAACATTACTTGAGGAAATGCTTGACGCATATCCGAACTGCAAATTTCGCAGACCAGGCGATATGTTCCGTACGCTGCGCGACATCGCAGAGCAGACAGGAAAGTCCTTTGTCGTCATCATCGACGAATGGGACTGCATCTTCCGTGTACACAGAGACCGCAAGGAAGCGCAGGACAAATATCTCGACTTCCTGCGGAATTTCATGAAGGACAATACAGCGATCGCGCTTGCATATATGACGGGTATCCTTCCGATAAAGAAATATAGTACCCACTCCGCGCTGAATATGTTTGACGAAGTTTCGATGACAGACCCGTTTCGGCTTGAAGAATATATGGGATTCACGGACGCGGAGGTTCGCGGGCTTTGCGGGCGTTTTGATATGGATTACGAAGAGGTGTCCGCCTGGTACAACGGCTACCGGCTCGGCAGCGGCCTTGCAGTCTACAGCCCCAAGTCTGTTGTGGTTTCCATGCTCAACCGAAAACTGAAAAATTACTGGAACCGCACCGAAAGTTATGAAGCGCTTCGCGTATATGTCGAGATGAACTTTGACGGACTGAAAGATACGATCATAGAATTAATGGCCGGCGGTCGGAAAGAAATCGATATAGGCGGCTTCACAAATGACATGGTTACATTTTCGGGTGCGGATGATGTGCTGACGCTGCTGGTTCATCTGGGCTATCTGGGCTACGACGAAGAAGAATCCGCAGTCTTTATCCCGAACAAAGAAGTCTTTGACGAGTTTGAGACTTCTGTCAAGGCTATCGGTTGGGAAAAGGTTGCGGACGCGCTTCGGGCGTCGAACGACCTGATGAAAGCGACGTGGGCGCTTGATGCGGCGCGTGTGGCGTCCGGTATAGAGAACGCGCATTTGGAAAACGCGCATTTGACCTACAACGATGAAAACGCGCTGTCCTATACCCTGTCGCTCGCCTACTACACGGCAAGGAATTACTATACTGTCATCCGCGAAATGCCGACAGGCAAGGGCTTTGCGGATATAGTGTTCATCCCGCGAAAGCGTTACGCGGACAAGCCCGCGATGATCGTTGAACTGAAATGGAACAAAGACGCAGGGGGCGCTATCGCCCAAATCAAAGACAAACAATATTTTCAGGCGCTTGAAGAATACAAGGGCAATCTGCTTTTGGTCGGCGTGAACTACGACAAGGACACGCGCGCGCACGAATGTCTTATTGAGGAAATAACAGTCTGACATCGTACTGTCATTGCGGGACGTGAACTGTCAAAGCTATGCGAGATGAAATAGCCTAACAGCACTAACGACAACGCTGCTCCCATTCATTACAAAATTACAAAGAAAATGTGCGGTCATGCAGACATAAATGTTCCTTGTCTTAATATAGGCAACGCTTAAGGGAACTGCCCACAAACACGCTTGCAAAAAACCCAGCGGCAAGAGAGAATGTTCCCCCGCATAAAGGAATATTGACAAAATAACGCTGATCGACAAAACCGCCTTTGAATCAAAAGCAGTGATCGCTTTTCTGAAAAACGCTTCTTCCGCAAGAGGGGGAAGAATAATTGTCACAGCGGCAAAAGCAAGCAGATTGCCCAGGTTGCTTATTCCATAAACACCCATACCGTCATCGATATTCGGGAAAAGCATTGTGATCCCAATCCCAACGCCAAACATAACAGCCATGCCGAATGCCGTCAACAGAACAGGAATCCAAAACGTTTTTCCTTTTTTCAAGGCCATGCGCCATTCCGAAAAGCGCCATTCGCGCCACACAAAAAAATAGACAGCAAGACCAAGATAAAAGATGAGGTTCCAATAAACGATCGTATATTTATCGAATAAATCAGAAAAAACAAGAAAAACGATATACCAGATGACAGCAGGCAGTAACTTAATCCAGTATCGTTTGGTCTTTATCGAATTATCCCCGGTGGCAAAACTGTCATCCCCGTAATCTTTGTCCATTTACTCCTCGCTCCAATCCCTGTTTATCAAACTGTAATTTGTTCATTCCGCCAAACCGGAATATGCTTTTTTTAATTCTACCAGAATCACCGCCCCCCTCAAACGCGGCCTGCGCGAAATGCCGCTTCATCGACGTGAATGGTAATGCTTTAATTCGACTTTAATTCAACTTTAATTCGTTCCGCATTTCTCTATAAATCCCAAAATAATATAGTTCGCTTGTAGGATGCAAGAAAACTTCAGGAAAGAAGACCTCTGCATTTGTTAAATACAATACGAATCACATGAAATAAGGAGGTCACATGTATGTGGACAGGGATTGAACGAAAGCCTGTAATAAAGTATTTGGCTCTTACGTTCCTGATCGCGTGGGCTTCCGAGTTATTTCTGATTATGGGTGAACGTACAGGTATTCTTCATGACTCCGTTGGATTCATTGTCACTTATGCCGTTATAGGTTTTGGAGCGGGGTTTGCACCTGCTTACGCAGTTTATATCTTACTTAAAAAGAGTCAGCAGATTCGCGGAATCAGGGATTTTTGCAAACTTATTTTCAATGCGAACCATAGTTCCGCAAAGAGAACGATCCTTACAACGGCGGTTTTTTTCGCCAGTCAACTTATCGCCAGTATCCTTGTTGATGATTATCTTGGCGGAGCATGGTATTTATTCATTGTCACCATCCCGCTGATGATGATCGGCGGCGGTATTGAGGAAATTGGCTGGCGGGGATTTTTTCAACCGGCATTGGAGGACCGGTTTTCGTTTCCTGTGGCAGGCATAGTCACGGGAGCAGTTTGGGCGGTTTGGCATCTTCCGCTTTGGTTTGTTGTAACAGCCAGCCAATCATCTCTTGATTTCTTTGCATTTCTAAGTTTCTGTATCGTCTTTAGCTTTGTGCTGGCAGTGCTGTACAAACTAACAAGAAATGTGTTTGCCTGTGTTATGCTTCACGCTTGGAGCAATGTACTCGGTTCGATGTTTGAGCGTGGACAGTCTGAACTGCCGGACGCCAAAACGCTCGTATTGTACAGCATAGAAATTGTGCTATCGATTGCTATTTATGTAGCCGTTAGCAGGAATGACAGTGGTCTGCGCGGGAATGACGGGGGGTCTTCGCGGGAATGACGGGGGGCGGGAGTTCGCTTATTACGAAGCAGTAATGTGGTAAACTAAGGACAAGGAACGACCAGAAAGGCAGGGTGAATGTCATGGGACACTTTTTGAATCGGACAAATAAAGGTTTTCAAGAATCGCTGAACTCGATGATCTATGTGGACAAGACGGGGATGATTTCCTACGCGAATTCTGTATTAAACACAAGACAGAAATTCTTTTGCGTCAGCAGACCCAGACGCTTTGGAAAGTCGATGGCGGCGGATATGCTCGCGGCGTACTACTGCTGTGACTATGATTCGCGGGCGCAGTTCAAGGGGCTGAAAATCGAAAGCGACCCCTCGTTTGAAACGCATCTGAACAAATACAATGTGATATTCCTGAATATACAGAATTTTTTGAGCGGAGCGAAAGATATAGCGGGGATGATCGCTGACATCAAGGAAACACTGCTCGAAGAAATGCTTGCGGAATATCCTGACTGCACATTTCTTGATTCCGCCAATATGTTTCTTACTCTTCGCGACATCGCGGAGCAGACGGGGAAGTCCTTTGTCGTCATCATCGACGAATGGGACTGCATCTTCCGCGTACACAAAAACAGCAAAGAAGCGCAGGACAAATATCTCGACTTCCTGCGGAATTTCATGAAGGACAATGAGGCGATCGCGCTTGCGTATATGACAGGCATTCTTCCGATAAAGAAATACAGTACCCACTCCGCGCTGAATATGTTTGACGAAGTTTCGATGACGAACCCGAAACGGCTCGCGGAATATATGGGATTCACGGATGTGGAAGTCCGCGGGCTCTGCGAGCGTTTTGATATGGACTACGAAGAGGTGTCCGCGTGGTACAACGGCTACAGGCTTGGTGACGGGCTTGCTATATATAGTCCTAAGTCTGTCGTGGACTCCATGCTTGACCACAAATTGTTCAATTACTGGAACAGCACCGAAAGTTATGAAGCGCTGCGTGTGTATGTCGAGATGAATCTTGACGGACTGAAAGATATTATTGTGGAACTAATGGCAGGCGGACGAAAGCAAATCAAAACGCTCGGTTTCACAAATGATATGGTCACGTTTTCGGGTGTGGACGATGTACTGACGCTGCTTGTTCATCTGGGCTATCTGGGTTACGACGAAGAAGAATCCGAAGTCTTTATCCCGAACAAGGAAGTTTTTGACGAGTTTGAGACATCCGTCAGAGCCATCGGCTGGGAAACCGTCGCGGACGCGCTCAGAGCGTCGAACGATCTGATGAAAGCGACGTGGGCGCTTGACGCAGCGCGCGTGGCGTCCGGTATAGAGAACGCGCATTTGGAGAATGCGCATTTGACCTATAACGATGAAAACGCTCTCTCCTATACGCTATCCCTCGCCTACTACACGGCAAGGAATTACTATACGGTTATCCGTGAAATGCCGACTGGCAAGGGCTTTGCGGATATGGTGTTCATCCCGCGAAAGCGTTATGCGGACAAGCCCGCGATGATCGTTGAACTGAAATGGAACAAAGACGCCGATGGCGCTATCGCGCAGATCAAAGACAAACAATATTTTCAGGCGCTTGAGGAATACAAGGGCAATCTGCTTTTGGTCGGCGTGAACTACGACAAGGACACGCGCGCGCACGAATGCGTTATTGAGGAAGTATCACACGGATAAAGGTGCCGCAGAAAATGGTAGTGTTAGGGGAGATTTACGGCCACAGTTATTTTGTCCAAGTGGTATGTATCCCCTTACAAAAAGCGGCTCTGACGGCTTTTTACACCGAACCATATCTTTTACGGTCGTCCGCAAAGTCTGACTGTGCCGTCCGGTATGCCTCTTTGAATTTCCGGGAACGAATCATATAAACAACAAGCGCGATAGAAAATACCGTGACAGACAGCATTACAGAAAGCCGCATCGGACCGCTGAACGGGGCCAGCAACTGACTTGTCAGGAAATTGCACATCATATGAGCAAACGCCCCTGCCAAAATGCTTCGCCGCGTGCTTACATAAGCAAAGCTCACTACAAATGACTGCGCGACCACAAAAACGAAGAACATGGCGCATTCCCATACGGAGCGCTGCGCCATTTCATGCTGAGCCTGTCCCGGTGTGAAGAACCATGCCAGATGCCATACACCCCAGGCCAATCCCAGGATGACCGTGCCTTTGTAAAGACCGTAACGCGCCGTCAGACGATCCTGCGCGTAGCCCCTCCACCCGAGCTCTTCATTCAGCGGACCGGAGATCAGGCTGATCAGCAGCATTGGTATGATCATATACGGCCTCGCCGCCAGTATTTTGATCCACGCCATTTCCGGCGGAGGCGAGTCAAGCAGGGCCGTCCCGAACAGCACGGCTGCGGCACTGGCGGCGGCAAAGAAAAGAACGAGGAACAAGAGAATTTTCCATCCCGGTCCGCGAAAACGGAGGCACCGGACAAAATAGCTGCGAATAGCGGATTTTGGCCATGTACGCAGAATAATAACGACCGCCACGATGGACGGAGCGCCGCCGCCAAAGTAAAACAGGAAGGTACCCAAAGGCGTACCGGTTATGCCGAAAAATACCGGGCTCATTCCGAACGCCCATGTCCAAAGTAGTGTTACCGCAAAAAATAACGCCAGCTTTTTATCTGAATCAAATCCTGCAATTCTTTTCATTCCGATTTCCTTTCCGCTCCGGTACTATACAAAACAATATCCGAATCCACAACAAAGCGGCTCTGACGGCACTCCGGGGGTCAGGAGCGTACTGCCGTCAGAGCCTTATGAAAGCTATCGGGGCGCGGAAAGGGAGTCATGGTGGGGGGTATGACACCGCGCCGTCAGCAATGGAAGTAAGCTGTTTTTGTTCGCGGACGTCCGGCCGGCCGTATCAGGCCGTCAGGGTTTCATCCTCCTCATAGCCTTTCTCCTGCCCCTTGCGGACCTTGTAGATGACCGTCAGCAGGAGATGTACGATGAATACGATCGCCACCAAAATCGTCCATTTGTTGACCCAGACCATCGGCAGTGTCAGATCGTCAAGAATCAGCCATACAATCAGCGTCAGGACGCCCGCCACGATCGCAAGTACCCGTATCATCCTGCCTCTGCGCCGCCTCTTTTCTTCTTCTTCGCCGTTGTAACTCTCGATTTCACCGTTTCTGCGGCGTTGTGTCGCGGCGGCGATCGTCAGAAGCACAGCGGTAATGACGGCGATGAGTGACAGGATCAGACTGAGCAGGCTCCACGCGTTATCCCCGTAGAAGTCGCCGCGCGGCACGTTGCCGTTCGCAAGGTCGCGGAAGATATTGCCCGTCTGCGCGTCAAGCTGATTTTCTGTGACGGATCCGCCGTCCGCAGGCGTGAAAGCCGCTTCCGGTTCTGCCGGTTCTTCGATGGGTACGACCGGCGGTTCGGGGGGAGTTACCGGCGTTACCGGAGTCACCGGCGGATCTTCCGGCTCTTCCGGCGGAACCACAGGAGTCACAGGCACTACCGGACGTACCGGTGGCGGTGGCGGCGGCGGTGTGTCCGGCCCGCCGGGCGGCGGCGTGTAACTCCAGACCGCATACAGATTCGTATCGCCGTAAATACTGAACGTACTGCTCGCCGCGTACTGCACCGCTGCCGCGCCCGCATCCGCCGACCATCCCAGGAACGTGTAATCCGCGCGCGTGAGCGTACCCGAGCCCTGCACCGTGACCGTGCCGCCCGCCGTATAATTCGTACCGTCCGCAGGCGCGGTGCCGTCCGTATTGCCGTTGCCGTGATACCAAACGTGATAGTAGGTCACGCCCGGAGGTGCCGGAACCACTGTCTCCTCATCCGTTTCATCCGGCGTGCCGGGTTCACTTCCGCCCTTCGGCATAATATATAAGTTGGCTGTATTCGTAATATTTCCGCTCGTCCAGTTGCTGTTCACGACCGCCGACAATTTCACTTCTACCGATTGGCCCGTCTTGCCCGTAAGGGAAGTCCCCGGTATGATGACCGACACTGTCCCTCCGGGGCCTGGCAGCGAGGCAACCGACACACCCGCCGCAGGTGAACCGCCGACCGTTACACTCGCACTGCCTGCCGTGTAGGTAAGCGTGTTCGGAATCAGATCGACGATACGAAGCCGGCCGATACCGCTCACGTCGGCAGGCAGTTTGAAGCTCACCGCATAGGTGATGATGTCATCGTTCTTCGTGAACGAGCCCGGACTTGCCGTCTTTTCAAAATCTTCTACCGGCGGGACGGGCGTTATCGTTTCTTCGTCCGTTTTATCCGGTGTGCCCGGCTCACTGCCGCCTTTCGGCTTGACGTACAGGTTCGCTGTATTTTTGATATTTCCGCTTGTCCATCCGTTCACTTTGAATGACATCGTAAGTACGATCTCTGCGTCCTGCGCGATCTGCTCGTTCGGAATCGTATAGCTCACTTTTCCTGCCGCCGCAGTATTCATCGTGATGGTCTGCGCCGCTCCTGTGCCGATCTTAAGGGTGGACGCAGGCGAGCTCTGATACGCGAGGCCGGACGGTATCACGTCCTCGATTCGTACCGTGTCATATCCGCTCACGTCGGCAGGCAGTTTGAAGCTCACCGCATAGGTGATGATGTCATCGTTCTTCGTGAACGAGCCCGGACTTGCCGTCTTTTCAAAATCTTCTACCGGCGGGACGAGCTTCTCTTCGGCGGTGACGGTCGAGGTGGTGGTCTTGTCCGGGTCGTCCGGCCAATCACTGTCATTTGTTTTCACATAAAGTTCACCCATGTTGACAATGTCCGTTTCTCCGTCCCACGTCTCATTCACATCGCAGCTCAGAGCGAGGCGAATCGTTTGTCCGCCGCGGTCTTTGAACACCGAATTCGCGACCGTGAAGGAAAGCACGTTTCCGTTTTCGGCGGTCGGCGCCGAAAAATCACATCCCGACGCATACGTGATATTCGTCGCCGGAGCGCTGCCTATCCTGACAGAGACACTGTTCGGCACATAGTCCATTTCCGGCGGCAGGATATCAACGATACGAATGCTGTCATAATAGTCTACATCGTCCGGCAGCGTGAAACTCAACGCATAAGCGATCCTTTCATTCGCAGCGCCGACTGTATCGGGACTCGCTGTCTTTGTAATATCAGGCACTTTGACAGCATACACCGTCTCCTTTGCCGTGCTGACCGGCTCTGTCGGCGCAGGGACGTTTTCCGGCTTCACGTAGACCTTCGCCGTATTTGTCAGCGCGCCTGTCGGATTTTCAAACGCGTCAGACGTCACCTTGAAGTCCAGCAATAATGTGGCGCTGTCATAATAAAGATTGGCATTCGTCCACAAATCCATCCCTGGTATTTCGAAAGTCAGCTTGTTTCCGGACTGCGAGATACTGCCATTCCCGCTCGTTACCGGCGCTGTGGGAGAATCGCCTCTGCCAAATTTTGCGCTGCCTTCCACGTAGGACAAGCCCGCCGGAATCTCATCCACGATGCGCATCCAGTCCATGTAATAGGGGGCAAGCCCGCTTGTGCGCGGTATGGAAATCTTGTAGGTGATGACTTCATTCTCCGCCTTGAAGCTGCTCGGCGCCGCCGTCTTTGTGAGACGGTCCGGAACACGCAGCAGTTCGTATCTTTGTTCATCGTCAGGCGTGGTACGTTCGACGTCGCCCGCCGGTGTGATATAGACCCCGCCTGTATTACTGATGTTACCCGATCTATGGTTTAACACCCTGCATGGAATCATTAAAACCACTTCGTCATTTGCCGCAAGCAAGTCCGCTGATATGCTGTAGCTGACAAAATTGTAATTCAAAATGTAAGAGTCATCTATCCACTCGGTCAAAGACACGGGCACAGGCGCTCCGTCTCCTATCTTGAGTGTCGCACCCGAACCCACATAGTCAAGAGAGTCATATAGTTCATCCTCGATACGCACCGAACCGTAACCCGTGATATCGCTCGGCATTTTCAGTTTCAGCTCATAATTGATGACCTCTCCGACTTCTTTGTATGTGGGCGGATCCGCGCTCTTCGTCAGCGTCGTTTGCGGCAGTGCCCAGGACCAGCCGGCATACAATACTTTCGTGCCGCCGTCAAGGATCGGATCCACTACGCGGTTCACGGCAAAATCCCATGCCGTACCGCTTGCGTGCGCGTTGGCCAATGCTGCTGTTTCGTACCAGCCTTCAAATTTGTGACCGGGGCGCGTCGGATTTCCGGGATGCGGCGATATCTTCTGACCGAGCACGGCCTTCGTACTGCCGGAAGCCGGTGTAAAAGCATCCTCCGAACCGTTCAGGTCATAGCGAATATTGATACCGAAGATACGCCATTTCGCGTACAGCGTATATACGCCCGGCGCCGTAAATGTATGCACCGTACCGCCCGCCACGGAACTGCCCGTCCCCTGCGCATTCTCGTACCAACCAAGGAACTCCGCTCCCCGCAAAAGCGGTACGCCGCCTGCGACGGCAAGCGTGACCGAAGGCGGGAGGAAATCTTTCACCGAAGCGTCCGGCATATTTTCAGGCGAATCGAGCGGCCAGTCCGCCGGCAGGTTTTCATCGTAGCGTATCATGACAGCGTCCGTCGAAAAACCGACCACGGGGCTGTTTATATTCATCGCCTGAGGATTGCTCGTCGTATACTCCGTCGCTGAATAGCGGAACTGATTGAAAGCCGTCTGTGTGTCGGCGTCAGACGGCACACGGAACGTCAAAATGACTTCAACGCTCTCGCCCGGCAGCAGGATTTTTCCCGCGCCGAGATCGACGAATACAGCCGTCGTGTTCGCGGACGGCGAAGTCTGCCAGGTGTTTTGGAACGTCGATGTTTGCAGATTTGGATCGTTCAGGTTATTGGTCCAGTAGCTGCCGTATTTCGGCAAAGAATCATAGGGCGTATCCGTATACAGAATCGCAGGTGAACCCGTATCTCCCACGACTGCCGCAGATACAAAACTGATACCGCCTGTCGAACCCAGTACCCCTGACTGCGGCAGGATGTCGTAAAGACGGATATTGTTTACACTCGCGTTGCCGCTGTTCCTGACGGTCAGTTTCATCTGTACTTCTTCGTCCCTGCTCGTCGGAATCAGCGTATTTGCCGTGATAGCAGGAACAAAACTACCGCCTGTCATACCGCTCTTCACCGAGGATACCGCCGTGATTGTAACCGGCCCCTTATTAACCGAAATGTAATCGTAGCGGTAGTCGCCGTATGGATATTGTGTAGCGCCAAAAGACGGCCACAGGTCTGCTATAGCTCCGGAGTCAGTCCCTGTGTACAAAAAATGATCACCGCGTTCTTTGTCAAAACCCCAATTTGCCGCATCGAACGAGTTCAAATTGTCAATGGCAGACAATCTGTTCTGAAGCGGGGCACGATTGTAGCTTGTCGCGTCAATCGACGAAATCGTGACAGCTCCGAGAGATCTCGATCCGGAAGGCGTATAGGTAGAAAGCTGCATATCGAATACGATCTTGAATTTCTCCGATGGCTTCAAACCATAGCCGGGAATCGTAAAGGAATAGTAGTTGTTGCCGAGATACGTCATATTCACTGTATACGGCAAATTGGCACCGCTTGCGTCCTGCAGGGTGAATGTGGCGTCTTTTGCCACCGAAAGATAATTGTGACTAATGTGGAGAACGATACGCGGATCTTTCCATGTATTTACTCCCGGCGGATTCGCTGCAATGATGGCGACTGGCACTGTGGCCCCCGGGTCAACGTAACGTTGCGAAGCTACGAGTCCTGCTCGTGCCGCACTGTCGAATACGTAATAAGTATTGTCTGCCCCGAGCGGCAAGCCGCTGTCCGCTACGTTAGGATGTTGATATACCTCGGTCTTTGATTCTTCCCCTTCAGGATGGTAGAAAACTTCATAACCCATAGACGCCAGCGTGTCTTTCGTGATCGGCGTGTCGTTCGGCCAGGTCAAATCGTCCCAAGCAGTTGCAATATGAAAATACGTAATATAGTTCCCGGGCGGCAACACGCCCTCGGCAGTTCCGTCTGTTCCAAGCGGCACGATATCAAAGCTTTCGATATATTCGTTCGCTCCGCATGCGGGCAGGGGATATTCACTATTATCGTCCGAAATTGTCACTGTGGTCTCATTACCGCCCGCTGACAAAACAATCGGCGTACCGCTCACCTTGCGCGATTCCTCCGTCAACGCATTTTTGACGGTGAAGTCAACGCGATACTGCGACCACGGGAAAAGTTCGCCGCTGCCGATAGCCAATCCCTCTGTATTCGTCCTTCCGAATGTAAAGAATATTTTGTTAAAGCGCACGCGAGCGGAAGCATCGTAAAATCTGCGGTAATCGTCACGAAGATCCTCGCCGGTGTACATTTCATTGTTTTGAAAAACACGCACTTTCACGCCGGTGATGTCGCCGGAACCGGCGTTCCTCGCTAATACATTAATACCGGGACTACTGGGAAACGCTGGTCGGTCTCCTACAAGACCGTTGTCTACGCCGCAAAAATTATGGTAACCGCCGCCGTCATAGCGCAAATCCCAAAGCGGCAGCGTTGTTTTTATTATCTTCGTATATGTGAGTTCCCTTGAAACCTGCTGCGCTTCGTAGTTGTATTTCTTGTAGTCTATGCCGCCGCGCACAAAAAAACTGTCGTTCACAGCAACTCCGGAAACGTTAAGACTTAAAGCCATGCTCTGCACCGATGTTCCCCCATTGCCGTAATACATTTCAGGAAGCATATCTGCTTCATAGCGATCATAACCACTGCCGTTGTAGTCCTTATAAACCGCGTGCGTCGCCCATTCAGAAAAGAATACAACGCCTATCATACCTGTCATACCGGCAGGCACTTCAAACCACAGAATACTGTTGTACGATGGGTCAAGCCCGAGCGCATTGGTACCTTCGTAGTTGTACGAGATACCTCCGTTGACGGCCAAACTCGTCTCGGTATCAAGGAATGTCTGATTTGTAGAGTAGTAAGGCCCGAAAGAAAATGTCGGTTTGTAACCGCCGCCGCCGTACAGCTTGTACGGTTCCGGCGCGGCTTCGAATACATCGTCCACATAAGCTTTCGGGGCGATCTCCCAGAGCAGCGTGGTGCCGTAATGCAGCGAACCGCCGCCCGGAATCTTTGCCTTGTAGTTTTCATTGAAGTCAAACGTCAGCGGTATCGTATACAGACCGGCGTCATAGCCGACATCGTCACGTCCTTTCAAACGAATGATGAGCGTGCCGGGCTTGGATGTCGTGTCATACGCCGTTACAATTCCTTTTGCCGCATTCACGTCAGAAAAAATAAAAAACGGCTCAAGTGGATTTGGCGTGTCGAAGTCCGGATAGTTCTCTGTATTCGGAAAATAGTCAAGCGGCAGTTCTATCGTCCCGCCTGACGTATAAGCCGCTTCGTCAAGAGTGACATACAAATTCACAACAAGGGGTGCCAATCCGCCTCCGAATCGGTCCGGATAGGTAACATACCCATCGCTCAAAAGCGACATGCTTGTGACTGACTGGCTCAACGAGATCATGTCGCCCGCGGCAAAAGGAAGGATGTCCGCGGGGTCAGGCTCGGGTTCGCCGAGCAGGGACAGGGCTTGCGGTTCGGTGGTCAGACCCGCAGCGCCGTCCTGAATATCAGGCGTGTCGCTTTGCGGGTCTGTGTCCGCAATGACAATAGTGGGGTCTGTTTCCGGAAATACTTCCCCTTCCCTATCAGAATTTGCCATACTGCTCGTCGGGAGGAATACGAGCGCGACCATGACGACAGTCGTCAGAATCGCGACCGTTCTCTTCGTGAACCCGAAAATCTTGTACCTTCTTTGCCCCTTGTTCATTTTCAATACTCCTTCCCCTGCTTTCGCGGGCAGACGGCACCCCCGCGCCCGCAAAAACATACCAAAATATACTATTTGGTCATTATTGAAGCACCAAAAAACCCCTTTGTGTTAAAACTTGCACGAGATGTCGAAAATCGCGCACGAATGGGTTTTTTTTTACAGAAATTAGGAGATTTTGGGCGGGGGGGCGAGGAGGAGGACAGACCTGCTGTCATTTTCCGTGTCATTCCTGCGCGGACGGGTATGACATGGATGCTTCGCGGGAATATGGTAAACTAAGGACAAGGAACGACCGGAAAGACAGGGTGAATGACATGGGGCATTTTTTGAATCGGACAAATAAAGGTTTTCAGGAATCGCTGAACTCGATGATCTATGTGGACAAGACGGGGATGATTTCCTACGCAAACTCTGTACTTAGTACAAGACAGAAATTCTTTTGCGTCAGCAGACCCAGGCGCTTTGGGAAATCGATGGCTGCGGATATGCTCGCGGCGTACTATTGCTGTGCCTGCGATTCGCGGGCGCAGTTCAAAGGACTGGAAATCGAAAGCGACCCCTCGTTTGAAACACATCTGAACAAGTACAATGTGATATTCCTGAATATGCAGAATTTTTTGAGCGGGGCGAAGGATATCGCGGGAATGATCGCTGACATAGAGGAAACACTGCTTGAGGAAATGCTTGACGCATATCCGGACTGCAAATTTCGCAGACCGGGCGATATGCTCCGTACGCTGCGCGACATCGCGGAGCAGACGGGGAAGTCCTTTGTCGTCATCATCGACGAATGGGACTGTATCTTCCGCGTACACAAAAACAGCAGGGACGCGCAGGACAAATATCTCGATTTCCTGCGGAATTTCATGAAGGACAATGAAGCGATCGCGCTTGCGTATATGACGGGTATCCTGCCAATCAGGAAATACGGTACGCACTCCGCGCTGAATATGTTTTCTGAAGTTTCGATGACGAATCCTTTCGGGCTTGAGGAATACATGGGCTTCACGGATGCGGAGGTCCGGGGGCTCTGCGGGCGTTTTGATATGGACTACGAAGAGGTGTCCGCGTGGTACAACGGCTACCGGCTTGGTGATGGGCTTGCGGTATACAGCCCCAAGTCTGTCGTAGACGCCATGTTCAACCACGAATTGTTCAATTACTGGAACAGTACCGAGACTTATGAGGCTCTGCTCGTGTATATCGAGATGAATATTGATGGATTGAAAGACACGGTCGTCGAACTTTTGGCGGGCGGACGAAAGCAAATCAATACAGGAAAATTTGCAAATGACATGGTGAGTTTCGGCGGTTCCGATGATGTGCTGACGCTGCTTGTTCATCTGGGTTATCTGGGCTACGATAAGACAAGCAAGGAAGTCTTTATCCCGAACAAGGAGGTCTTTGACGAATTTTTCAACGCAGTGAGCGGTATCGGATGGGGAGCGGTCGAAGCGGCGCTTCTTGCGTCGGACGACCTGATGAAAGCGACGTGGGCGCTTGACGCGGCGCGGGTGGCATCCGGCATTGAAAACGCGCATTTAGAGAATGCGCATTTGACCTACAATGATGAGAACGCGCTGTCCTATACCCTGTCGCTCGCCTACTACACGGCAAGGAATTACTATACTGTCATCCGCGAAATGCCGACGGGCAAGGGCTTTGCGGATATGGTGTTCATCCCGCGAAAGCGTTATGCGGACAAACCCGCGATGATCGTTGAACTGAAATGGAACAGGGACGCCGGGGGCGCTATCGCGCAGATCAAAGACAAACAATATTTTCAGGCACTTGAGGAATACAAGGGCAATCTGCTCTTGGTCGGCGTGAATTACGACAAGGACACGCGCGCACACGAATGTGTTATTGAGGAAATATCACACGGATAAAAATACCGCAGAAAATGGTGGTTTTATACACAAGACATTTTGTTTTGTGTAAAAGGTTATTATCCGAGCGGCATGGTGATGGTGGTGGTGAACAGGCCGATCGGTATATCCCCGGGCGGACAGGTAAAATCGCGGTATACTCTGCCGCCTGATGCGGCGACGATTCTGTCAATCCGCTCCAAACCAAGGCCGTGATGCCGGCCCTGCTTGGTCGTCGCGTATGAGCCACTACGCCGCCGAACGGGCCGGAGCGCTGTGTTTTGCATTTTGAGATTTAACTGTCCGCTCACGGCATCCAAATCAAAGAAAATCGCAGGGCGGGCAGCGTCCACGCCGGGACGGGCGGCGATCACACGTTCGCAGGCTTCCATCGCGTTGTCGAAGAGATTTCCCAAAAGCGACACAATGTCCGCAAGCTCCATCGGGAGCCTCGCGGACACAGCGGCGCGAACCACACATTCGATGCCAAGCTGCCGCGC
This sequence comes from Clostridia bacterium, assembly GCA_025997195.1. Lineage (GTDB taxonomy): Bacteria > Bacillota > Clostridia > Peptostreptococcales > Anaerovoracaceae > WRMW01. The sequence continues at coordinate 55,637 of BNUG01000003.1, read as the reverse complement.
CCGTTTGACCTTGATGCTGCAAATAGCGTCAACGGCATCGTTGCCTGTTTGCACGATCGCGTTTGCCTGTGCAGTGGTCAGATCCATCGATGTCAGATATTCAGTGATTTTTTGTATTTCACCTTTGTTTACAAGATGATGCAGCATAGACAAATGGTTGTGAAAATCGTGCCGAAGCGTGATCATATCGGTATAGGCATCCGCAAAATCCCTTGTGTATGCGCGCTCCAAAGCAACTTGTTGTGTCAGCAGTTCCCTTTTCTGCTGTTCCGCCAAACGCAGAGAGAACAAAATATACAGAACGACGCACGCAAGCCCAAAAATACAAAATCCTATTGTCAATAGGTATCTGACATTCTCCATGTTTATTGAAATCTCATGCGATACGTTGTCCGCCGCGATGAGCGCGGTAAACAAACTAACACAGGCAACAATCGCAAATACTCTCTGGGCAACGGGCGACGCAAGATCCGCACGAAGTTTTGAACGTACAATCACTACGCACGCGAAAACGTAAAAAACACAGGTCAGGATCATGTAGCCGAGCAGCACGGACTGATCGGTGAGCGTGCTGCGCGCGCTCACCGACTCAACGATGAATTGCGCAGAAATACCCAAGAGCGTACCGATTAGCAAAACGCCCGTCAGCCAAAATAGATGCGTTGTCCATGTACCGGGCAAAAACAGCCTGAGGTAGGCAAGAAGAACAAGAAACGCCACCAATATTTGGAGGGTTAAAACCTCCGGCAGGGTAAAACGTATGCCTTCAGAAATCAGCGTTATGACAAGGGCTATGCCGACCAAGGCCCGTTTCGAAGCGCGGCGCGACGCCAAAATCTTATCAAAGACGATCAGCATCACCAGTATGGTCACAAAATTGTATATAACGGGCGAGACCGCCATCACTGTCCCCTGTACCGTTCCGTCCATCGTCACATACCCCAATATGTCAACATTCGCCGATCGACCTCGCGTTGGCGGCCACGGCTGACCGGTACAGTCTGTCCGTCCGCCATGCTTACCGCGCCGGTCATGACCTGCCTGACAAAACGGAGATTGACGATGAAGGAACGGTGAGTCTTTACGAATTGTTCTTTGGGCAGCAGTTCTTCAAAATATGAAATTTTCGCATTATATTGTTCTGTGCCGACTTTTGTATGTACTTTCGTCATGTGCAAATTTGCCTCAAAACAGTAAACGTCATCATAACGAATATGTATATATTCTGAGCGGGACGGGATGAAGAAACCGTCCTGTCTGACGGCCTGTATCGACTTGCTGACATGTTTCAGCACGCGATCCAGATCCTGCTCTTTCAGCGGCTTGACGAAATAGTCAAACGCCTGTACCTTGTACCCGCTGAATACATATTTGGACAAAGCGGTCAGAAATACGATCGTCACCTGTGAATCTGTTTCGCGAACCGACTGTGCCAGTTCAAGTCCTGTAATACCCCCGCCCATATCGATGTCCAAAAACAAACAGTCAACCGACCCGTTGGTTTCCTTCTGAAAAAGAAAGGCTTCCGCGCCGGCATATGTGCGCAAGTCAATTTCTATATCGTTTTTTTTCGCCCAGAGACGAATATCGTCCTCCAGTAACTTGCGCTGTATCAACTCGTCTTCACAAACCGCGATTCGCATCATGCGTCGCTACCCCCACGCTGCCTCACGCAAACCTCTTATTTCTCTCTGCTCTGCTAATAATGATATTATACCAAAAAGTCAGCAGGACATGGGGACAGGCCTTCTGTCTTATTTATAAATATCTTTCGTTCCGCCGTTGTATGTTATAATCGGATTCCAGCAGGACAGAAGGACAAGTCTTTTGTCTTATTACAGACCCGCCTAAGGAGCGTAAAAAAAATGTTTAATTCTATCATGTTTGTGCTGACGGTCGTGTTTTGGGTGCTATTTTTGGGGCGCACGCTTATGCTGATGCGTCAGGGTGTGAGGGTGTTTGTTTTGGCAAAGGGCAAGCGTTTTTTCGAAAAACTACTCGAAATCCTGATTGTCCCGCTTCTTGTTTTGTGGACGGTGCAAATCATATTGACAACATTAGATATAGAATTGTTTGCCTTGCCCCGGCTGTGGGTTTCTGCTATCGTGCAGTGGATCGGGATATCTCTGTGTCTTGCCGGACTATTGATTTTTCTTTTTGCGCTCATATCCTTCGGCAACGCGTGGCGCGTCGGAATCGACGACGAAAAAAGCGATAAACTCGTGACGACCGGAATATTTGCTCATTCCCGCAATCCGATTTTCCTGTTTATGAATATGTATTTCGCGGGGGTGTTTTTATCTTACCCGAATATTTTGTTTTTGGCGTTTTTCATTTGCTTCGCAGTCGGAATCCATATGCAAATATTGAACGAGGAACGGTTTCTGCGGTCGAAATTCGGTTCTGAATACGAAGTGTATCTCAAAAAAGTACGCAGATATATTTAGGGTCGTTTCGGAAAATTACAGTTTGGCTATGCTGTGAACTCAACAAATTAGAATTTTTGAGGGATGGTGCAATGGGGCATATAAAATAGTAATGGTTTCTTTGAATGAATATAGCGGCTATTACCCCATCCAACTACCGTTTCTTCTGAACGAAAAATTCAAAAGAAATGTGCATTATGAAGAAATCACTTGGTCGGAGTTTTCGGATTTTGCCATTTGTTTTTGGGAGATGACACCAAGGACTACCCCAAATCAAACGGTTGAAAACATCATTGTGCCGGATGCTTGCATAGACTTTCTGGTTGATGACGGCAGTCGGGCAATCGGCTTTGCGGGAATGAAGAAAACAGAGTTTCATTATCCTATCCGGGCCGATAGCAGCTCATTTGGATTTCGGCTAAGACCCGGCGCATTTCATTGCCTGACCGGGCTTTCCGCTGAATTGGCTATGGACGATTTTCTGCCGCTGGCGCAGATCGATACTGCATTTTCGGAACAAGCATTTTTCAAGCGATCGCCGGAGGCGCGCAGAAATGCTTTTTTCGATTACTATCGCCGTCTGCAGAGAGAAAAGACCCCCTCGGCTTTTATGGTTCTGTTTGACAAACTTTTCGCGGACACGCCGGATACCGTGCGGGAGATATGCGAAATAACGGGGTATTCACAAAAGCAATGTCCGCGTCTTTTTATGCAAAACTTTGGCTTGACCCCCAAGATGCTGATCAGCACCCTGCGATTTCAAAACGCGCTCAATATACTCGTTTCAGATAAAGCAAAACAAATTGACATTCTTCGCATTGAAGGCTACTATGACCAAGCTCACATGATTAAGGATTTGAAGCAGTCGCTCGGACTTACGCCTTTGGAACTTTTGCGGGCCTGTCGGCAAGATGACGATTTTATACAATAAATCGCTTCTCCCCGCTGTTATGTTACAAATATTATTGCTTCGACAACTAAATGTTGGACTGAATTGGCGAAGCAATTATGCGGCAGACAAGGCGCAAAACGTAGGCGTAGTGGTGCTACGGCGAGGCTTTGCAACGCAGTATGACGCAAAATTGGTCGGCAAGATGTCCAATATTTAGTTGTCGGAGCAATAACCAGAACAGGAGGCAATATTATGTTGAAATCTGTAACAGCAAATCTAATGGTCGAGAGCGTCGATGACACGCTTGCGTTTTACAAAACCGCGCTCGGCTTTGTCGAGGTCGCTTCCGTTCCAGGCGCAAACGGCAGCTTACAGTTCGCCATTGCGGCGATGGACGGTCAGCAGCTTATGTTTCAGGAACGCGGGAACCTGTGTGAGGAATACCCGATTTTAATGACAGACAAGGTTAAACCATCTGTATCAATCTACATGACGGTGGACAATTTTGAGGGCTTTTACGCTGAAATTCAAAGTCGGATAAAACTGCTGAAAGAGGAACACAAGACGTTTTACGGGACAAGGGAATTTGCGATTCAGGACAACAATGGCTATGTTTTGACGATTGCAGAAAGTAATTGAGGATACGGCCGAAAAACTACCATGTTCTGTTAAAACATTACCGTTCACGTCGATGAAGCGGCATTTCGCGCAGGCCGCGTTTTTAGGAGCGGTGGTTATGGTAGAATAATCAGCATGTTAAAAAATGTGAGGCGGTTTTTCATTATTGTCTTTATGCAGACTTGGATCTGTTACTTTGCCATCCTTTTGCTTGGCCTGAACGCGCATGAAGGACTCGGCATGGTCTTTCTGATCTGCGGCGGTATGGCTCCGTCACTGATCGGCGTTATTATGGCGTTTGTTACCTACAGCAAAGAGGAAAGAAAAGAATTTTTCAGACGCTTCTATCAAGTGAAGCGTATAGGCGTCGCTTGGTGGGCTTTTATTCTGCTCATTTATCCGGCGATTCACGTCGTCGCACTTTTGATCACGCTGATTTCGGGCGGTGAAATGCCGGAGATGGAATTACTGCGATCCATTATGCAAAACCCGGCCTCCCTATTGCCTGTACTCGTAATTAACTTCTTTATCAACGGCGCCTGGCCCGAGGAGTTCGGCTGGCGGGGATTCGCGCTTCAGCCTCTCTTAGAGCGGTTTGGGTTTGCAAAGGCCAGTTTCTTGCTCGGTACGATTTGGGCGGTATGGCACCTGCCACTGTTTTTTATGCCGGCACAAGGCCACTATCAGATGGGTTTTATAGGCTTTTGGTTTTTCCTTCTGCAATCTATCGGGTTGTCGGCGATGATGAGTTTCGTACATACGAAAACCAAGCAAAGCATACTGGCCGTCATGTTGCTGCATATGTTCTGCAATCTTACAAGCAACCTGATGTTCAGCTATTCTCATACCTATGAGAGAATAGGGTTCGTGCTTGTGTTTGTCGTCGGCGTGATTCTATGTGTCAAGTCTCACAGGACAAAGGGGCAGAACGAAATGATTTTAACTTTTCGAAAAAAGAAAAAACCCCACAAACATTGAATTTGCGAGGTTTCCGGTGGTGACCCAGCGGAGTCTCGAACTCCGGACACCTTGATTAAAAGTCAAGTGCTCTACCAACTGAGCTACTGGGTCGGGCGCCTCACTCCGGAGAGAAAGGATTTGGCAGGGGTAGCAGGACTCGAACCTACGAATGACGGAGTCAAAGTCCGTTGCCTTACCGACTTGGCTATACCCCTTTGTGCAGCCTGCGTCTTTCATCATGGCGAGCCCAGCAGGATTCGAACCTGCGACCCACAGTTTAGAAGACTGTTGCTCTATCCAGCTGAGCTATGGGCCCGCAAAACGGCTGTGCCTGCGCGGACCGCCAATTTCAATCCGCAGTTTTGTATTATCGCATAAAGCAGTTTCAAATGCAATAATCTAATCCATATTTATGATATACTAATTTTCGAAAAAACTATTACATTTGTAAACAGTTAAGTTGTTTAACTTAGTAGAAATGGCTATAGTTCACACGATAGTCATTCTGCGTCGGCGCTGCGGAATCCGGCAAACAACAAAACAAGTCATTGGCGTGGATTCTACACGGCGGCGCAGAATGACCATTTGATATTTTTGAAAAGGCGGATGATTGATCAGGCTCAGCGTTAAAAAACCATTCACTGTATTCGTGCTCATTGCCGTCGTGTTTATCTTCGGCTACGGGGGCTTCCAAAATATGAAACCGGATCTGCTGCCGAGCATGGATTTGCCCTATGTTGTCATCATGACCCCCTATCCGGGCGCTTCCCCCGAAAAAGTCGAATCCGCCGTCACCAAACCACTGGAGCGAACGATGGCTTCGCTTGAAAACCTCACCCATATCTCCTCCACGTCAAGCGACAATGTTTCCATCCTCTTCCTTGAATTCAGTGATAACGCGAATTTAGAGACCACCACCGTCGACATCCTCGAAAAGGCGAGTCAGGTGGAGGGGACTTTTGATGACTTGATCGGCACACCGCTTATCCTGAAGATGAACCCAAATATGCTGCCGATCATGGTCGCGGCCGTCGATATGGACGGCATGCAGACCGCGGATCTCTCGCGTTTTGTCAAAGACGATCTTCAGGTCAAACTCGAAGGCATCGAAGGCGTCGCGACGCTGAGCATGAGCGGTCTCGTGGAGGAGCAGGTCAATGCGGTTCTGAAAGATACCAAGATCGCCGCCGCCAACGAACGGGTCGCCTTTGCGATTCAAAATGAATTCGCGAAAAACCGCAAAGAGCTTACAGGCAGCAAAGCCGAACTCGAGACAAAATTGGACGACCTCAAGAAGGCGAGTACAGAACTTCAAAACGGAGTCGCCCTGTTCGCGTCAAAAATCACTGCCGGGCAAGCAGAGATCGACGCCAACAAGTTTCAGCTGGAATTCGGACGTACGCTGGTAACCACGGAATTGGCGGCAGCACAAGAAGTTCTGCAGCGCCTGATCGATCAGCAGAAGCAACTCCAAGCGCTCATCGATGGATTCCATGAAATCACAGACGGAGGAGGTGCCCTGACGAGCGATCAAGAAAATCAGCTTGCCGCTGCGCAAGCCGCATTAGACGTCCTTCCCGGCACCATGGGTCAGATCCAGACCACCATGGGCGAATGGCGGGGTCAGCTGTCCCGACTTGAGTCCGGAGCGCAGCTGCTTGCCGACGCGCAGACCCAACTCAGCACTGCTGCGATTTCCACGCAATACGAGATGGCAAACGGCGCTGCGCAGATCGCAGCGGCACAGGCCACGCTTACGGCCGCGCTGACGCAGATCGACGGCGGACTCGAACAACTCGACGAAGCGAGAGACCAAGCGCTTGAGCAGGCCGATCTCACCAATATTATTACATTAGAAACGCTCTCGCAGGTGCTTTACGCGCAGAATTTCTCGATGCCGGCCGGGTATGTCCACAAGGACGGGACAGACTGGCTCGTACGCATCGGCGACGATCTTGACTCCATCGCGTCCCTCGAAACTGCGGCGCTGCTGGACTTTGGAATCGACGAGCTCGAGCCTGTGTGCCTCAGGGACGTCGCGGACGTCTTTATCACAGACAATTTGGATGAGCTTTACGCCAAGATCGACGGCAGAGACGGCGTTACGCTCACGTTCAACAAGCAGAGCGATGATTCGACGGCGGAGGTTTCCGACAATATCAAGGCCAAGTTCGAAGAACTCTCGGCGAAATATCCGGGTCTGACGTTCACGCCGCTCATGGATCAGGGCGACTATATCTACGTCGTCATCAATTCCATTCTCAGCGACCTCATCTACGGCGCGATCTTCGCAATCATCGTGCTATTCCTCTTCTTGCGCGACATTCGGCCGACCTTTGTCACGCTGTGCAGCATCCCGATCAGCGTCATTTTCGCGATCGTACTCATGTATTTCTCGGGCGTGACGATCAACATCATCTCACTCTCCGGGCTTTTGATCGCCGTCGGCATGCTGGTGGACAACTCAATCGTCGTCATTGAAAATATTTTCCGCCTCCGGAGTCTGGGATTTTCCGCAGTCAAAGCCGCGGTCTCGGGCACGAAGCAAGTCGCCGGCGCGATCACGGCCTCTACACTGACAACGATTTGCGTGTTCCTGCCGATCGTCTTCATCCAGGGCATGACGCGCAAACTGTTCACCGACCTGGCGCTCACGCTGACCTATGCCCTGCTCGCGAGCCTGATCATCGCCGTGACATTCGTACCCGCGATTTCGAGCGGACTGTTCCATAATATGGTCTCTAAGCCGAACACGGGCATGAAGCGTTTGATGTCACTGTACGACCGCATACTGATATGGTGTTTGAAATTCAAGCCCGTGGTATTCATCCTCGTCGTTGTTCTGCTGGCCGGGACCGCGTATGTGACCATCCAGCGTGGATTTACCTATATGCCCGAAGGCGACGAGCCGCAACTCAGCATCACGGTCACGCCGCCGGAGGGGTCGGAGTTTGCGAAGCTTCGGAATACCACAGACGAGGTCGCAAACCGCATCATGGCGATCGACGGGGTCAAAACCGTCGGTGCCATTGCCGGGGCGAACGGCATCATGGATATTATCGGACTCGGCGCGTTCGGCGAAGACAATGATTCGGATTCGAAAACTTCGACGATCTACGTCATCGCAGATGAGAAAAACGCATCAGGAAACGACATCAAAAAGCAGATCGAAGCCTCTGTGGAGGACATTGACGCGGAGGTCGATATCCAGTCCCAGTCCATGATGGGTATGAACGGTTTGGGCGGATCGGGCGTCACCGTCGATATTTACGGTGAAACAATCGACGAACTCTTTACGAGTGCCAGATCGATTGCGGAACGCGTCCGGGAAATCGACGGCGTCGCGGGTGTGAACGACGGGATCGGCGAGCCCACCCCGGAAATCCGTTTCCTCGTCGATCGGGCAAAGGCGATGGCCAAAGGGCTCACGGTCGCGCAGGTGTATGCGGAAGTCACCAAGGCGATCACAGAACAGCGGACGGCGACACAGGTTCGAATCGATTCGGATGATTATGATGTGATCATTGTCAAAGGAGACAAAGCAGACCTGACGCCTGAATACATCAAAGGCTTCACCTTTACTGCCGCGAAACGCGACGGATCCACACAAAAGATCAAACTCTCCGATATCGCGACTGCCGTAGAAGCCGAATCTCCCGCTTCTATCGACCGGCAGGAACAGCGCCGGCATTTGGCTGTCAGCATCACGATCGCGGACGACGCAAACGTTACGATCGTAGCGGATCGCATCACCGCGGCCGTCAGTGCGCTCGATCTGGACAGCAACGTTTCTTACGAAATTTCCGGAGAAAGTTCCACGATCATGAACGCCATCGCTGACCTCAGCTGGATGCTTATCGTCGGAATCCTGCTCGTCTACTTCGTTATGGTCGCGCAGTTCCAGTCGCTGAAGAGTCCCTTCATCATCATGATCACGATCCCGCTTGCTTTCACCGGCGGTTTTGCCGCCCTGTTGGTCGCAGGTATGGGACTCTCCGTCGTTTCGCTGGTCGGTTTCGTCCTGCTCGTCGGCGTCATTGTAAACAATGGCATTGTACTGGTGGACTATGTCAACCAGCTGCGCATGGAAGGCTGGGATCGTGTTGAAGCGCTTCGCGAAGGCGGGAAGACGCGTATGCGCCCCATCCTGATGACGGCGCTCACGACAATCCTCGGCATGTTCATGATGGCGCTTGGAATCGGCACCGGCTCCGAAATGATGCAGCCGCTCGCGGTCGTCAGCATCGGAGGCCTGCTCTATGGGACGTTCATGACACTGTTCGTCGTGCCCTGCTTCTACGATATCTTCAACAAAAAAGCCCCGCGCGTCATTGACGAGGCGGAGCTTGAAGCCGATATGGATGCTTGACCGGTAGGCGGTAAGCGAACCCCGCTTAGTTGCCGGCCATCTGTTTCGCTACTTCTTCGGCGAAATTCTCTTCTTTTTTTTCGATGCCTTCGCCGACTTCGTAACGTGCCATCGAAACGACCTTGACGTCTTTGCCAAGTGCCTTTGCGGCGTCACCGACATACTGTGCCACGGTCAACTCGCCGTTCTTAACGAATTTCTGCTCGAGCAGGCAGGTTTCCTTGAGTTCCTTCTTGAGGCGGCCCAACACCATCTTTTCGACGATCTCGGCCGGTTTGCCCTCGGCAAGCGCCTGCTTGATCAGAATCTCCTTTTCCTTTTCGATATAATCGGGATCCACGCCGCTCTCGTCGACGAACTGCGGGTTCATCGAAGCGACCTGCATCGCCACGTCCCTGCCGAGCGTCTGTACTTCTTCCTGCGAGGCTTCCGTCTCGAGGCCGATCACAACGCCGATCTTGCCGCCCAGATGCAGGTAGCCGACGTAGACCACGCCAGGCTGCGCCAAGGTAGCGAAACGCCGTACGCTGACATTCTCGCCGATCTTCGCAATGAAATTCGTGAGGGTTTCCTGCACGGTCTCCGAGCCGCCCGCATACTTCTCCGCCAGAAACTCATCGAGCGTCTTGGCTTTCGTGTCGACCGTCATGCAGGACAATGTGTCCACGAACGCGATAAATTCTTCATTCTTCGATGCGAAATCAGTTTCGATATTGACCTCGATGATACCGGCTTTTTTGCCGTCCGGCGCGAGCCGTACACGCACGAGACCTTCCGACGCGATGCGCCCGGATTTCTTCGCGGCCTTCGCCAGACCCTTTTCGCGGAGCAGGTCGATCGCCTTATCCATGTCTCCGTCCACTTCGACCAGCACGTTCTTGCAGTCGAGCATGCCCGCGCCGGTTCTCTCTCTCAGTTCTTTCACAGCTGATGCTGAAACACCCATCTTTATTTACCTCCTTAAATTCAATTATTTTGGATTTGCCGACTTGATCGGAACCTGTCCCAAGCGAAGACTTGGGGAATCCATACGTCGTCGTCTGCCTTATATTTACTAATTCTTAAAAATCATCTTCTTCTTCAGCCTTTTCGATTTCCGCTTCTTCAATAATCACTTCCGCTACGGCTTCTTCCACAATCGCTTCCGCTACCGCTTCCTCAATGATCGCTTCGGCTGCCACTTCTTCCACAATCGCTTCCGCTATCGCTTCTTCAATGATCGCTTCTTCTGTGACTTCCGCGACGACTTCTTCTACAATCGCCTCTTGGGCGACTTCGTGGGCCACCTCTTCGATCACAGCCGCAGCGACTTCTTCGAAGATCACCTCGTCTGCCAATTCTTCGATGATCGCAGCCTCTTCGACATCTTCGGCCGTAACCGGCGCGTCAAAATCGTCGTCCTTCACCGGCGCTTCCGCAAAGCTCTCGCCCTGATTGGCTTCGATGACCGCATCCGCGATGGCTGCCGTGATCAGACGGATCGCGCGGATCGCGTCATCATTGGCGGGAATCACAAAATCAACGTCGTCCGGGTCACAATTCGTGTCCACGATACCGATGATCGGAATTCCCAGAATCCTCGCTTCCTTGACCGCGATCCTTTCTTTCTTCGGATCGACCACAAAAACGGCGCCGGGCATGCGGTGCATGTCCTTGATGCCGCCCAAAAACTTCTCCAGACGCTCGGCCTGCAGCCTGAGTTTGAGGACTTCTTTCTTCGTCAGCTGCTCAAACACGCCGTCGTCTTCCATTTTATAAATCTCATTCAGGCGGTCGATGCGCCCGGAGATCGTCTTGAAATTGGTAAGCATACCGCCGAGCCAGCGCTCGTTCACGAAATACTGCCCCGCGCGGAGCGCCTCGTCCTTGACGGCCTGCTGCGCCTGCTTCTTCGTTCCGACGAAAAGAATGGGCTTGCCCGTCTTCACGACATCCTGAATGAAAGTATAGGCGTCGTCGATCAGCCCAACCGTCTGCTGCAGGTCAATGATGTAAATCCCGTTGCGTTCGGCATAGATGTAGGGGGCCATCTTCGGATTCCAGCGTCTTGTCTGGTGCCCAAAATGTACGCCCGCCTCAAGCAATTGCCTCATAGTAATAACTGACATAATTCGTACCTCCGGTTTCTCCTCCACAGTTTCGTCCGCGCTTCCGCGGTCCGCGGGGCTTCCGATGGGATATGTCCTTCCCGGCTCGGCACCGACCCGCCCGTCACTGTGTGCATAATAAGATTTTGCCGCGCCGATGTGCTCATGGTTGCGAGCGCAGGCGCGACCATTATTGTACATCAAGCCCGTGTTACAAAGCAAGCGGCATTTTTTTTCAATTTTTCAAAGACGACCCGCCCTATCATCCCGCAAATCCAAATGTCATTCCCGACACCTATGTCATTGCAGCATACCATACTGTCATTGCGGGCACCGACCCGCAATCCAATGACTGCGCAAATCCCACGCTTCCTGTCATTCCCGCGAATCCTAATGTCATTCCCGCGCAGGCGGGAATCTATATGTGACCACCGCTTCGCCTCGCCCACAAAGGACGAGGGGGATTTGGCTGAGCAAATCCCCCGCTTCCGTAAGTTATTGTTTCACCGATTAAATATTGGACATCTTGACGACCAACGCGACATCCTGCTGCGTTGCAAAGCCTCGCAATACCACCAGTATTGCTGCGGGTTGCCTTTTTTCCACGCAGCTTGCTGCGTAATGGAAAAACGGACAGCGTAGGTGCGCCTTGCATGATGCCGTGTTGCTTCGCCAATTCAGTCCAACCTTTAATCGGCGAAGCAATAAAAACAGCCGCCGCTAAGGAGTAGCGACAACGATGTTCGTGGGTGTAGCACCGGTAGCAGCATCAGTGAACTTGGTCTGCGTGGCAGCATCCGCGACTTTTATGGTGTAGCTGCCAAAATTAGTGTAGCTGAACATGTCGTCCACATAAAGAGAAGAGGCCAGATTGGCAAATGTCGTCTTCGACCAGTCTATATTGCTTGTGAGCGTGGCACCATCGAACATGGAGCCCATGTCAGTCGCCGCGGAACCAAAGTCGGCGGGGAACTCTGTGATGGCGGGTAGTGTGGCATTGTTGAACATAGCACGCAGGCTAGTCGCCTGAGAGAATGAGCCATCGCCAAATCGCGTAAGGTTGGTAAACTGGGTGGTGTCTGCAAACATGTAGTCTGTGTAAGTTGCGACAATTCCAAAATCGTCGGGAAACTCGGTGAGGGCGGGAAATATGGAATATCTGAACATGCGAGCCATGTTATCCGCCACGGAGCCAAAGCCGTCAGGGAGCTTGGTGAAGACGGGTAGTGTGGCAGTATGGAACATGAAGCCCATATTAGTCGCCACGGAGCCAAAGCCATCAGGGAACTCGGTGAGGGCTGGTAGTGTGGCATTTGCGAACATATTATTCATGTCAGTCGCCTGCGAGCCAAAGCCATCGGGGAACTCGGTGAAACCTGCGGGTAGTGTGATATTAGCGAACATATTATTCATGTCAGTCGCCTCAGAGCCGAAGCCATCAGGGAACTTGGTGAAACCTGCGGGTAGCGCGGCACCGTTGAACATCTGACTCATGTCAGTCGCCTCGGAGCCAAAGCCGGCGGGCAACTCTGTGATAGCGGTCAGTGCGGTACCGCTGAACATGCGGTTCATATCAGTCGCCACGGAGCCAAAGCCATCAGGGAACTCGGTGAAACCTGCGGGTAGCGCGGTACCACAGAACATGCGGTTCATGTCAGTCGCCACGGAGCCAAAGCCATCCGGGAGGCTGGTGAAACTGGCGGGTAGTGTGACCTCGAAGAACATTATACTCATGTTGGTTGCGCGTGCGGCATGGAAGTTATCAAGGTCGAAAGTACCGGAGCTGAGCTTGAGGTCGAGAAACAAGGAATTGGAATCCAGATTGGCCAAGACGCCGCCTGCGGCTCCGATGGTCATGGTTCTTGTAACGCCGTCCCACTTTGCTAAGACGGAATCATCCTGAGCGTCGGAAACATCCCATGTGTCGACATTCATTGTGCCTACCGGTGGCAGCGTATCAGAGAAGACAACGGATGTGATGGGTCCTCCATAGCGGTCGATGCCCGTGTTCAGGAATTTGGGGGAAAATTGTGCCTCAGCCATTAAGATACCCTGCCCAACGGCGTGCTGATAGGTAATATCGTTTCCTGCCTGGCTCCAGGTATAGGCCAAAGGTGTTTTACCTACCTGTACAGAGTAGTTTATGGCCTGTCCGCCCTCAAACTCGGGAAGGTTTGTAAAGCTATAGGCCCAAGGAATTGAGTTGATGTCCAGTATGGGGGTCTGTCCGGTCACAAGCACGGGCGCGCTGGTGGTTACGCCTACCGTCTTGTAAAGTTTGATGTCAGCAGTGGCAGGACGGATGACATCAGAATTATTGCTATCATCCCATGTTATCGTGCCGGAAAGCGAGGTAGTGGGGATCGGAGGGGTGGGTGGAGTGGGCGGTACAGCTATGAGATAACTTGTGATCTCTATGCCCACCCTGACATGATAGCTGCCTGCGGCAAGCGTCGGCGCTATTTTGGCGGAAAAATAGAGATTCGCGCTGTTTGCGCCGGGGGTTTCATTTTGTATCACAGCGCTTCCGCCCGTGCTGTGCGTACCCGCAAAGGGGAGCGTGATGTCTTTCGCGTTTTCCGTAACAGGATAACTTGCCGCGAAGCCGTTTGCGATTTTGTTCGCGGGTGTAGGAGCGGGGTTTCCGTCAAGGGCAAAACCGAAACTGTTGTCCGCCAGAGCGGCAGGTGCGAGATGCGTCCCCGTCGCGTGCGTCAAATCGCTCGCAGAGGCCGACAGGGTGACGGCGGAAGCATAACCCGCGGCGTTATCAAATGTGACTGGCAAAACCGCGATAGACTGCACGCTCCCCGTTGCGTCTTTGGTTACATTGATGGTCAGCGTATCGGGTGCAGTCGCGGCGTATGTATGCGGAGCGGAGACGAAAACAGCGGCCGCGCACAACACAGCCGCGAGAAAACAAAGAGCGGTCTTTTGAGCAGGCTTAGAATACCCCCCCCCCCATGAACATTTGTTCTCACAAGCACACGACCCGCAAACAGCAGGATAATACCGGCTACAAAGAACAGTGCCAGCAGGAAGGGCAGAATAACAGGGTCTCCCGTAGCAGGCGCGCCCGAAGCGCCCGCGTTCAATACATTGACGACAATATCCACATACTGCTGCATATGATTTTCCTTCCTTTGATGATCTCCAAGCCAAGCCAATCTTCACAAATACACCCTGAAACGGTGCCGCGAACATAATTGTAACACCATTTGATCAAAACGAAAACGCCCCGGTCATTTTCAGATAAATCCCGGTCATTTTCAGATAAATCGTTGACAGTATGGAAAGGAATTCGTATAATCAAATTATCGTAGAATATCAAGAGAAAGTTACGGTAATTTGAAAAGAGACATTTTGTATGGTTGCGGATTTTATTACGACTGAATATGCAGGCAGATATGCCACAATCGATCAGATTGTGGATGCGATTGCTGCAGCGAAAAAGAAAATTTCCCGGAGTACTGTTATCTGGAATGTGAATGAGCTTATTAAACAAGATAAAGCGATTCGCGTTGGACGGGGTGTATATGAATTTAGATACAAGCCATATTTTGAGATGAAGCTAACCGAGGACGCTGAAACTGTCCGCGAATTACTTCTCAAAGATTTTAAATATATGAAAGCGACCGTAACCGATACCGTCTCACTTTCTCAATTCATGAATTTACAGCCGTTTTCAACGACGGTCGTGATAGAGGTGCGCAAGAAAGCCGTTGATTCGGTTTTGACGATGCTTCGCAGGTCCAACCTTGCCGCATGCTCAAAAAAAGATTTCGATGTATTTGAGAAGTATGCAAATTCAACCGTGCCTGTCATTGTATGTCCGGAGTATTCGGCGAATCCTTCGCTCATCGAAAACAATGGTATACGGATTGCGAATATAGAGAAGATATTGGTTGATCTCGTATGCGATAAAAGGATATACGGGCAGTATCAGGGTGAAGAGCTGAACAACATCTTCATGGGCGCGACAAAAAAATATCGCGTCAATTACTCGCAGCTATTGAAATATGCTGCGCTTCGAAAAAGGAAGGCCGATGTAATCTTCTGTTTGAATCAATGTGATGAATACAGAGAAATCAAGGGACTATTATGATAAACAAAAAATCGTTTACAAAAGAATGGCTTCTTGAGGTCAACAATGCGCTCGGATGGAATCGTACCGAAGCGCAGCTCAAAAATCTTGAGAAGGCGGTTTCTGCGCTATATCTTCTTGAGCAACTTCGTTCTGCAGATATTGACTTTATCTTCAAGGGCGGAACTTCTCTGATGCTCTTATTCGACAAAATTTACAGGCTATCTGTCGATGTGGATATACTAATGGAAAGAAAATTTGAAGATATTGGTAAGACATTTGATAGTCTCTGTGTATCAAGCGAGCTGTTCACCAGATGGGAAAAGCAGGAACGCGATAATCTTATGAGTGAATACACGGATCATTATCAATTTTTTTATACGCCATTCACCGGGGATCTGAATGAGTCGTATATTCTTCTTGATATTTATTATGCGCATAGCCCATATACGAGAACGATCGAAAAAGAAATCACCTCTGCAGTGCTATATACATCCGGAGCCAATATCAGGGTGACAATGCCGGATGCGGAAGGATTGCTGGCAGACAAACTCACGGCTTTCGCGCCGAAAACGATTGGCGTCCCACTTACTGCAGATCCTCCCAAAAGGCCAAAAAGAGTAGAAGCAATAAAACAAATGTATGATGTCGGAAATCTATTTGATCACAGTTCAGATATATCTGCCATCAGACAAACCTATACGGTTGTCTGTGATAAAGAAATCGCAAATCGCGGCCTTAATATTACCTACGAAGATGTTCTTGATGATACCGCAAGATTTACTCTTATTATTGGTCATGGCGGAAATATCGAACAAGAAGAATATGATTCATTTGTTAAAGGATATAAGGATTTTAGCAAATTCGTTGCAAATCTATCCTTTGAGGAAAATGATGCCGTACTCGCCGCTGCAAAAATTGCTTATCTCATATTGCTCCTTAAATTGGGTGATGCTGAGATTGAAAAATACGTTGATGATATTGATATGTCGAAGTGGGAACTGGATGGAGATTTTGGTGAATACAAGTACAGCAATCCAGAGGCATTCTTTTACTGGTATAAATCTCTAAGCAAATTGTCGTAGAAAGCGCACAAAGTGCGGGAATGGTTTTTAGTCCACCTCCGGATAATCAAGATCGTCGGGTCTTCGCGGTCCGTCGCCGATATAGGCCCCCGAAACCCCGCAGGCCGGACACGCGCCAAAATCGGCGCCGAACTCATCGTTTCGCGAAAAGTCATATTTGAATTTCTGCCCGCAGTCCGGACATTCATAATAAAAGAAAAGCGTTCCCCAAGTCATGATTTCACCCTCCTGCCCGGCTAACAAATATTCTGAATCTGTTCGCGGATATTCTCGATCTCGTTTTTGAGTTCGATCATCAGATCCGTGATCTGCAAATCATTGGCCTTAGACCCGACGGTATTGGCTTCCCGGTTCATTTCCTGCACGATGAAGTCGAGTTTCTTGCCGACGGGCGCGGTTTCCCGCGAGGCGAGAATGCCGCGAAATTGCCCCACGTGACTGGCGAGCCGTACCAATTCTTCATCAATGCCCGCCTTGTCCGCAAAGGCCGCGATCTCCACAGCGATGCGCTGCTGCAGCACTGCGTCGTCTCCGGGCAGATTCGACAAAGAAGCGATCCGCTCCCGCAGCCGCTCCGCATAAATCACCTGCACCTCCGGTGCGCGCGCACCTATTTTCCGGCACAATTCATCCACCGCGTCGAGTTTGCCGCCGATATTTTCCGCGAGGCTCGCACCCTCTTTTTCCCGCATCACGCCAAAGCCTTCGAGCGCGGCGCTCACAGCGCCCATGATCACGAAAGAAATCGCGTCGGCGTCCAAATCCGGATGCCCCTGTTTGAGCACATCGGGCAGCCCGGCCAGCAGACCCACAGTGATCTCCCCGCCCACGCCGTATTTTTCCTGTAGTGTCCTAAGATTGCCTAAGTATTGTTTGGCCGCGGCCTCGCCGAGGACCACGCCGGTGTCTTCGTCCGCCGTGCTGACCAAACTGATGCTCACGTCCGCCTTGCCGCGGCCCGCCGCCGCCTTCACCGCCTGCCGCACCGCATCTTCGGCAAAGCCATACTTGAACGGCATCTTCACGGTCACCTCACAATACCGATGGTTGACCGACCGGATCTCGCAGGTCGCCGTCCTCGGACCTTCCGAAAATTCTCCCCGGCCGTAGCCCGTCATACTCCGTATCATTTGCACCTCACTTTTGACACAATCCTGTCATTCCGCGCACCCTGTCATTCCGACACACATACACATCACGACTTCAGCACGTCGCCAATGATCGAATAGACGTCATTGGCTATGATCGCGAAACGCACCTGCGCGTTCAAGTATTCGGCAGCTAACGGATCGCGCGAGAGAATCTGGAATAAGTTTTGCATCTGCTCCATCAACTCGGGGCCGATCTCCTCACCAACGATCTGCAATTTTTGTAGATCGAATTGTTTCTCCTGATAATCATTGAGCGCGCTAACCAATTCGGGATTTTCCTGCGCCTTTGCTTTCGCCGCAAGATAGGCTTTGTATTCCTCCGATTCCCGGATCGCCGCGGCGAGTTCATGCGCCTTGTCATAGGGATTTGCCATTGAGAGCCTTCCTCCTTTTTCCGGTTTTCTTATGCTTCCACCAAGATCGGAATGATCACG
The DNA here is from genome assembly GCA_025997195.1 of Clostridia bacterium. Classification (GTDB taxonomy): domain Bacteria; phylum Bacillota; class Clostridia; order Peptostreptococcales; family Anaerovoracaceae; genus WRMW01. The sequence continues at coordinate 37,531 of BNUG01000003.1, read as the reverse complement.
GGACTGCGCTGCGTCCTTGCATAAATAAATGTTTTGAGATCTCCCCGAAGCGCCGCCTTGACCGCTTCGGCATCCTTCATGCCTTTGCGCTCGAATTTCTCGAGCGTCGTCTGCGCCGTTTGACGGATCTCCTCGATGATCTCGCTGCCGCTGCTCATCTTTTCATAAACAAAGCCGCGCGTACTCACATCCGGTCCCGATACGACAAAGCCCGATGAAGGGTCAATCGCGGCAGTCACGATGATCAGACCGGCTTCCGAGAGTTGCTTCCGGTCGCGCAGAACCGTTGTGCCAATATCCCCGACGCCGAGGCCGTCGACAAAGACCGGTTCCGCCGGCACCGTGCGCTTGGTCAGCTTGGCCGCGCCGTTTTTCAATTCGATCACATTCCCATTGGCGGCGACAATAATATTTCCTTTCGGGATGCCGAGATCCTCCGCGATCGCCGCATTTTTCAGCAAATGTTTGTTTTCGCCGTGGACGGGGCAGTAATTTTTGGGGCGTAACAGACTGATGAGAATCTTGATTTCTTCCTCGCTCGCGTGTCCCGATACGTGGATGTCCGCAATATCCGAATAAATCACCTGCGCGCCCTGACCGAGCAAACTGTTCACAACATGCGAAATCGTCTTTTCATTGCCGGGAATCGGTGAGGAACTCAGGATGACCATGTCGCCATACTTGATATGAACCGAGCGGTGTTCCCGATTTGCCATACGCGAAAGTGCACTCATCGGTTCGCCCTGACTGCCTGTCGTAATGACGACTAATTTTTTATCGGGAATATCCTTGGTCTTGTCGAGATCCACCAAGGCCCCCGGCGGCACCGTGAGATAGCCGAGTTCGACCGCGAGTTCCATAACCTTGAGCATCGAACGTCCTGAGAGCGCGATCTTGCGCTTGTACTTGACCGCTGTATTGATGATGGTCTGAACACGATGGACATTTGAGGCAAAAGTCGCGATCAGAATACGTGAATCCGTATTCCGAAAGATGTCATCCAAAATGGGCGCCAGTTTTTTCTCAGATTCCGAGAAACCCTTGCGCAGCGCATTCGTGCTGTCGCAGAGCATGAGATCGATCCCTTTCCGGCCAATCTCCGCAAGCTGCTGAAAATCCATCGGATCCCCATCGATGGGTGTGTAGTCGATCTTGAAATCGCCGGAGTGAAATACCGTACCGGCCGGCGTCTCGATCGAGAGTGCGATGCTGTCTGCAATCGAATGTGTCGCACGGATTGCCTCGATGCGAAACTTTCCGATCTTCAGGTTGTCGCCGGCTTTGATCTGGTGCAAATCGCCCTTAACCCCGCGCTCCTTCAGTTTGCTCTCAATCAGACCAAGCGCCAGCCTCGTGCCATAGACCGGCACACGGAATCGGCTCAGAAAAAACGGCGTAGCGCCGATATGGTCCTCATGCCCGTGCGTGATGACCACCGCTTTGATGGAGGCCACATTCTCTTCCAAAAATGCAAAATCGGGAATCACGACGTCAATCCCGTACATTTCATCATCCGGGAAGGCCATGCCGCAATCGACGATCAAGATCTCGCTGCCATAACGGAAAGCAGTCATATTTTTTCCGATCTCGCCAAGCCCGCCGATCGGAATGATCTCAAGCGCACCTTCTGTTGGTGCCGCCTGCTGCTTTTGACCCTGTCCCTTGCGCCCGCCACCGTCGCGATTTTGGCTCTGTCCCTTGCGCCCGCTATCGTCGCGATTTTGGCTTTGCGTTTTGCTTCTATTATTGCTACGGCTTTGATTCTGGCCGGCCGGCTTGGTTACGCTCTCTGCTTTAACAGGTTCCGCCGCTGGTTTTGTTCCGCGCTTGCGGTTTCCTGCTTTCGGTTTGCCATCCAGCTGTGCGGTTGTCGTCTGTTTGACTGCCCCTTTGGTCTCGGTTCCCGCAGCTTTTTGTTCGCCGCCCCGATTTCTCTTTCTAAAATCTATTGACATATTTTTTTTCCTTATCTGTTTATCCTAATTTACTTCACAACAATGTTGACCAAACGTCCGGGCACGCCGATGATCTTCACTACATTTTGGCCGTCCATCAGTGCTTTCGCCTCTTCGGTCTGCGCGGCGGCATCGGCCAGCGTCTGCGCGGACAAGCCTGTGGGAACCGTGATTTTTCCTTTTACTTTTCCGTTGATCTGCAGTGCAATCTCTTCGGTATCGCGCAGCAACGCGGCCTCGTCATAGACCGGCCAGGACTCTTTCAAAATCGAATCGGTATGCCCATAGGCCTCCCAGATCTCTTCACAAATATGCGGTGCAAACGGCGACAAAATCAGCGTCAGCTTTTCAACGGCGTCCCGCAGTTCGCCCTGTGAAGCCTGGCCCAACTCTTTCGCTTTTGTGATCGCATTGGCAAATTCCATGATCGCACTGATCGCGGTATTGAGATTGTCTCGCGCACCGATGTCGGCACCCACCTTCTTGATCGCCGCGTGCATCGCATGCGCAAGCTCCGGATCGTTGGATTCCGGGTCGGCGCCCGGAATGACAGAGGCAGCACCCTCACTGTCATTCCCGCAGCCATCAGCGTCAAGTACGCTCCGGGCAAGCCGCCAAACACGACCGAGGAAACGAAAGCTTCCTTCGACCCCCGCGTCCGACCACTCAAGTTCCTTCTCGGGCGGCGAAGCGAAGAGGATAAAGAGTCTTGCCGTATCTGCGCCAAAGCGGCCGATGATCTCCTCGGGCGACACAACATTGCCGAGGGATTTGCTCATCTTCTTGCCGTCCTTCAGCACCATGCCTTGTGTCAGCAGATTCGTGAAGGGTTCGTCCACGGGGCTGACGCCGATATCAAAAAGGAATTTTGTGAAAAAGCGGGCATACAGCAAATGCAGGATTGCATGCTCCACGCCGCCGATATATTTATCGGCCGGCATCCACTGTTTTGCTTTTTCAAAATCAAAGACTTGTTCGTCATTATGCGGGTCTGTGTACCGAAGGAAATACCAGGACGAGTCGAGGAAGGTGTCCATCGTGTCCGTCTCGCGATGCGCGTGGCGGCCGCAGACCGGACAGGCGGCTTCTGCGAATGACGCGCTTGTCGTGAGCGGAGATTCGCCCTTGCCGGTGAACTCCACGTCCGTCGGCAGGAGAACCGGCAAGTTTTCTTCGCGCTCCGAGACCCAGCCGCAGTTTTCGCAGTAGAGCATCGGAATCGGCACGCCCCAGTAACGCTGCCGGGAAATGAGCCAGTCGCGCAGACGGAAATTGACCGAACCCGTACCGAAGCCCTGCGCTTCGACAAACTCCGTGATCTTTTTCTTGGCTTCTCCGCTGTCCAGACCGTCAAACTGCGCGGAATGGATCATCTTCCCCTCGGCGACAAAAGCCTCTTTCAAGTCGTTCAAATCGATGTCGCTTTTGCCAGGATTGACGACGGGGATAATTTCGAGTCCGTACTTGACCGCAAAGTCAAAGTCGCGTGTGTCGTGCGCCGGCACCGCCATAATCGCGCCTGTGCCGTAGTCCATCAAAACATAGTTCGCGATGTAGATCGGAATCTCCTTGCCGTTCAGCGGATTGATCGCGTAGCGGCCAATGAAGAGCCCTTCCTTCTCGAGTGTGAGTGAAGTGCGGTCGATGTCGTTCATGTACTGAAGCTTTCCCAAGAAATCCGCTACTTTGCTCTCGTATTCCGTGCCGTCCGTCAGCGGTTTCACAAAGGGATGCTCGGGCGCCATGACCATGTAGGTGACGCCATAGAGCGTGTCCGGCCGCGTCGTGTAGATGCGCAGTTTGTCCTCCGCGCCCACGATATCAAAATCCACTTCCGCACCGGTGCTGCGCCCAATCCAGTTGGCTTGCATCGTCTTCACACTGTTCGGCCAGCCTTCCAGACGGCCCAAATCGTCGAGCAGCCGTTGCGCGTATTCCGTGATCGCCAAATACCACTGGTCCAGATTTTTCTTACCGACCTCCGTACCGCAGCGCTCACACCTACCATCTACGACCTGCTCGTTGGCCAGTACGGTTTCGCAGGACGGGCACCAATTGACGGGATTTTTCTTCTTGTAGGCAAGACCTTTCTCAAAGAATTTCAGGAAGATCCACTGCGTCCATTTATAATAATCGGGCAGGCAGGTCGCGACCTCGCGGTCCCAGTCGTAAGCGATGCCGAGCTGTTTGAGTTGAACGCGCATCTCCGCGATATTGTCCTTCGTCCAAATGTCCGGCCGGACGCCGTTTTTGATCGCCGCGTTTTCCGCGGGAAGACCGAACGAGTCCCAACCCATCGGATGCAGCACATTCCGGCCATTCATCCGCATATACCGCGCGAGGACGTCTCCGATGGAATAATTGCGCACATGGCCCATATGCAGTTTTCCGCTTGGGTAGGGAAACATCTCAAGGATGTAATACCGCTCACCGGGAGCACTTTCGTCTGCACGGAACAGCCCTTCCGCATCCCAGCACCGCTGCCATTTGCTTTCGATCTTACTCGGTTCGTATCTCTCTTCCATCTTCTTCTCCGTCCTCTTTGTCTTCTATTCTATGCGTGTCTGTACGCTGTCCGCCCAGATCTTTTCGATACGGTACATATCGCGCTGCGCCGGCAAAAATACATTGACGATCACATCTCCGTAATCCATCAAAATCCAGCCCGACGAAGGCGCTCCCTCGATGTTCTTTGGCAGTGCGCCTTGTTCCGCAAGTTTGTCTTCGACTTCGTCCGTCAACGCTTTCAATTGACGTTCATTCGTCGCGGTCGCGTTTACGAAATAGTCGGCAAACGACGATTGCTGCGCGATATCGATGACGATGATATCCTCGCCTTTTTTCGCCGAGATTGTCTCGCCTGCCAGTGTCGCTAATTCATGATTTGTCAATCGTTATTCCTCCGTCCAAATAATCCGGCGCGCCGGGCGCCCTTTTGCTGCGACTGCTGTTGTTGCAGCCTGTTCTTCAAATCCGCGATCGCAGCCTCCGTATGAGATGACACCTGCAATCCCTTTTTTTCTAAATATTTTTTCAGTTCCACAAGTACTTGGTGTGCGCCGCGTTCGAGATCTTCCAGGCAATGATCGCGCAAGCGCCCGATGCTTTCGTAGCTGCGACCCGGCTCCACCGTATCCGCCAGAAAAACGATGAGTTCCAGATTGCTCATACCGGCGCGACCTGTCGTATGCCAACGAATCGCATTCAGAACGTTCTCATCGGACACGGCAAAAATATCTTTCGCGGCTTCTGCGGCCATTGCCCCATGAACAAGGTCATTTTCAGTCCCGGCTTTGGGGTTTTTTTCATAATCATGCAACAGTGCGGCGAGCGCCGCTTTTTCGGGATCTTCCCCAAAGCGCCCCGCCATATCTGCGGCGAGATCCATCACTCGCTTCGTATGCGAAAACCGCCGCTCGCCTACCTTGCGCCGAACATCCAGATAGATCCGTACGGAATCCGGAACCAGATAACGCACAGACTCGCCGTTTTTCATACGCGCGCGCAATTCCGTTGATGAGATGTTGATCGGGATATTGTCGAGCGGTGTGATCGCTGTCCCGTACTGCGTCCGAAGTTCATCCGCATACGCCCTTACTTTTTCCATATCTTCTCCGGGCCGAACTCCGATCGCCAAGGGGAACTCAGAGAGCAATTCCGGTGCTCTGCTCCATTGGCTGATCGTTTTCAGCATATCCGCGCCGAGGATAAAAGCGATTTCACTGCCGGTCCTCTCACGCAAGGCATAAAGCGAATCGATCGTATAAGAAACGCCTGCGCGGTCGGTCTCAATCGTTGAGATTTCAAAAAACGGATTGTTCTTGATCGCCATGCGGAGCATCCGTACGCGATCATCCGCCGGCGTCACCTTGGCATCCTGTTTGAACGGCTGAATATTCGTCGGCATGAACAATACCTGTGAGAGAGCAAGCTGTTCGAGCGCTGTCTCTGCAACAAGTAAATGGCCGATATGTACGGGGTCAAAACTGCCGCCGAATACGCCGATACGTGCTTTTGAGCTGATCACTATCCTCCTATACCTGTCATTCCGCAAAACAAAACCTGTCTCATTCTGCGAACCACACCTGTCATTCTGCGCCGCAGGTGCAGAATCCATTTTCTATCGCAACCTTAACGCCGCAGCGCCAGGCCAAGTTCCTCGAGTTGTCCGTCTCCCGCGACGCCGGGCGCACCACTGACCGGATCCTCCGCCGCTTGATTTTTCGGGAATGCGATCGTCTCACGGATGCTCTCTTCACCAAGCAGCAACATGACGAGACGGTCGAGACCATACGCAATCCCGCCGTGCGGCGGTACGCCATATCGAAAAGCGTCTAGCAGGAAGCCGAATTTTTCCTTCGTTTCCTCCTCGGTCAGGCCAAGGATCTCAAACATCCGGTGCTGCAGGTTTTTGTCATGGATACGAATACTTCCCCCTCCAATCTCGTTGCCGTTGAGCACGATGTCGTACGCGAGAGCCCGTACCGCAAGCGGTTCCGATGCGAGCCGGGGGACATCTTCGGGAGCCGGCGCCGTAAAGGGATGATGCATCGCGGTGATGCCACCCTCGCCGTCTTCTTCAAACAATGGGAAATCGACCACCCAAAGGAAATTGTAGACTTCCGGGGCGTCCGAACCAATCAAGCCAAGCCGCTCCGCGAGTTCCAAACGCAGGAAGCCAAGCGTCTTAAAAACGGTCTTGTCCGCATCAGCCGCGATGAGGACGAGATCGCCCTTTTTCGCGCCAAAGACCGAGACAAGCCGTTCCAGTTCGTGCTCGCCGAAAAACTTTGAAAACGAAGTGCTGATGCCTTCTTCCCCAACGCGGAGCCAAGAAAGCCCTTTCGCGCCATAGGCACGGCAGCGGTCCGTCATCTTGTCGATGTCCTTTCGGCTGTAAAGATCCGAAGCGCCGGGCGCGCAAATCCCGCGCACGCTCCCGCCCGCCGAAACAGCGCCCGCAAATACGCCAAACTCAGACTTCGCCACCTCCTCCGAGATATCCACGATCTCAATCCCAAAGCGCAGATCCGGCTTATCGCTGCCATAGCGCTCCATCGCCTCTTTCCAAGTGAGCCGGGGCAGAGGCAGGGGGAGATCAAGCCCCTTTGTATCCTTCATCAGCTTTGCGAGAAAACCTTCCTGAATCCCGATCACCGTATCTACCGAGACAAAACTCATTTCGAGGTCGATCTGCGTGAACTCGGGCTGGCGATCCGCGCGAAGATCTTCATCACGGAAGCATTTTGCGATCTGAAAATACCGGTCCGTCCCGCTTGCCATCAGGAGTTGTTTGTAGATCTGAGGCGACTGCGGCAGGGCGTAAAAATTGCCGGGATTCACGCGGCTCGGCACCAAATAGTCGCGCGCGCCCTCCGGCGTCGGTTTGACCAGCACCGGCGTCTCGACTTCGGTGAAGCCGGCGGCGGCAAAATAATCGCGGGCGATCTTGCAAACCTCAGCGCGAAAGCGCAAATTGCGCTGCATCTTAGGCTTGCGCAAATCTAAATAACGGTATTTTAGTCGTAGATCTTCAGAGACCTTATCCTCGTCTTTCACATAGATCGGCGGCGTCTCCGCCTCGGAATAAATCACGAGCGCGCTTGCTTCGATTTCGATTTCGCCGGTAGGAAGTTCCGGATTGGCGGACTCCCGCGCACGGACTGTTCCGCTCACGCCCACCACATATTCACTGCGCAAAGATTCAGCTTTCGCAAATAAATCCTCCCGCGCACCTTCGCTGAATACCGCCTGCACCAGTCCGGTTTTGTCGCGCAAATCGACAAAGACAAGCCCTCCCAGCCGCCGCGCGCGCTGCACCCAGCCATTGATCGTGATTTCCTTGCCAACATCCGCAAACCGCAGCTCCCCGCACATCGCCGTCCGTTCTAATAATCCGTCCACATTTCCTCCATGATTCATCCTATCCCGTATATCCTGTCATTCCCACAAATTCATTTGTCATTCCCGCGCAGGCGGGAATCTCCGCCCTCATCACTGTCATTCCCACAAACCCCTTTGTCATTCCCGCAATCACTGTCCTTCCCATCGCAGGCGGGAAGAACAAACGCGCTTTCGCTTATTTCAGTGCACCCGCGATCTTCGCAAACGGTACGCGCTTTTGCTCGCCCGTCACCATGTCTTTGACTGTCGCCTCGCGCGTCCGGAGTTCTTCCTCGCCGAGGATGACACAGTATTTTGCGCCGATACGGTCTGCGTACTGAAACTGCCTTTTCATTGGACGTCCGGCCGTATCGACCTCGCAGGCCAGCCCCGCCGCGCGTAATTCTTTCGCGACCCGCAGCGCCTCCGTCTTCGCTTCACCGGCGTCCAAAAAGACCACCAAAGCATCCGCGCGTTTCGGCAGCGGAATTTCTATCCCGCTCGCCTCGAGCACGAGCAAAAGCCGCTCGATTCCCAGACCAAAACCGACGCCCGGGATGTCTTCCCCCGCGCCAAGCTCCCGCATCAGGTGGTCATAGCGACCACCGCCGCAGACCGTCCCCTGCGCGCCGATCTGATTCGAAACAAATTCAAACGCCGTCTTAGTATAATAATCCAGTCCGCGCACAATGCCGGAATCGACTTCATAGTCAATGCCCATCGCGGAGAGGTTTTCCCGCAAAGCGTCAAAGTCCGTCTTACATTCATCGCACAGGCTATCTATCATGACAGGCGCACCCCGCACCAAGTCCTGACAGACCGGCGACTTGCAGTCAAGGATCCGCATCGGGTTTCTTTCGTATCGCGATTTGCACGTATCACACAGCGCATCATAACGATCGGCAAGGAAGTCCATCAGCCGCTTTCTGTAAACAGGACGACATGCCGGACACCCGATCGAATTGATACGAAGTGCCAGTTCCGCGATCCCGAGCCCGCGCAAAAACTCGTCCGCCAGCGCAATCACCTCGGCGTCCGCCAGCATATTATGCGAGCCAAAGTTCTCAACGCCGAACTGATGAAACTCACGCAGCCGCCCGGATTGCGGCTTTTCATAGCGGAAACAGGAGATCTCGTACCACATCTTCGCCGGTCTCGTCTCCGCATAGAGTTTGTGCTCCAGGTAAGCGCGCACCGCCCCGGCCGTACCCTCGGGTCTGAGCGTGATGCTGCGTCCGCCGTAGTCTTCAAAGGTATACATCTGTTTTTCCACAACATCGGTCGTATCGCCGATGCCGCGCGCAAACAATTCCGTGTGCTCAATGACCGGCGTGCGAATCTCCAAAAACCCATACCGCGCCGCCGCATCGCGAAACCGCTCTTCTAAAAACTGCCATTTATAGACCTCACCCGGCAGATTGTCTTTTGTGCCCTTCGGCGCCTTAACTAACATAAATCCTCAATAACATCGTCATTTGCCGACACGATCAGCGCCTGTCCCAAGCATAGACTTGGCAAATCCATTCCAAATATACATATGGGTACATTATACACCACATTTCACGCCAGTTGACGTATCGACAGAATAAAACACCCATCGGTTAGAGACATAGGGACAGGCCTTCTGTCCTGCTATTATGTGAGACATAGGGACAGGCCTTCTGTCCTGCTATTATACGAGACATAGGGACAGGCCTTCTGTCCTGCTATTATACGAGACATAGGGACAGGCCTTCTGTCCTGCTATTATGCGAGACATAGGGACAGGCCTTCTGTCCTGCTATTATGCTAACAACAAGACGCAGAACCTGTCCCTATGTCTTGTGCTAACAACAAGACGCAGAACCTGTCCCTATGTCTTGTGTTCGTGAGATCATACTGCCACAATCTCAATTAATAAGAAAGCACTGAATCCATAAACATTTACAACGACCGAAAACGTGTCGCCTATATAGGAGAACGGCGCAACGTCCGAATCACTTGCGCACGAAAGGATTGTGTTCGGCTTCATAGCCGATCGTTGTGAATCCCATATGGCCGGGCAAGACTGCCGTGTCTTCCGGCAGCGCATACAGCTTTTTGCGGATTGATTCTTCGAGCGCGCGGTAATCCCCGCCGGGAAGATCGGTTCGTCCGATCGAACCCTGAAACAACGTATCACCGGTAATGGCCACGCCGCCGATCTGTCCGTCCGCGTTTGCCCCAAGCGCAGTCCCGGAAAAGGCCGAGCCATCCGCCGTATACAACGTGATGCCGCCGGGCGTATGCCCCGGTGTCTCGAAAACAAGAAAGTGCAAATCGCCGAGCACGAGTTCATCGCCTTCTTTCAGCCAAATATCCGCACGATAGGCAGTCTGATCACCGCTGAAATCACGTGACAGATTCTGCTCGGAATCGGTTAACAGACCGGCTTCCTTTTCCCCTGCCGCCAATAACGTATCCGGATATCTCTCGCGGAACTCAGCAACGCCGCCCGTATGATCTCCATGTCCGTGCGTCAACACGATATATTTGACCACAAGTCCTTCGGCAGAGACCGCCTCTTCGATTTGCGGAACAAAGCCGCCCGGATCCACGATCATCGCATCACCCGACGCCTCGTCCCACACCAAATAGCAGTTTGTTCCTATGATTCCGGCATCGTATTGTTGTATTTTCATTTCATCACTTCCTTCTTTCCTTCTAAATAGATACGCCCCATCCTATCGTCACCCTCTCGCACGGTAAACTTCAAGTACGCTCTCGATCTGCCGCAATTTGGAGAGAATTTTCGTCATCTCGCCGATATTAGAGATCGCCAGCGTCATCGTGATCGACACCGTATTGTCGCTGTTCGTCCTCAGGTTGACGCCGGAAATATTCACATCCATATCCACGCACGCCCGTGAAACATCGGCAAAAAGCCCTTTGCGGTCGTTTGCCATGATCAGGATATCCGCAGAAAATGTGCCAAAATCCTGCGTTCGGTCCCACTCGACCGGCACAAAACGCACGCGTTCCCCTTCGGGCAAACTCGTGATATTTGGACAATCCGCTCGGTGAACGCTGATGCCGCGCCCCTTCGTGATATAGCCGACGATCTCGTCGCCCGGCACCGGAGAACAGCATTTGGACAGCCGGATCAGCATACCGGACATCCCGTCACAGGTTACGCGCGTTTCCGACTGCCGTTCCTGTCGGCCTTTTTTCGGCTTCGGCGGCTGCGGAATACTTTCCGCGCGTTCGGCCAGGATCTTGCTTTCGTATTCTTCGCGGTACATGTCCGCCAGCTTGCTGACGACCTTTCCCACGATCGCGCCGCCATAAGAAAGCGACGTATAGAGTTCATTGACCGTCGCATAATTCATTTGTTTTGCGATCTTTGCCAGCCAATGCGTGCGTACGATCTCTTCGGTATCGTACCCTTTGCGCTTCGCGGCTTTTTCCAGGATTTCGCGGCCGCGCTCGATGTTCGCCCCGCGATCCTGCTTCTTCATCCATTGGCGGATCTTCGCCCGCGCTCCGGCACTCTTCGCAATATTCAGCCAATCCATCGACGGCCCTTTCGAAGAGTTCGACGTGATGATCTCGACAACCTCGCCGTTTTGCAGGATATAATCAATGGGCACCATCTTCGCGTTCACGCGCGCGCCCGTGCATTTGATTCCGACGTCGCTATGGATTTTAAACGCAAGGTCAAGCGGCGTTGAGCCCGCCGGAAGTTCGATGACGTCGCCTTTCGGTGTGAAGACAAAAACCTGATCGGAAAAAAGATCCGTACGCATTGTCTCCATATATTCACGTGGGTCGTTCATATCGCGGTTCCACTCCAGTGTTTGCCGGATCCACGCGAGTTTTAATTCTTCCTGCCGATCGCTGCCTTCACCGCCCTCTTTGTATTTCCAGTGTGCCGCAATACCGTATTCCGCTACCCGGTGCATCGCCTGTGTCCGAATCTGGACTTCGAACGGCTGACCTTTTTCCCCGATCAACGTCGTGTGCAGCGACTGATACATATTAGGCTTTGGCATGGCGATATAGTCTTTGAAGCGCCCGGGCATTGGCCGCCACAGCGTATGCACCATGCCGAGCACCGCGTAACAATCCCTTACGGATTCTACGATGATACGCACCGCCATGAGATCATAGATCTCGTCCAGCGGTTTGTCCTGTTCTTTCATCTTTGTATAAATACTATAAAAATGCTTGCTTCGCCCCGTGATCTCGCAGTTGATTTTGTACTCCGCGATCACCGCCCGAACCTGTTCGATCACCTTTTCGATCCGTTCCTCGCGTTCGCTCTTGCGGTCTTTGACTTCATTGACCAGCGCATAATATGCTTCGGAATCAAGGTACTTCAGAGCGATGTCTTCGAGCTCAAATTTAATAGCATAGATACCGAGCCGACTGGCCAAGGGAGCATAAATCTCAAGCGTCTCCCGGCACTTATCGACGATCTGCTCCTGGCTCATATAGTTGATGGTGCGAAGATTGTGCAGGCGATCCGCTAATTTGATAATGAGAACGCGGATGTCTTTCGAAATCGCAAGGAACATTTTGCGCAGGTTCTCCGCCCTGCGCTCCTCTTTGCTCTCATAGACGATACTGCCGAGTTTCGTGACCCCATTCACGAGAAAAGCGATCTGAGACCCGAAGTCTTTTTTGACTTCTTCGATGCTGTATGGGGTATCTTCGACGGCGTCATGCAGCAAACCCGCTGCGATGGTCATATCATCCATACCGAGGTCGGCGAGGATTTTCGCGACCTCGATCGGATGGAGGATGTAAGGTTCGAGGGACTTCCGCAGCTGTCCCGCATGCATCTGATTGGCTTTGTTATACGCGCTTTCGATTAACCCAAGATCAATATTTGGATTGATGTCAAGAAGATCGCTTAAAAACTGCTCCAGCCTATCCATTCAGCACGCTAGACGACAGCTCCGTCCCCTTTTCGCTCCGCGCGGCTTTTCTTTGATTTCGGCCTGTTCCCGTCACCCTGAGGTGTACTGCCCTTCCGTTCGGCTCCCTGATATTTGCCTCCCTTACCGCTTTCTTTATACGAACCCTTTGACATATCATAGAACAACGAACTCGCGATAAAGATGGAGGAACAAGTACCCGCCGCGATACCGATGATGAGGGGCACCGCGAATTGCCGGATCGATTCGCCGCCGATAAAGACCAGCGGGAGAATCGCCGCGATCGTCGTCAAAGAAGTCATGAGACTGCGCACCAGCGTCTGGTTGATGCTCGTATCGATGAGCTCGTTCAGCGGTGTTTTTCGCATGAGGCCTAGGTTTTCGCGGATACGGTCAAAGATAACGATCGTATCGTTGATCGAATACCCGACAACCGTGAGAATCGCCGCAATGAAGGGATTGTTGATCGTTAAGTTGAAAAGCCCGTACATCGCGACCGTGATGGCCACGTCGTGGAAGGTCGTGATGAGGGCAGCCGCGCCGAATTTGAATTTGAACCGAATCACGACATAGATGAGCATGAACAGTGCCGCAAGCAGCACCGCTCTGATCGCATTGTTTGTCAGCATTTTGCCGACCGAAGGTCCGAATTGCTCGAAGGACTGAATCGCGTTGTCTGTGATTCCAAAGTCTTCTTCCAGTGTTGCCAAAATCGCGGCGCGGTCGTCAGCGGTCAGCGCCTGTGTCGTCTTGATAATAACACCTGTGTCGCCGTCTCCGAAATGCACAATGTCCGCGTCTGCAATATTGTTTTTTGTGAGAGAAGCCCGGACATCCTCCGTCGGAACCGTCTTGCCCAGTTCAACCTGGAGCATGGTCCCGCCGGTGAAGTCGATTCCCATATTGAAGCCACGCCCGATGCCGACACCGAGACCGACAACCAAGATCACGACCGTCACAATATAGTAGATCTTGCGGTGTTTTAGGAAGGAGAACCTTTGCTTGAGGCGTATACCCTGATTGTCTCCACCGCCTTCGCGCACACCAAGCCAGCCATGTTTGACCATAAACCCGTTCCCGACAAAAACATTCACATAGAGATTTGTGATCGCGAGCGCCGTAAACAGCGAGACGAGAATACCAATGATTAGCGTTAATGCAAAACCACGCACCGGCCCGGTACCAAACTGATACAGCACCACGCCCGCGATGAGCGTTGTGATCTGAGAGTCGATGATCGTGGAAATGGCTTTCCTGAAGCCGGTGCCCGCAGACACGCGCAGCGATTTTCCCCCAGCCACCTCCTCTTTGATACGCGCGAATATAATGACGTTGGCATCTACCGCCATACCGATGGACAAGATGATACCAGCGATGCCCGGCAGCGTGAGTACGCCGCGCAGACCGACGATGATCCAAAATACCATCGGTACGTATAGCAGCAGAGCCAGCACCGCGCTAAGCCCCATAATGCGGTAGAGAATCAGCATGATAAGGATGACGAGCAGAATACCGATCGCCCCGCCGATGATACTGTTTGTCAACGCGTCGAGACCGAGGGTCGCGCCGATCGCGGAACTTTCGACTTCGATCAGTTCCACGGGCAAAGCGCCGGCCCGAATCAGCGTTGAGGTTTGGATCGCTTCCTCCTGGGAGAAACCGCCCGGTCTGGTGATGACGGCAGAGCCGCCCGAGATAGGTTCGTTGACCGATGGTGCAGAGATGATCTCACCATCGAGCACAATGGCGATCTGATCCGCACTTGTGATGCCTTCCATAAACGGTTCCGGCACTTCTCGATTGTACGCTTTTGTCGTAGCATCGGCAAAGTCCTGCGCGCCCTCGGCATTGAATTCAAGCGTAATCAGGTAGCCACCGTGATCCGGGTCATTCTGAACCGCACTATTTGTGACTTCACTCCCGTCAAAAGCAACGGTACCGTCCGCCAGCACGAACTGGAGGATTGCCGTCTTTCCGATCGTATCGATTGCCTGATCCGAATCTTCAGCACCCGGCAATTCCACGCGGATGCGGTTTTCTCCCTCGATCGTGATGACAGGTTCCGACATGCCCATCTCATTGACTCTGCGGTCGATGATGGACTGAACCTGTTCCATAAGTGTCTGCAGTTCGGCACCGGTTTTCTCTGTTTGCGCTTCCATGACAACATAGACGCCGCCTTTGATATCCAGGCCAAGGTTCAGATAATTCTGTATGGGCCCTACCGGACCGATTCCCTTGACCGTGATGATCCACGCGAAGGCGATGATTACGGTAACGACAACTGCTACGATTTTTTTCATTTTCCTGATTCCTCTTTTGCCGTCAAACCTCAAACACCCGGTCTCCGCCCACAGGGGCGACAGCCTGCAATTTTGTTTCTATATCAGCGTCTCCGCCGGCTTCCTCATTGATTTTTTCGATCAAACGCCGCATGACTTTTTCTGCATCCTCTGCATCAATATTGAACAGCATGATGAGAAAAAACGAAGTGTCGAAGCCCGTCAGCACATCATGCCGGCGCAGTTTGCTTGCGAGCGCCGCTCCGATGCGGTTCATCGCGTCACTGCGGTCTTCCTCGGAAATGCCGCTTTCGTTTTGCCGGCGCGCTCGGATCATGACCAATACCGCGTTTTCCGGACGCCGCTCCATCGATCGCAGATGCAGCCTGTAGATGCTGCGAAACGTCGCGATATCGCAGACCATCGCGCCAAAAGCGGTATTGTCTTCTGCTAATCCAAACCCATCAAATGATTCAGCCATGGCCTCTTTATTCCTCGTCGACTTCCGGTTCAGAATCTTCTACAGGTTCTTCCTCGGGCACATCCGCAGGGTCTTCTTTCTTCACGGGCTTCGAAAGCTTCTTGGGCTTTTTCTGCTGTTCTTCCAGTTCTTCCTCACGCTCAGCCGCTGACTTGGATGTTCTCGCCTTGCGCTCTGTAACCGGTGCCGATTCTTCAATTTTCGAAATGCCCCATTTCATGATGTCAAGCTTGGTTTTGTCCGATCCGACCTGGATCGTAACGAGTTCATCCTTGACCCGAACAACACGTCCGCGGAATCCGCCGATCGTCGTAACATAGTCTCCGGGTTTGACATTGCTGCGCATCTCGTTGACTTGCTTGGTCTTCTTTTGCTGCGGTCGGATCATGATGAAGTAAAACACGGCGATGATGACAATGAGCGGCAAGAAAGCTGTCAAACTGTTCCCCGCTCCGGCTTCTGCACCTTCCGCAGGGACAGTACAGCCGGAAAGCATCAAGGCTAACAAAGCCATCAATGCGGCCAATGCCGAAAACTTAAGTGCCGTTCGTTTCGTTTTGTTGGACATTTCGTAGTCTCCTCTTTTCTTACACCAAAAAACCAGTCTGCACCTCTCGCACAAACGTATTGCAGTATTATACATTAAAGTACGCCCATCTTACAAAAAATTTTAACGGGAACTCTTGCACGCCCCCATCCGATTATGCTAATATGCAATGGCGCTGAGCCGGCGTGGCGGAATTGGCAGACGCGCTGGACTCAAAATCCAGTGTTGGCAACAACGTATCGGTTCGACCCCGATCGCCGGTACCACAGTCGTTCACCGACTGAAAGCAATCACGAAAGACCTGAGATTTTCTGCTCGCAAAGAAAAGTAATCTTGGGCGCAGGATATGTCTTGCGAGACGCAGGGTTTTTTTCGGAGAACAAGGCGGAGCGAACTTTCGCGCAGCGCCGCGTACTCAAGGTACGCAAGCAAGCGGAAGTTTGCGACAACGCAGTTATCCGGAAAAAAGGCGGTAGATTACATTGCGGCTAAAGCCGCGTAATCCTCGCAGGACACCTACCATCGATTTGTTTCACAAATCGGGTTAGGGGTTCCACAAGTCGAGCGGTCGTGGCGGAATTGGCAGACGCGCACGGTTGAGGGCCGTGTGCCGAAAGGTGTGTGGGTTCAAGTCCCACCGACCGCACCAAAATCGAAAAAGCGCTGGAATTCCAACGCTTTTTTTGTTTCACATTAACGAATACTCAATGAGTGTTTTACGATCTCTCCCTCAGCTATCTATTATCCTCTCCATCATGACCACGACCTCATTCAAACATTCTTCGAGCGTTATGCCGCTCGCATATGAATAGGTGCGGCGATACTTATCCCAAAGTCTCTGCTGCTCACCGGAGTTTCGGATATGCTCAATAGGAATAAGGTAATCTGCAATAGATGATTCGGATTGACGCTTCTTACTTGTTTCAGCAAGGGCTTTCGCAAGAATGTCGAATTGAATTTGATCTGTTTTCAACTTGCTCAAAATATATACATCGTAATAATCGCGTGAGCGTGTATTTAATTCGCCTCTTACAATAATGGTCTCCAATTTCTCTGCAAGAATCGTCTCAAGATTGTATGACAGAAGGTCGATTACTTCATCATCAAACATGGTCTTCAGCGAAAAACTGACTTCCCCGGGAGTGATCTTATCGCCGGTGGTCACATCAATTGAGAGCGGCACATCCAATTTCTCATAGGTTGCATGGAATTTCACCTTGAAACCGCCATACTCATCATCGTCCCGGATTGGCTCTACACCTATGAATTCAAACACGAACTGGTCATTTGTAGGAGTAGCTAATATTTCAGGTATTATCTCAGATAATGCCTTCGCAGTCAGATCATATCCTCTGAATGTTGTATCCAGATCCATCGTCGTACGCGAGTCGATGCCAATCATGCCCCCGATAAGAAATCCGCCTTTGACAATAAAGTTGGATTTGTATTTACTCTTTGAAAGTTTCAGAAGGAAACGCTCAATCAAGTACGCCTGCTGAATATATTGCGGCAGCAAGCCTTTTTCTTTTCCCAGCGAAGACATCTTCGCCTTAAAACTCATCGCATTTTTGAATATCACAGAAGCACCTCCATATAGCTTCGAATCTTATCGCTTGCATTGAATAGTTTTGCATAATCCATCAGGGCATTGACGTCTTTGTTTTTGGAGCGTGCAAAACGCTGAAACGCCGGAACGGTTTGCTCTATATCTCCGTCGTATCTTGGATTCACCAGATCAACCAGCGTTCGCTCCATGCTGTAAGCACGCACCTTATGCCCGGTTTGTGTTTGAACCGTAACCGTTCCAACATCGTAGTTTCTTCGCACGACATAAGGACGGATGCCAGCCTCCTTGATGGGGGTAACATTTGTTCCGTATGGGAAAGTCATATTTATTGTTAGCGGGATCCTATCGGAGAAACCGTGCAAATATAGGGCAGTCTCATGTGAAAAAATTCCTTTTGGAAATCTGACTTGAGCAAGATAGAACTCATCGATCCATCCATCTTCCGTAACGTAAACGCCTCTGCCAACTTTATATAGTTTTTTTTCTTTCTCTAATTGGAATAGCGACCACTTTGAAATTCCGGCACCCGAAACTTGCCTGGTCGTTATCACACCGCCAAAGCCATTCGCTAATTGAATAATTTTCTCCGCACCTGTCATATCGCATCTCCAAACTAAATCACTAACATGCTGAACATATGTTAGCATAATAGTTTGTACCTGTAAAGCGGTTCTGTTAATCATTGCTGTTCATTGATCTCAATGGGATTACCATCCAACATGCGCTGCCAGATCCTGATATAGCTGTGCGTCGCTCCAGGCATCATTGACACCTTTATACAATCCTATGTTTCCATAGTTAGGTAAATTAACATCTATTTTGTCTTTTATTTCACCATTATTCAGCACACGTACAGGTTGTATTTATACGGTGCTTCGTTAATCGCCAAAAACATACATTTTTTCGTAGCTGACAGTTTATCCATTCCGGCTACCATTTCAAAGATACTTGCAAATAATTATTTCCTTTTCACGATTTCCCAATGCCCACCTTTGTCGGGCCCAATACGTTTTAGGATGCCTTTCTTTTTCATTCCGCGAATACGTTCGGAAATTGCACTCCTGTTTTTCCCGAGCACATGAGCGATATTGCTTGTAGTAATATCCGGATTTGCCAACAATAAATTTAGTACCTCTATTTCTTTTTCTGACAGATTTTCTGACAGATTTTCTGACAGGTTTTCTGACAGGTTTTCTGAGGTATGCGTATCGAAATGGCTCGTGACGAGTAGACTCAGAGTGACTCTGTCAGGGCTGAACGTCTCCGTGAATGTTGGTTCCGGCCAACCTTCGCTTTTCCACGCCTGAAAAATCTTGGGCAAACCGCTACCGGATCGCTCGCCAATGCCTATAAGATTGAACATCTTATGTATGGTCGCGTTGCGAGGATCGGATTGGTTTCCATTGATGGCTTCTTGAATATCAACTCGAAAACCGCCCGGATTTGCAATTGTGATCTCCCCCGGGCGCTTCTTGATGACCAGTCCGCGACGGTCATAATAGTCGGCGTTTTATGTAAAGAAAAATATTATGCAAAGTAAAGCCTCCCTCACCTTTTTTCTATCTCACAATAGGAAATTTCGAAAGATAATTTTTACTGTCAATCTTTCGACCAACGACGTGTGATTTCGCCTCCGTAATCGTATGGTTTTGAGTGATTTTCAGTTTTTTTGCAAAAAATTTGTGAAAACTACTTATCGATTGCACTAATAATCGTTGAAACTCTAACGTTTTCCTCTAAGTCCTAAAACTCACCGCCGCACCAAAATCGGAAAAGCGTTGGAATTCCAACGCTTTTTGTTTCGCATTAACGAATACTCAATGAGTGTTTTACGATCTCTCCCTCAGCTATCTATTATCCTCTCCATCATGACCATGATCTCAAACATTCTTCGAGCGTTATACCACTCGCATATGAATATGTGCGGCGATACTTATCCCAAAGTCTCTGCTGCTCACCGGAGTTTCGGATATGCTCTATAGACTAACTATATGGAATAGTCAATAGGCTGAAGCACTTTTGAAAATCGTATTGAAACTTGTCTCTTCTCATGATACTATTATATTAAATCACGACGCAGGGATGTACCGAACGGTTAACTACCTAATGGAGAACCTGCTTTTTATTCACCTTCTTTCACATATGCAATCTTCCGCTTAATATCTTTAGTATCAAGAAACGTCTTGTAGCGATCCGGCAATCTTTTATATAGTGATGACATCCCCCGGAGTCTGGGAACAAGCAAGGTCTCAAATCGGTTTTTCTTAATAAGGTAATCTACCATTTTAAAGTAATCACCATCGCCCGAGACCAAAACAACATCATCGAATTCAACGACATCAAGAAGTTGCTGCATGATCGTAAAAACGATATCGGTATCAACATTACCTTTTTTGATTCCCGTCTGCGCGAGACCATGCTCACGGAATATTAGGATATAGCCGACCTCTTGAATTGCCTTGTACATTTGATTTTGGGCGATGTCATACACACCAAGAAAGTAGTATGCAGTTTGAACATGAAACTTCTTACGAAGATATGCCCTGAATTTCACCAAGTCAACTTTCCACGGATCATCGGATTTTGTTGTACCGAGGTGTAGATTTTGAGCATCAATGAATGCCTGATTATTTTTCTGTGCCGCCGCCGTCGCGCCGGCGCTTCGGTAAATGGTCTCACTAAATATATCAATCTTTACTGCCTTTGGCATTTGCTTACTTCCTTCTTTTTGAAAATGTACCACTTTCAAATAATGAGTATTTCCTATGGAGATTATATAACGGCAATCAATATTTGACCACCCGATGATCTGCGCCACAGCTTAGCCCCATTTTACCGGGTCGTCGCAAAAGCGCCTGATGACCTCCTGCATATATTTCAGTTTGTTTTGTGCGCCAACGGTTTTCTCGGTGAACAGGACGATCTCATTCAAACATTCTTCGAGCGTTATACCACTCGCATATGAATATGTGCGGCGATACTTATCCCAAAGTCTCTCCCAAAGTCTCTGCTGCTCACCGGAGTTTCGGATTTCATTATTTTTATGAAACCGGATATGATATAATGTCTGGAAAATCAATCACATAAAACCAAGGAGGGAAGGATGATGTTTGAACCAAGCCAGGAAAAAAGTCAGAAAGCGCATCAGCTCATTGAACAATTATTTGCAAATTCTGTTGAAGACGCGGACAAATATACGGTGGCCTATGCTTATTTTATGAAATCGGGGCCATTTTCAAAAAAAGTATTTAACTATGTAGTCGGATTTTCCGTACAGGACAAAGAGATTGTCGTCGTTCCTACCGACTCCGATATTGCGGAGGCGGGTGAGGTCATAAAACTTTCTGAAAGCAATATTGAATCCGCAAAATATGGATTGCAGGGCGACGTAAAAATCAAATCAAGCGTACTCGAAAAAGAACTTCGCTTTGTCCTGCCTGCCTATGTACCGACAACGTTGGAAGCGGCATACATTCTCCCTATATTGCAGGAGGAAACAGCGGTCGCTTTCAAAGATTTTATAAAGAACTTAAATAAATGAGTGTCAGGGGAGTGTCAGGGGGGATGTATCACTTGACACCACTTGATATTTCGTGTGTCAAACAGCGATAAATTCGGCGGATATCTTCGCACTATAGACGCCCCCCGTGCCAAAACAGTACCGATTCGGAGTCAGGATTTGCACTATTCCGGATGTTTCTTTATGATATTCGTGTGATGAAACAAAATCTGTCAATCAAAGATATCGCGAAACTGGCCGGCGTCTCCGGCGCGACCGTCTCCTATGTGATCAACGGCAAGGGCGGCGTCAGCGACGAACAACGGGCGCGCATTGAGGCGATCATACAGGAATATGATTACCGTCCCAATCTGAACTCACGGCGATTGGCGCTCAGGAAGAATTTTCTCCTGCATGCCGTGATCCGCAAAGAAGCGTCCCCCGCTTGTAAGGAATTCTATTTCGGCGTCTTCGCGAAAATGACAGAGGCAGTCCAGAGCCGCGGCTATAGCATCGCATCCGTCTTTCAGTCCGACGACGCAAACGATGAAAATATCACCGAAATCATTCGGGAGAAAAGCACGGATGGATTTTTGATTTTCCAGGGAACAAGTCCGGAACATTATCGCGAAATGGACGAACAGGGTATTCCTTATGTGATTATCAATCCGGGCTTAGACGCGAAGGATACGCCATCTGTCATCCTTGATTTTGAAGAGATGATCTATCGGGCCACGCGGTACCTTGCCGAGCAAGGCCATCGGCTCGTGGGGTTTATCGGCATGGACTGCCTGCCTGTCTTTTACGAAAATACGGTGAGCGGCTTTCAGCGTGCGGCGGCGGAGTTTGGCCTCCGCGCGGATCCGGCCTGGGTGACAGGCGCCGCGTGCGATGCGGACAGCGCGGCGGCCTGTATGACGCGAATCCTTGCCGGCCCCGAACTGCCCACGGCCATCGTCTGCGCACAGGACAATTTTGCCATTCCCGCCATGAGCGCGGCGAAAGCGGCGGGATACCGCATCCCGGAAGACATCTCGTTCGTCGGTCTGGATGACATCTCCGTCGCAAAATATCTGGATCCGCCTCTGACCACGCTGCGCATCGACCCCGCCGAACTCTCCGAGGCAGCGCTCGGCATCATCTTCCGCCTTATCGGCGGTGACGGCGCAACAAGCATCACACTGTCCCCTGCAGGCGTCACCGCCCGAGGGTCTGTGCAGTCTGTGTTATAGACGCAATAGACGCAGGGAACCATTCGTTTTCTGAACTTGTTGTTGACACAACTTAAACGCTTAAGTATACTCGGGGTATAAGTTCTTCTCTCAATCACCCAAAGGAGGTCTTGAAATGGGTATACGTCTCGGAATGCATGCGGATAACTGGAGAGGTCAGTCAGGCAGTTTCAATGACGCCGTAGCATCGGCGGTAAAGTACGACCTCAAATATCTCGAGGCGGGCACGGTCAATGGGCAGTATTTTGTTTCGGAACTTGGTTATGATCCGAGTATTTCGATACTCAGCAATCCGGTTCAAATCAAGCGCCTGCTTGACGAGAACGGACTAACGCTCTCGATGCTCGACGCGTCCTATCCGATCTTCGGCCCGCAGGGCAGTTATTACGGCATCCAGTATTACACGCAGGTGATCCGTTTCGCCAAAGAACTCGGCGCGCCCAAAGTCGACAGCGTAGATTCGGGCAATGCCCCCGATCTTCCCAAAAACGAAATGCTGAAGATCACGATCGGAAATTACACAGAGATCCTCAAGTGGGCGCATGACTATAATATCATTATTTGTATCGAGCCTCACGGCCCCTACACCGGAGACGGCGAGTTCATGCTCAAACTCCTCGGGCATTTTGAAGACGAACACCTCCGTGTTAATTTTGACACGGGCAATACCTTCATCCAGGGTCACGATCCGCTCGAGTACTACAAATTCCTCGAGAAATACATCGTCTCCTCGCATATCAAAGACGTTGATGAGGGACTGGCAGCGATGTGCCGCGGCGAAGAAACAGGCATCGGCTGCTCCCCTGTCTCCATCGGCGAAGGCGTCAATGCGGACAACATCAGAAACGTCCTGCTGTACATGAAGGAACGCAATTTCGACGGCGACGTATCGATCGAGTGCGATGCCTCAGAGGAAAACATCCGCAAATCCGTCGCCTGGATTAGAAACGTACTGGGCGACTAATCGGGCTCTATTTTGTTTTCAAACCGGCAGCCCGCTATTCGGGCTGCCGGTTTTTCCTTGTGATTTCTCTTCCCGTACATATCAATAACGCTTGGCGGAACGAAAGGCTTTCGGCAGCAATTCGCTTAGGGCACAGCTCTCTAAATGATTGTCATCATTGCCGGCGATCGCAATAATAATTCCAAATCCGTGACCATATACATTCTCCATTATTGCAAATACGCACGCATGGTGTCCAGCACCGTGGCAATATCGATGGGCTTTCCGATATGACCGTTCATGCCGGCCGCCAGACCCTGCTCGATGTCCTCGCGAAAGACATTGGCCGACATCGCGATGATGGGAACCGTCTGCGCTTCCGGAACGCCCAAAGCGCGAATCCGCCTGGTGGCTTCGTAACCGTCCATCTCCGGCATCTGGATATCCATGAAAACGATGTCGTATTTGCCGGGATCCGCCTTGAATTTTTCGAGAGCCTCGATCCCGTTTTCGGCGGATTCTACTGTGACCTTGGTCGGTTCCAGCAAGGCGGTCACGATCTCGCGGTTGATCTCGATGTCCTCGGCGAGCAGAATGGTGTAAGCGGAAAAATCATCCGTCTTGTTGCCCGTGAACGAAGCCGCGTCGGCGGCAAAGGCCGCTTCGTCGCCGCGTTCCATCAGCACGGTATAGGAAAAAACCGAACCCTTGCCCACCTCCGACGCGACCGAGATCGTGCCTCCCATCATCTCGGTGATGCGCTGCGAAATCGCGAGACCAAGACCTGTGCCGCCAAATTTCCGCGCCGTATTGCTTTCGGCCTGCTCGAATGACGAGAAAAGCCGGCTGCACTGCTCTTCACTAATGCCGATGCCGGTATCGGAGATTTCCGTACGGATGCGGCAAAGGCCTCCCTCCTCGCCTTCAAAGCTTGTGGTCAGTTTGATCAGCCCGCCTTCCGGCGTGAATTTCATCGCATTGTTCAGCAGGTTCGTCAGCACCTGCGCCAGACGGATGTCGTCGCCGAAGAAAATATCGGGAAACGCTTCGTTCATCTCGTTGATAAATTGCTGTCCTTTGATGCGGATGGCCGGCTCGATCACATTCACAACCCGGTCGACCATACCGCGATAGCTGAACGTCACGGGCGAGAGTTCAAGCTTGTCAGCCTCGATCTTTGACATGTCCAGAACATCGTTGATGACGCCTAAGAGATGATTGGAAGCGCTGTGGATTTTCTGAAGCGCATCCCGGATCCGCTCCGGATCGTCTGAGGCTTCCGCGATCGCCGTCATGCCGATAATGGCGTTCATCGGGGTGCGCATCTCATGGCTCATATTGGCCAGAAATTCGCTTTTCACCCTCGTCGCGGCGGCCGCCTTGCGGCGCTCGGCGTCATAAATCCAAAGCTGAAAACGAAAAACGCCGCCGATGAAAAATCCGTTGATCAGCACACCCTGAATGTTATCGAAATAATAAAGCCAATCCGGCGTCAGATGGTAGATATACTGCGGGAACCTAAATTCAAAGGCGATGCACCCAAGAAAGACAAGCACATTGAGGATGACCATGATCGTCAGTTTACGCCCGTGGAAAACGAAGAAATGCAGGACGATGCCGAGGGCAAAATAGACCGGCAAAGCGCTCTTGATGCCGCCTCCCCAAAAGAAGGTGATCGGAATGAGAAAATCCGTTGCCGCCACGATCAGACAAACAATGCCCCAGGAATTGAGGCCGAGTTTGGTAAACAACAGATAAAGCACAACGCCAACCGCAAGCGAACCGGAAATCAGGATAGCCGCCACGATCGGCATCCCCTCCAAAAGCTTGATGATCGTCGCACAGACAGCGCCGACCACGCCGAGGATGCAGACGAGATTTGCCATGCGCGTATCAAGCGGGAGGCGATCCGAAAATAGATAATCTTCAGCCAGCTTCTGAATTCGGTCTTTCATATTTTTCACCATTCCACAGTTTCACCGTGGCACAAATACCCGACCAAGATAGCTTTTTCATTCCGTGCAACTCTACCTGTCGAAAAATATGAAATTGTTGCTGTGCCTTCCTTTCCCGCTGACACGAAAAAGGGTCTCATCAAATTCTTCACACTTATATCTCTCTCAATGATTCTATATTTAGGCACCGGAGTATTCAGTAGGCCCTGAGAATTATAGCACAAAATAATAGGGCCTGCCGAAGGCTTTCTGTCTTGCCGCGGCAGGCGCCTTATGATAAAATAGCTTTGGTTGGGCGTTCCGGCGTCCAACTTGATTTTTGTGGATTGCCAGACGAATAGAAAGAGAAAATACGCATGATTACAGTTAGCGATTTGAGTCTGCATTATGGGGCGGACAAACTTTTTTCCCATGTTAGTTTGGGGTTTTCGGTGGGGAATTGTTACGGCATCATCGGGGCCAACGGCGCCGGGAAGTCCACTTTCCTCAAAATCCTTTCGGGGGAACTGGAACCTACAAGCGGCAATGTACATATGTCACCGAAGCTTCGCATGTCCGTGCTGAAACAAGATCAGAACAAGTATGACGCTTTCTCTGTGATGGAAACGGTTTTGATGGGCAATGCCCGGCTGTTTGAGATCATGAAACAGAAAGAAGAATTGTACGCCAAAGCGGATTTTTCGGATGAGGATGGAATCCTCGCTTCGGAACTCGAAGGCGAATTTGCGGAGATGGGCGGCTGGGAGGCTGAGTCGGAGGCTTCCAGAGTGCTGCAAGGTCTGGGAATACCCACGGACTTGCATGATGAATGGATGGCGGCGCTCAGTGGCCGGCAAAAAGTCAAAGTGCTCTTGGCACAGGCACTGTACGGGAAGCCGGATATTATATTATTGGATGAACCGACGAACAATTTAGACTATCAGTCGATCGAGTGGCTCGAGGATTTTCTCGCGGATTTTCCGGGGACGGCGATTTTGGTTTCGCATGACCGGCACTTCCTCAACTCGGTTTGTACGCATATCGTGGACGTGGATTTTGAAGAGATCAGGATGTATGTGGGCAACTACGATTTTTGGTATGAGTCGAGCCAGTTGATGCAGCAGATGCTGAAGGACCAGAACCGCAAAATCGAGGAGCGGGCGAAGGAATTGCAGGATTTTATCAATCGGTTTTCGGCGAACAAGTCGAAGGCGAAGCAGGCGACTTCGCGGCGAAAATTGCTCGACAATTTGTCGATTAACGAGATGCCGGCTTCGTCCAGACGCTATCCCTGGGTCGGATTTTCGCCGGACCGGGAGGCGGGCAAGGACATCCTTGAGGTGACGAATCTTTCGAAGACCATCGGGGATGTCAAGGTACTGGACAATGTTTCGTTCCTCGTGAACAAGGAAGACAAGATCGCGCTGGTGGGCGACAATGAGCTGGCGCAGACGACGCTGATGCGGATTTTGATGGAGGAGACAGAGCCGGACGAGGGCTCTTTCAAATGGGGAGTGACGACCTCGCAGTCGTATTTCCCGAAGGACAATACGGCGTTTTTTGAGCGCGGCGAGGACAATTTGCTGACCTGGCTGCAGGAGTATTCCGAGGACAAGCATGAGAGTTATTTGCGGCAGTTTTTGGGGCGCATGCTGTTTTCCGGTGACGATCCGTTCAAGCAGGTGAAGGTGCTTTCGGGCGGCGAGAAGGTGCGGTGCATGCTGTCACGCATGATGCTTTCGGGGGCGAATGTGCTGCTGCTCGACCAGCCGACGAACCATCTCGACCTCGAGTCGATCACGGCGCTGAACAACGGGCTGATGGAGTTCAAGGGCAATATCCTATTCGCGTCGCACGACCGGCAGTTTATCTCGACGGTGGCAAACCGCATCATGGAGTTCACGCCCGAGGGGAAACTGATCGACCGTCGGATGACGTTTGACGAGTACAGGGAAGAGATGGCGCAGGCGGGGTAATTTTTGCGCTATAAATAGTATAATACCTGTATCCTACTTGTTATCGCAGCTACCGCCAACCGATTCAAGTTCTATTTTTATGATATAAAACTATTATGGCTTTTTACTTGGAGAAAAATAACATGAAATTCAAATGTGTACACAGCAACATCAATGTCGCCGATTTGGACAAGAGCATCGATTTTTATGAGAAGGCGCTCAACCTGAAAGTCGTCCGTACCCATGACGCGGAGGACGGCAGATTTCGCATTGTTTTTCTCGAGGGCGAAGGTTCCTCCCACCAACTGGAACTCACCTGGCTGGCAGACAAGGAAGGTCCTTACAATCTGGGGGACAATGAGATTCACCTCGCCTTTCGCGCAGACGACTACGAGGCCGCTTACAAACGGCACAAAGATCTGGGCGTGATCGTTTATGAAAATACGGATATGGGTCTCTATTTCATCGCCGATCCTGACGGATATTGGTCGGAAATCCTACCGACGAGATGATCACCCGCGCGGAAATCGAAAACGCGCTGCGCGGTCACGTGCCGCGGCCGATTTCTTCCGGCCGCGATTTTTCCGTTTTGCTCCCGCTGGTTGAAAAAGACGGGGCACCGCATATCCTATATGAAGTACGCGCGGACGAGCTGGATGTCCAGCCCGGCGAGGTGAGCTTCCCCGGCGGCGCGGTCGAAGCGGGCGAGCAGGCGGCAGGGGCGGCGGTCCGCGAGACCGCCGAAGAACTCGGCGTGGCGCCGGATGACGTCACCGTGATAGCCGAGCTCAACTACTTGATCACCTTCAGCAACCTCACGCTCTTTTGTTTTCTCGGCTCCCTTCCCTACTCCGCGCTTGAATCCGCCGTATGGAACCGCGCCGAGGTAAAAGAAATCTTCCTTGTTCCCCTGTCTTTCTTTTTGGAAAACGAACCCGAGGTCTATAGCAACCGTCTGATCGTGGAACCCGATAAAGATCTTCCCGTCAAAAAAATCGCACCCCGTGATGACTATACCTGGCGCACAGGAAAAAACGAGGTGTTGATCTATACATGGACCGAACCGGAAACCGGCAAAGAATATATCATCTGGGGCATGACGGCCCAGTTGACCCGCGATTTTATCCGGCTGCTATCGCACTAAACTCATGAAACCAGTGGTAACCGTCAAAGGATAGGCGACGGGAAACACCCTCCGTTCCGCAATCTTGCATACTTTGGCGCAAACTGTTATGATTCCCTTACAACCAAAAAGGAGACCAACATGAGTGAACTCATCTTATACTATTCGGTCGGAGGCGCCACACGGCGTTATGCCGAAGCGCGTGCCAAAGAAAACGGTGCCGAACTTCTCGAAATCAAAGAAAAGACCAAACGCAACGGTTTTACCGCGTGGATTCCCGGCGTATTTCAGGCCATGAGACAGGCAAAGAGCGCCATCGAGCCGCTCGGCGCAGATCTGAATCTAAGCGCTTACGACAAAATCATTCTGGCCGGACCGATTTGGGTCGGCAATGTCGCGCCGGCGGTCAACAGCGCTGCCACCCTGCTGCCAAAGTCCGCAAAGGTGGAGCTCGTTCTGGTGTCGGGATCCGGCACAGGTTACGGAGAAAAACTCGCCGCCGCAGTTCGCGCAAACGGAGGCGAAGTGACAGAAGTAGTAAACATCAAATCAGGAAACCCCAAAGATAAATAAAAAGGCAGAAGGTCTGTCCCCTGTCTGGTTGCTTTGTCCTCTTGCCTTATCTACGCGCTAACCCGCGCGGTGTTCTTTCAGGTAAGTTTCGATCGCCGCGATCTGTTCCGCTGTCGGCAGGATTACGTTGCTTTCCTTTTCCTCCCGGTCTTCGCATAAGTCGCAAGGGTACCGATCGATGGCGGATAGCTTCGGCTGCCTATACGGGGTCGACGGGGAGTCTGCCGAGGGCTGCGCCGGGGCCGGGAATTCGAGGCCGACTTTCAGCGCGGACACGATTTCATCGATGTCTATTATTGAAAAAACAGGAAAACCAAGTTCATACTGAGCCTCCGCAACCGCGGAAAGCCTGCCGCCTCCGGCTGTGCCGCCGCCGCGTTCGGCGCGGTCTACCGCGATGACGGAACCGACGATCTCGGCTTCGGGCGCATGGGTGTGAATCAGGTTGACCGTCTCGCGAAGCGCGGTGCCGGCGGTCATCACATCGTCGATGATCAGAATCTTGTCTCCGGGACCAAGCTGCTTGCCGACGAAGACGCCGCCCTCGCCGTGGTCCTTGGCCTCTTTGCGGTTGAAGCACCAGCCGACATGGATGTCGAACGCGGCGTTCAGGGCGATCGACGCGGCCGTGGCAAGCGGAATACCTTTGTAGGCGGATCCGAAGATGATCCCCGTATCCTGCGGAATCACGCCAAGCTGCACTTTTTCGTGAATGGCACGCGCGTAAAAACACCCAAGACGCGAGATGGCCCATCCGGTGTTGAAATGCCCGGCATTGATCATATAGGGCGATTTGCGGCCGCTTTTCAACGTGAAATCACCAAATGTCAATGCACCCGATGAAAGAAGAAATTTGGTGAAACTTTCTTTGTAACTCTCTGTACTCATCGTACGATCCTTTCTCACAGGCTCCGCTTTTATGTCGAGGGCGCCCCGGGTTTCCCCGGGAGACCCTCGATCAGCCCCCCATAGTTTGTTCATACCCCGAAATGACCGGATTCAATCATGTAAAATCCGGCATTGTTTATTATTTTTGTCATTTAAGATACGCTTCGAGCTCTTTCAAGATCCGTACGGGCGCGCAGGGGTCGATCAGCGCGGCGGTGCCGACCGCCACAGCGTTCGCACCAGCCAGCATCAACTCGTAAGCGTCAGCGCCGGTCATGACGCCACCCATGCCGATGATCGGAACGGCGTCCCCCACAGCCTGCCGCGTTTCCCAGACCATGCGCACCGCGACAGGATGGATCGCCGGCCCCGAAAGCCCGCCAATCCCAGTGGAGAGAACGGGTTTTTTCGTCTTTAGGTCGATGCGCATGCCTTTCAGCGTATTGATGAGGGTAAGGCCGTCTGCACCCGCGTCCAGAACCGCCAAGGCAATCTCCGTGATATCCGTGACGTTTGGCGTCAATTTTACAAGCAGCGGCTTTGCGCCCGCGACTTTTTTACATTCCCTCACGAGAGCAGCAGCCACCTTAGGAGCAGTGCCAAAACTCATGCCCCCGCATTTGACATTCGGGCAGCTGATGTTGAGTTCGAGCAGATCGACCGCGCTGTCCGCCAAGCCCGCGCAGACTTCCGCATAATCCTCCGCCGTTCGCCCGACCACATTCGCGCACACGGTAGCGCCCGCCGCTTTCAGTAAGGCAAGTTCGCCGCCCGGAGCCGTATAGACTGCAAGCCCGCTGTTTGCCAACCCGATCGCATTGAGCATCCCGCCGTAAGTCTCCGCGATCACCGGCGCATCGTTGCCGATCCACGGCCCAGGTGACACGCTCTTCGTCGTGATGCACCCAAGCGCCGCCGCATCATAATATAGCGAACTCTCCGCATAGCTGTAAGTCCCTGAGGCGGCGACGATTGGGTTTTTCAAGCGGATGCCTGCAATATCAGCAAAAAGGTCTCTTGTCATATTTCTCTTACCACAATTCTTTCTCCATAATATTTTTCACTTTATTTTTTCCCATCATGATTTCACCATACGACTTCGCCCGCCCAGAATACGGGGCCGTGCCTGCAAACTTTCTTTTTGATCACACCGTCAATGATCGGACCATCGGACCCGTTTTGCGGCTTTTCGGGATCGTTTAGCGACTGCGTTTTTGTGGTACAACCGGCACAGGCGCCGTAACCGCAGCCCATCCGTTCCTCAAGGGAAACGCGGAGTGGTATATCGTTCCGTGCGCACCAAGCAGCGGCAGCAGCAAGCATAGGCTTCGGTCCGCAGGAAAGCGCGAGCGTCGGGCACAAGGAAGAGCACAAGGAAGAGCACAAGGGGGACGGTTCTTTTTGTGTTGTAAAAATTTCATCCCGCCAAGCGTCAAGCAAGTCGATGACGTTTCCGGTTTGCGAAGCCCGAACAACGCGACTCCCGCCATTCGCCGACTCAATCGGCGCCTGTCCCAAACGTAGACTTGGGGAATCCACGACAGGTGACACTTCAGATAAATTGTCCAGAGATTCAGAAATCGTATGAACCGCATCGCAAATTTGCACAAAACGCTCGTCCAGCCAAGGAGCATTTCGATAGCCAAGAAAGGCGGTAATCTCAATCTCCGAACCATAAGCGTCGCGCAGTTTTTGTGCGGCAAAAAACAACGGAGGGATGCCCACGCCGCCGCCGATCAATACCACGGTGGTCTTTCCATGCGCATCCGCTCGTGCGGTATTCTGGTCTAAGAAGGATTCTTTTGACAAATCTCCGAAAGTCAACAAACTGCCCTTGTAATCAAAAAATCCGGTACCAAGCGGTCCCATCGCCTCAATCATATTGGTTCCGAAATGAATACCGCTTGCGTGCGTAAGGGTGGTCGTAGACACGGAAGTGGGACGAAGTAAGGACAGCACCCGGGTTCCTGCGCCAACGACCGCGTAAATGAGAGAGACCGCTCCCGTGTCCGCGTCCGCTCCCGCAATACTGATCGGCCTCGGCAAAAGCATCGCGCCGTCCGGCAGATACAGGTTGACAAACTGCCCCGACGTCGCGACTGCCGCGATGTCCGGCGCATCTAGAATCAGTTCAAAAATGCCATCCGCGATTTGTTCATTTCTGACAATCCGGTATGTATTTCTCTCAACGCGGCTTTCTGCGCGTACGACACTCACCGTCTGCACTTCACTCACTTCACTCACTTCACTCACTTCACTCACTTCGCTCACAGCACGGCTCCGATCTCGTCCCTCATTCGTAGCGCAGCGTCTCTGGCGGCTCTCCCAATACGCCCGGCGTTTTCCCCGTCAGTTTTCCATGCACCGATAATACCGCGTGAGGAGTTCACAATCACGCCCTTGCCTTGTATATCGAAAAACCGTCTGACATCTTTCGCGGTTGCGCCCTGCGCGCCGTACCCCGGCACCAGAAAAAACGTGGACGGCATGAGTTCGCGCAGCCTGGCACCTGTTTCCGGATGGGTGGCGCCCACAACCGCGCCGACTTTGCTATAACCATGGGCCCCCATCAGACCTTCACCTGCGCCCCATTTTTTGACGAGCCCCGCAACGTGCTCGTATAGAGGAACCGTCGTTCCAACCCCGAATCCGCCTCCTGTTCCGGTGCCTGTTCCGACTTCTGTTCCCGATTCGGAAGAGACAACGATCAAATCTTGAATATCAGCCGAACCGGGATTGCTCGTCTTAACAAGAACAAAAACACCCTTATCTTGCACACGCAGCACGTCAAGAAACGGTGTGATGCTATCGGTACCCAAATAGGGATTCAGTGTTACCGCATCTTCTTTCCAAATCTCAAACTCTTGGCCGCACAGCGTCTGTGATTCGAGATGACTCGCATAAGCTTTGGCCGTGGAGCCGATGTCTCCGCGCTTGATATCTCCGATCACCATCAGGCCGTGATTCCATGCATATTCGCACGTCATGTCGTAAGCACGAAAACCTTGGACTCCATAGCGCTCAAAGAATGAAATGTTCGGCTTGACGGCGGGAACAATGCCGGCAATCGCGTCGATGATCTCAAGGCTGAATTTCATCATGGCGAAAGCGGCCGCCATCGGCGGTTCCTTAAAGTCCTTCTCCGCATCTTTCCGCATATTTTCCGGAATAAGTTCCGGCGTAGGATCAAGCCCCACACAAATCGGACACTTCAGCACTTCGATACGGTTCATTAGTCTATCAATCATGATTTACTCCATTCTTCTCTACCGATCATTATTTACTCCATATCGTCATCCTACGTGGAGCGAAGCGTAGTTGCAGGATTCATTGTAGCCGCATAGACCACCCGGTTATCTATCACAGTCTGCATGACGCGGCCGTAGACGGACATTCCGTGAAACGGCGTATTGCGCCCCTTCGAGCGAAACGTATTCTTGTCAATCTCGTACTCTGTTTCGAGATCAAGCAGAACATAACTGCCCGCAGGGTCCTCCAAATCTCCGGGCGGCGGCAGGCCGATGATCTCAGCGGGCCGAATCGCCATCAAGCATACCAGATCATCCAGTGTCAGATAGCCACCTCTAACCAATACCGTATAACAGACAGGGAAAGCGGTCTCAAGTCCCACGATTCCGTTCGCCGCCTGCCAGGCCGGCCCTTCCTTGGCCGCCGCCTCGTGCGGGGCATGATCCGTCGCGATGCAGTCGATGGTTCCGTCGCGCAACCCCTCGATCAGCGCAAGCCTGTCATCCTCCGAAGCGAGCGGCGGATTCATCTTGGCGTTCGCACCCATCTCCCGCAGCGCTTCCGAGGTCAGAGCGATATAGTGCGGCGCCGTTTCGCAGGTCACGAGCGCGCCCGCCGCCTTCGCTTCCCGCAGGAGCCTGACGCTTTCCGCAAGACTCACGTGCTGAATATGGATCCGCGCACCCGTCCGCTGTGCAAGCGCAATGTCTCGCCGAATCGTTTCCACCTCCGGCTCCGCATGATCCATCAAGGCAAGCCCAAGCCGCGCCGCCTGCCGACAGATTTCCTCCATCAAATAGGGATTCTCCAAAGTCTTCCCATCTTCCGAAACCCCGCAGACCCCATGGCCCGTCAGCGTCTTGCAGCGCGTCCCCGCCACATCCATCGCCGCGAGACCTGTCAGCCGGTCTCCCGCCTGCCCCATCGTCATCGCCGCCGCCGCCAGTACGCTTACGCCGGTCACATTCGCCTCGCGCCCGAGCCAATCGACCGCAAGCAAAGTCTCCACGGAGTCGATGACCGGCCGCGTATTCGGCATCATACACACAGCCCGGTATCCCCCGGCCGCCGCCGCGCGCGCGCCCGACGCAATCGTTTCCTTCTCCGGAAACCCCGGCTCGCGAAAATGCACATGCAAATCGACAAACGCCGGCACACGCACAAACGCACCCTCGTTCGTCATATGCTGATCACAGTTCACGGGGCGCCCTCATATCTTCACGATCTCGTCGCAGTATTCGCAGCGATACTCCTGCGTCTGCGGATCCACCAGCAGAAAGACATGCTCTAGTCCGGGCTCCGCCGAAGTCACACAGCGCGGGTTCTTGCACCGGATGACGTCCACCGCACGGTCCGGTAACGCCAGTTTGACCTTACGCACGAGTTTTCCCTTCTCAATATAACTAACCGTCGCCCCGCAGTCGAGCAGCCCAAGCGCCGTGATGTCAACATCCAACAGGTTCTCAAGCTTGATGATATCCTTCCGCCCAAGCTTACTCGAAGTCGCGTTCATGATGAGCGCGACCGTATCCGTCCGCGTATCAATCCCCAAATGCGAAAGAATCTTCAGCCCCTGCCCCGCCTTGATATGATCGATTACAATGCCGTTTTCAATACTATTTACTTCCATGGTTTATCATTCCCCTCTTCCCGACGCTCGTTTCGGCGCAAACTCTCTGTTTCCACAGCTTCGCTTAGCCTCTCGTCTCCGGCTCCTCAATCCCGAGCAATCCCATGATCAGCGCCATGCGCACATACATCCCGTTGCGCGCCTGCTTGAAATATACAGCGCGCGGGTCAGCGTCTACCTCTGCCGCGATCTCGTTCACCCGAGGCAGCGGGTGCATCACGATCATGCCCTCCGGCGCCTGCTGCATCTTTTGTTCGTCGAGAATATAGCTGTCCTTCAGCCGGATATAATCCTCTTCATTGAAAAACCGTTCCTTCTGCACGCGCGTCATATACAGCACGTCAAGTCCAGAAATCGCCTCTCCCAGACTGCGCGTCTCGCTCCATTTACATCCCCCTACCTCAATCATACGGACAACATAAGACGGCACGCGCAGTTCCTCCGGCGAAATCAGACAAAATTCAATACCCTCCTGTACACTCAGCGCTTTGATCAGGCTATGCACTGTACGTCCGAATTTTAGATCACCACAAAGCCCGACACGCAGATGGCAGGTTCGCCCTTTCTCGCGCCGGATCGTAAGCAGATCCGTCAGAGTCTGCGTCGGATGGTGATGTCCGCCGTCGCCCGCGTTCACCACCGGTACGTCCGAATGGGTCGCCGCCACACGGCAACTCCCTTCTTTCGGGTGCCGAATCACCGTAATATCCGCATAACACCCCACCGTACGAACGGTGTCAGCTATGCTTTCGCCCTTCGCCGCGCTGCTGCTTTGCGCTTCGGAAAATCCCACCGTCTGCCCGCCAAGCCGAAGCATCGCAGTCTCGAAACTCAAACGTGTTCTCGTGCTCGGTTCGAAAAACAGCGCGGCAAGCACCTTGCCCTTTGCTGCTTCGGCATAGCGCGCCGGTACCTGCTGTATCCGGTCAGCCAGATCAAACAGCGCCTCCATCTCCGACTCCGAGAAATCTCCCGGCTCCAGCAAATTGCGGCCGACCAAGGCTTTTCGTTCATCCATTGACGCCCTCCCTCATTCTGTGCAAAAAAAAACTCCCGCATGGGAGAAACGGAAAACGGGGTGCGCGCCGATCGCTCGGTCGCGTGTGTATGCAGTTTTCTGATATACTACGTGCAAGTCCTCCTCCGATTTCTGTTACTTTCAGATATTATACAACATCTCGCACCCACGTCAATATATTTTCTACATTTTGTGCAAATTAGGACTGTTCCTCGGCGCAGTTCGTGACGCGCAGTATGACATTATTACCCATTATTACGAAGTTCTTAATAATTTCCCGCAGCCCTTGAAGCACAAGTCATCCTTGCGGTATGATATTGCGATGATTTTATATCTAAAACAGCACCGAACCCGAATCCTTGGACACGCCGCCTTCCTTGTGGGCATGGCGATTTTGCTCAATGCCTTCATCCAATGGCGCATCGAACAACCGGCCTTTATCCTGAACAATCCGCTGCTCTTCTTCGCCGGCGCGATCCCCCTATTCCTCATCCTCGTCATCGCCTACGGCGCCTTCGGCAACCCCTACCTCGGCACCTGTGTCATCTTCGCCTGCGCAGTATTGCTGACCTATGCGGACACCATCAAAGTCGCGCTCCGCATGGAACATGTCTTCCCCGGCGACCTCGAAATGTTCTTCCATTTGAACGAGCTTTCGGGCATGTACGACGCGCGTGACTCCATCCCGCAGTGGCTCATCTGTGGAGGTCTTTCCTGTCTCGGCGTCGTCATCACCCTTATTTTGCATAATAAGAATAAGAAACAGCACGCGAGCGGCGGTGCGATTCACCCGACCCACAGACAAATACGACGCCGTGCTATTTTCCGCAGTGCGTTCGTCGTATTTGGCTTCGTCCTGCTGCTTGCAGTCACATGGCCGATCCGAAGCCCGTACACAGGTGATATTCCGGCGGCCGGTTACAAATATATCGCCTGGAACCAAACGCTAAATTACCAGACAAATGGTTATGTAGCCGCTTTCATCAGCAACCTAAAAGTCGT
The DNA here is from genome assembly GCA_025997195.1 of Clostridia bacterium. GTDB lineage: Bacteria > Bacillota > Clostridia > Peptostreptococcales > Anaerovoracaceae > WRMW01. The sequence continues at coordinate 872 of BNUG01000003.1, read as the reverse complement.
CGGTATGGCGGAACCGGAAAATTATTCTGAAGAAACCATTCAAGCGATTGTAAGCAAATACAAAGAAACAGCGCGCACTGCCAATCACTGGCGTACAGATCCTGATGATCTTAACGCAGATGTGATCTATGTAATGAACGAATCGTTTTCCGACCCGGATCGATTTTCAATGACCTATCCATGGAGCGGCCCGGTCACAGAACTCATGCCCGAACTACACCGAATCAACAGAGAAGCTGCCCATGGCTGGATCTACTCCCCGCGCTACGGAGGCGGGACTGCCAACATCGAATATGAAGTCCTGACCGGATTTTCGACCTATTTCACCGGCTGGGCCTACCCCTATCAGAGCATGATCCCGGAGATGGAGTGTTTTCCGTCGGCCGCGCGCCTGTTCCGGGATGCGGGCTATGACACAATCGGCCTGCACGCTTACGGTGCTACGATGTACCGCCGGAACACGGTCTATCCTCTCTTTGGGTTCGATGAATTCCATGGCTCGGATGAATTTGAACATACGGCCCACGACAGAGGATCCTATTACATCTCCGACGCGAGCGCGTACCGGGAAGCAGAGGCCTATCTCAACGAAAACGACGACAACAAATTCATTACGCTGATCACCATGCAAAACCACCCGCAATACGGAAAGCAATTCAAGGAACACACCTTCCGATCGCAGGCATGGGAGGCGTCCTATTCCGAGCGGGAAAAGATCAACGATTATATGGAACTCATCCATGATTCGGACGCGGCGACCGGCGCCTTTATCGACCGGATCGCCATGCGTGAAAAACCTACCGTCGTCGTCTTTTGGGGTGACCATCTGCCCGGCGTCTACGACAACCTCTTCGAGGGAGATCATGCGCTGG